>JBEIKR010000081.1:0-12288 GCA_040379705.1 Crocinitomicaceae bacterium
CGCATGAGTAATGTCATGTTTTCAACTAACTTTCATCACCCCCTCTATTGGTTATCGCCCCTATCTTTGCACAAACCACATAACGTTAATCAGTATGAAAAAGATTACATTTTTAGTTGGGGCCATCGCACTTTCCAGTGCTGTTTTTGCCCAAAGACCCATTGATTCGAATCCCTTCTCTTTAGAAGGAGGACTGAGTCTGAACAATTTAACGAACACCTTTACTGCACCGATGATTAAGTTCCGCTACTTTGCGACGGACAATTTTGCTGCACGTATTGGCTTTCAACACAACTACTCTCAAGATGTTTACAACATCTATGGCTTGGGAGCAGACTTCTACCCAAATGTTGACTCACTTGGGACTCAAACCTTGCGTTCAGCAACGACGTGGGTTAGTCTTGGTGGTTCGTACCATTTCTCGCAGATGGAACGTCTCTCGCCTTACATTGCCCTGGATGTTCTTGTTGGGTTTGGATCGCAGCATGAGGATTGGAAGGACTATTCTCCTAATTCAGGTACTCCAGGCGATGGCGATTTTGTCCAAGGTTCAAATGCGGAGGTCGTGACCAAAAACAATGGATTTGGACTCGGACTTGCTGCTGGATTTGATTACTATTTCGCAGAAAACGTCTTTATTGGCGCCGAGCTTGGCCTCAGTTTGCGGTCAACGGTTGACAAAGGTGGGGAAATGAATTTGAGTGGGACAACCATTCAGATTCATCCCCAAGGGAACTCCATCACATTTGGAAACAGCGCAACAGCTGCACTCCGAATGGGCTGGAGATTCTAGTCACTCCGCCAAAAAAGGAAAGGGTCAGCCTCGGTTGACCCTTTTTTTATGCGCTGAATTCCGTACATTCGCAGTATGTCAAACAAAAGAATTACCATTGCTATTGACGGCCATTCCTCTTGCGGAAAAAGCACCATGGCGAAAGCACTTTCGAAAGAATTGGGTTATGTCTTTGTGGATAGTGGCGCCATGTACCGCGGTGTCACACTCTACTGCAAGCAACATGAATTGATCATTGACGGCGAACCAGATGAATTAGCCATTTTAGCACATTTGGACAACATTACGCTGTCCTTTCAATTCAATCCTGAACGCGGTGCAAGTGATCTTCTCTTAAATGGTGTCAATGTCGAAACGAAGATTCGCACCCCTGAAGTAGCAAGCGATGTGTCGAAGATTGCTGCGTTGCCTTTCGTGAGGAAAAAATTGGTGGATGAACAAAGAAAGCTGGGAAAAAATGGCGGAATTGTCATGGATGGACGGGACATAGGTTCCATTGTATTTCCAAATGCCGAGCTCAAACTCTTTGTGACTGCTGCACCAGAGATTCGTGCACAACGGCGCCTATTGGAATTGCAGCAAAGTGGCATTGAAACAACATACGACGAAGTACTTCGCAACTTGACCGAACGGGACTATTTAGATTCCAACCGCGAAGACAGTCCTTTAATTCAAACACCTGATGCCATTGTCATTGACACCTCACACCTCAAAAGAGAGGAACAGCTGCAGATGGCGCTTGAACTGGTTCTATCTCGGTTGAAGTAACCCATAAAATTGATTTTCAACACGATAAATACTTGGAAATATGAACTCAATCGGAACAGCAACAGAAGCGCTCATCAACCGCAGTCCTTTTTTGCGTGAAGCGATGGCCGAGGACCTCATCAATATTTCTGCGTTGGCAAGAAAACTACAACCCGACATTGAAGAGATGATGGGTAAGAAAGTCAACGAAGGAGCCATTGTCATGGCGATCAAACGCATGACACCGGGGTTATACCAGCGCTTGAACATGAAAATCACCAACATGATGGGGGATTTGGGTGATTTCCTCGTTCGAAACAATCTTACAGACTTTACTTTTGAGAATTCAGAAACACTAAAAACGGCACAAACCCTACTTTTTGAAACCATTTCCAAAGAAGACGATTCCTTTTTTGCACTTTGTCAAGGTGTTACAGAAACAACTTATGTACTGCAGGAACGGCATTCAGCATTGATGGAAAAATGTTTCGCGAAGGAGCGGTTGAAATCTCACAACACGAATTTATCTTCCGTTACCGTTAAGCTTCCAAATCTCAACAATGAAATTTACGGGGTCTATTATTACCTTTTGAAGCACCTCGCTTGGCAAGGAATCAATATTGTCGAGATTGTATCCACATCCACAGAATTCACTATTGTTGTGCGTCAAGAAGATGTAGAGAGTGCCTTTGGTATTTTGATGCAATTGAAGCGGAAATTGTAATCAATTGTTATCGATCAAATCACCAAGACCATATTGATTGAATGAAATTGAGCTTGGCACACCCCGGTAGTAGATATTTCCAGACCCATTTGTTTCCGCCTTTAGTTTTGCTTGATCGGCATTGATATGCACTGGTCCTTGTGTCGCAGAAATGACTGTAATGGAATCTTTGACATTTAGTCCATAGGTATTGCAAAATCCATTGCTCCATACATTAAAATTGGCATAATTCACATCTCCCGTGAACGTAAAATCTCCCCAACCATGACTAATTGTGGCAATAATCGCGAGGGCATCGACATGCAAGTTGACAGGTCCAGCACCATCACGGATGAGCAAGGTGAGCCAGCTAAAGTTCAATTTTCCTTTATTCGTCAAGGATTCAGAACCTTCGAAATGAATGTTCTCAATGCTCTTAAAATGAATTTCAGCCTTGACAATTTTATCGTACGAGCGAAAAAATGTGCATTTGTTATCATTCCCTATTTCCAAGGTTTGATCACTCACCGAAACGGAGATAAAATTCAACAAATTCTTCCCTCCGGTTAACACGACTTTTTCCACCGTATCTTGCACTAAGACAAATTCAACATGTTCCTTTAAAAATAGTTTCGTAAATGGTTCAACAGCGATGGTCATTTCAGTCTCTTCACCTGCTGTTTTCCAACATCGACGATTCTCAGGTTTCTTGCAGGCTGCAAGGACAAAAACAATAAAACTTAAGACGACAATCGGCTTCATCTTTTCTTGTAATTGAAGGTGTAACCAAGTCCCCACTCGACATAATCAGCCCTTGCCCAGTGTGATTTCAAAACAACTTGTGTGTTCAAGCCATTCTTAAAGTAATAACGAATTCCAACCCTGTGATACATCGCATCTTCCGGTTGGTATTTGTCCTTCAAATATACGCCCATTCCCAAAGTAAAGTGAAACTGGTCCAATGGCAACAAGTACCCAACAAAAAGTCCCAACTGAAGGATGTCCCATTGTGATTTAGTTATCTCAGGTCGGTATGCTTGAATCGCTTGTTTAGAAATGATGTCGAATGAAGCTTCCAATCCGACCTTAGGTTTTGTAAAATAGCGCACATGCAGACTCAATGCAAAAATGGGATACTTTTTCATTCCCGTCGGAAACACTTCTTTTACAGAGGTAATTACCGTTGCGCCAAACAACCATTTTCTAAATGGCACCACATTCGGGATGGTCAAACTGTCTTTTGGTGCCGTTTGAATTGTTCGGCCATATCCGAAGGACAGGTATGGCAAATTAACACCAAGGTTTGGCACTTTATAGGCGCCATTACTGAAATGCGTCATGTCAACACCCAAAACGATGGCATTTCGACCGAAAGTAAACTGGCTTTTCAATCCAAAGCAAATCAGTGCATTTCCATGCGTACTCATGGCCACATTCTTCGGATTTGTGGCGTAGCTAAAAACCTTTGTTGCGTAGCCAAGACCAGCCCCCATCTTACCATACAGTTGAAAATGGCGTGACTTCGCAAATGGAAATTCGATAAAGCTATAAGCTCCCCAGAATGTCCCGAGAAGGGTATTGTTTCCGACAGAACCTCCAAATAGTGTTGCTCCCATGCTTGGATACCCACAGGCCTCATGCCATTGTTTTCGTCCCTTGGGATGGAAGAAAAGAGACAGTTCACCTGCGTAAGCTTGATTCACGGCCAAGTGACTCATCACCCCGCGGTGTGCCGCAAGAAATCCTGCTTTTTGGCGATATTCCAAGCCCCATTCCTTCTGCAAGAAGGCAGAAAAAGAGATAAAAATGAATATTACAAGTATTCTCAAGCGCATTGTGGATGCTAAAATAATGAAATGAAAAGTACATTCCGAAAAATTCTACTTTTGTTCCTATGACAGATCCTCGCCTTCTCGCTTTCGAGCGCCTCTTAAACATTATGGATGACCTCCGGGAAAAATGCCCTTGGGACCAAAAACAAACACTGGAATCGCTTCGTCATTTGACCATTGAAGAGACCTATGAACTCGCAGATGCCATCACAAAGAATGATTTAGTTGCCCTCAAAGGAGAAATTGGTGATCTATTCTTGCACATGGTTTTCTACTGTAAAATTGGTCAAGAGCAGAATGCGTTCGACGTTGAAAGTGTACTCAATGCCATTTGCGACAAATTGGTGTATCGCCACCCTCACATTTACGGGGATACTGTCGCCGAAACAGAGGAAGAAGTGAAGGCAAACTGGGAACGATTAAAGTTGAAAGAAGGACGAAAATCCGTTCTTGAGGGCGTTCCAAATTCACTTCCCGCCATGGTGAAAGCGGCACGAATCCAAGAAAAAGTCAAAGGAATTGGCTTCGACTGGGACAATCCGGATGATGTATGGAATAAGGTTCAAGAAGAGTTAGATGAATTCCGTCAAGAACAGCTTAAAGGCTCGGAAAATCGGGTTGAGGAATTTGGGGATTTACTCTTCTCAATGATCAATTACGCCCGATTTGTAGACATCAATCCAGAAAATGCGTTGGCACTTACCAATCAAAAATTCATCAATCGTTTTCAGCTCATGGAACAAATGACTGCAAGTGAAGGAAAGTCACTTTCCGACATGACCTTGTCAGAGATGGATGTATATTGGGAAAAGGCGAAGATTAGTTTGCGAAAAATCAACTAAAAATACCGGAAGGTTTTCATGAAAAATTGCTTCGTTTCACTCAATTAAATGTATCTTCGAAACCATTAAAAGAACTACACGCGCTATGAAGCATTTGCTGATATTATTTTCATTCCTATTTATCAATGGTTTAGCTTTTTCTCAAGATTACACCATTCGCGGATTTATTTCCGATAAAAAGAATGGAGAACCTATTGCCTACGAAAAAGTACGTTTGCTTCGAAGCGAAGATAGTTCAACAATTACAGGGGCAGTAACTGACCTTAACGGTATTTTTTCGATTCCGAAAATTGACAAAGGTTCGTACATCTTAAAGATAGACAACTTTAACTACGGGACCTATACACAAAACATTGTGATTAAAGATGTGAAAGGGATTTTAGACATCAAGATTCTTCTAGAGAAGTTAGAAAATGTAAAAGAATTTGATGAAGTAAATGCCAGTGCGGACAGCAAGCGAAAAAAGAACGAGGTACAGATTTCAAAACTGCAATTTGATGCAAAAGGACTCGAGCGCGTACCAAGCGTCGGTGCAGAAAATGACATTGTAGGTGCATTTAGTGTGACACCGGGTGTTGTCACTACTGGTGACCAAGGTGGACAGTTGTATGTGCGCGGTGGTACGCCGATTCAAAATAAAGTGCTTTTGGATGGAATGACCATTTACAACCCTTTCCACTCCATTGGTTTCTTCTCGATTTTCGAAACAGAATTGGTGAAAAACGTGGATGTTTATACGGGTGGATTTGACGCCAAGTATGGAGGACGTATTTCGTCGGTTATGGACATTACCTACCGCGATGGAAACCGAAAAGAATTCGGAGGAAAGGTATCAGCATCCCCATTTCTTGGCAAGGTGGTATTCGAAGGACCTTTAGGCAAACGTAAAGACGGAAATCCGAGCAATGGTTCATTTATCTTCTCCGGAAAGCACTCGCTTTTAGATTATACATCAAAAACCCTATATCCTGGAATCAATGAAGGCCGGGGATTGCCTTTCAACTTTACGGACTTGTACGGTAAAGTGACCTTCCAAGGCGATGGAGGATCTAAATTCAGCGCTTTCGGTTTTCACAACCAAGACAGTGTAAATTATAGTGTTGCCGATTTGAATTGGAGAGCATCAGGCGGAGGAATCAACTTCTTGATGGTACCAAGCAGTTCATCCGTATTTATCAAAGGACACGTGAACGGTAGCAGCTACGAAACGACATTCAACGAAAGCAATGTGCAACCGCGCACGAGTAAAATCGGCGGATTTGATATTGGATTTGACTTTACCTACTTCCTTAGAAAAGAAAGCGAGTTGAATTATGGATTGAACCTGAATGGATTCAATACGTCATTCACCACCTACAATGAGGCCAAGCGTGAAATTAAAGCGGAAAATTTCACCACCGAGATTGGCATGTACACAAACATGCGATTGGTTCGCGGCCGTTGGGTGATTCAACCGAGCATGCGCATGCAAGTATATGCCTCATTGGGAACAATCTCACCAGAACCTCGCATTGGATTGAAATACAACGCCACAGAAAAACTTAGATTCAAGCTTTCAGGAGGTCGATTCTCGCAAAACTTCACATCAGCGTCTTCAGACAAAGATGTTGTGAACCTTTTCAACGGATTGCTCTCTGCACCTCAAAACGTGCAGTCACAATTTGTGAATGAATTTCAACAAGTGAAAAATGTAAAGAATGGAATCCAATATTCTTGGCACGCCATCTTTGGGTTTGAATACGACATCAATAAGTACTTCTCTGCGAATATCGAAGGCTACTTCAAATATTTCTCTCAGTTAAGTAACATCAACCAAAACAAGTTGTACGAAGACGTAGCGCAGTTTGCAAATATAGACGATGTGTACAAGAAGGACTTTATCATTGAGGATGGTATTTCTTATGGAGTGGATGCCTTGTTGAAATATAGCCGTGAGCGCCTATTCTTGTGGGGAGTGTATTCATATGGACATTCTACGCGTTGGGACGGTTTCGCACAGTACTTCCCTGTATTTGACCGTCGCCATAACATCAACCTCGTAGGAACCTACTTATTTGGAAAAAAGAAAACACTGGAGTTGAGTATCCGCTGGAACCTTGGTTCAGGTTTGCCATTTACACCGACAGCTGGATTTTATCAAAATGACAACTTCTCAGGTGGTGTAACAACTGATTACACAACAAGCAACCCATCAACAGTTTCTACACTATTGGGAGGCTTTAATAGTCAACGTCTTCCTTACTACCACCGTTTGGATATTACCGTGAAGAAGAACTTCAAGTTCGACAACGAGGATGTTTTGGAAATCATTGGTAGTATCACCAACGTGTATGATCGTCAGAATATTTTCTATGTGAATCGCGTAACGGGAGAATCAATTTACCAATTCCCTATTCTACCAAGCATGGGAATCAGTTACAAGTTCTAATTCAGGGATTGAATAATCGGATTTTGACCGATTTACTTTTTCCACGCGTCAAATGCCTTCTTCTGGGAACCGATTGGGTTGTCCTGAACCTTTACCGTATAGTCTGAATAGAAGTTGCGCTGTACTTCAGGAAGACGCAAAGCGGTGTGCTTCCCAGCGCGTTGAACAACAAGATTCTTTTCAGCATCAGCGAAATAGGACAACCATTTATCCAAGTCAGCATTCACTTTGTACCCGTTGACCGATATTATCTCATCATCCACCATTAGACCACCCAAAAAGGCTGGACTTCCCGGATATATTGCCGTCACCCTTGCATTTGATTTAATGGACTTAAACCCGAGCTTTCCTGCAGAATATGATTTAGAAGGCACATGTTCCATTTCCATGCCTAGGTATTCAAAGCTATCCACAAGAATGGATTCATAAGGTCGTGTTCCGTGAATATGGTCCTCAAAGAGATCGTCGAATGAAATCCCTGAAATATTCTCAAGCATTTGTTTGTAATCTGACTCACTCACTCCCTTACCTGCTAATGCATAATCGTAATATAGGCGCTTCATGACTTCATCCAAGCCATAGTGATTGTTTGTTGCGCGAAGAATTCTAACATCGGTTACAAATGCAAGCAAACAACCTTCAGTATAAATAGATACTTTTCGGCCTGGCGCACCAGGAACATAGCCATCCAACCACGTATCAAACGACGACTCCGCTACAGAATAATTGAAACGACCGAAATTGTCGAAATGCTTTTGTAGCTGACCATTTAACTCATTAAAGTACTGATCTAAGGTAAAAACACCACTTTTCAGCAAGAAAAGATCACCCATATAGGTCGTGACACCTTCACAAATGAACCCCAATTGGGAATAATTTTCTTTCGTGAAGTCGTAAGGATGCATCTCCATTGGACGAATCGCCTTTACATTCCAAGTATGATATAATTCGTGCGAAGAAACGCCTAGTAATTCCTTGTATTCATCTCCAAACACATCGTATGAAGGTCCAAGAGCGATCACGGTAGATTTACAATGTTCAACGCCATGGTAGGCCTTGTATGGCAATATTTGAAATAAAAAGTGGTATTCAGAAACAGGGAATTCTCCAAACTTTTTGATTTGTGCGGTAGTAAATGCAGTGAAGTCCGTTTTCAATCGATCCCATTCTGGTTTTGCCTCCCCGTTGAACCACAAGTGAAAAAGTGTTTCGTTCACTCGGTACTCATCATGCTGCAATTGTGCTGAGCAGATAAAAGGGGAATCTGCCAGCTCATCAAAGTTGTCTGCCATCAGCGTTGTCCCATTTTTGCGCATCGACGTTGCAACTTGCCAAAAGGATGGGATATTCAATTCTAGTTCAATGGGTTCAGTAAACTGTTCCTTACTAAAAATAAAACAATTGACAGGATTCACATACAGCTGTTCATCTGACAGAAAGCTTGAGCCTGCATTTAATTCCGCCGCATAATAGCGGTAGTCAACACGGATTTCTTTACTTCCTTCAGTGCTTATTTGCCAACAATCCTTAGTAAGTTTACTAATCTCTAAACGTTTTTTCGACGCACCATCAAACACGCGAACATCCTTCACATTCTTCGCAAAATTAGCCAATTCATAGCGTCCGGGCCGCCAACTTGGCAAGTGAAATTCCAATGTGTCGGACACAGAATGAAACAGCGCCGTAATCTGAATGTACTGCTGCTGCGGTTGATCGATGGAGATGATGTATTTCATATTTTATAATTTGATGCCTTTGGCAATTCATAATTTGATGCCTTTGGCAATTCGTAATTCGTGACTTCGAGAGCCTCAGTCACCTATAACTCGCAACTCTAACTCATAACTCATAACTTGCAACTCATAACTCATAACTCATAACTCGCAACTCGCAACTCATAACTCTTAACTCTTAACTCTTAACTCTAAAGCCTCTCCATTGTAAAAAGCACAATAAAATCCTTATTCGTTGCTGGCAATTCGTAGTCGAGGCGAATCCATTTCCCACGTGTTGTATATGCGTGAATGACCTTTGTGGGATCGGTGGACGCATAAAATCTCACCAAATATTTTCCTCGATTGACTGTTTTTATTTTCAAACCTTCTTTCCGTAAATTGACTGATTTCATTTGATTGTACCCAGGATCTTGCAGATTCAATTCCTTTTCAAAACAATCTGTCAAGGAATAAATCGAATATGTTTTGTTGGTCACCACTCCGATGGCGGTATCTCCTGTCATCGAGCGCAAATAGATCAAGTCCGCATTTTTAATCGCTCCAGCCGACGGTTCCCCATCCATCGCATTATAGGCTGATGCATCATAGGTCCAAGAGCCATCGCTATTCAATTGTGAAGCACCTGGATGCCAGTTTCCTTTTTGGAGCGGGTAAGTCGATAAAAATTGGTGTAAAAAGGCGTAATCGACAAGTATTTTAGGAGTGCGTTGTGCCTCCCAACTCATCGCACCTGCCAAACCAGAAAATGCACTTTGCCATATTGCTCGACGTACTTCGGTCCCGTTGGTATCGCAAATGGTTTGCATTGGATCGGTCTCTGCATACATGAGCGGTTTGACGTTGCGCACACACGATTCTCCCATACTGCGGCAGGAATACGAATCAATGTGTTTTTCTTGAATAAACCCGCAATCTTCATTGAGATAAACATTCGACACCCCATAAACACGTGGTCCTCCCTTACCGTTGGATGTATTGCTTCCCGTGAAAAAAGTTGCAAAATTTGGCGCACTGATGTCGTAATTATTGAAACTCATCAGGTCAAAATTTGGGTCCTCATAGGTTGAATCCTCCACTGCCTTATCGCCGGAGTAACTCCCTGTCAGCACATGCACTTGGCCATAGTACTGACTTTTAATGTAACCCGCCATCTCGATCATCCATTCTCGGTAAACTGGCCAATTGGACTCATAGAATTTATCACTTTCATTCCCGTAATTAATGTTTGAGATGTTTGAAATCTCACTCAATATTTCGAATACACTAATGCGGGTAGAATACCCCCATCGTGCAAGAATGTAGCGAATACGTTGTTTGTAGTACTTTTTTGCTTCTGCATTTTTCAAGAAATCGAGTGGTTCTACTAAAGCAAAGGCAGCTTTATAGCCGAAAGCATTGATTCCATCATCTGCAGTGGCTGGATCATCGATCCAATCCCATTGATTGACACCGTAAGCATTGAACTTAAACGTCAGATGAATTGCCATGTTCCATTGCAAGTAAAGTCCAAGTTCCTCCGCATGCTCCAGAATCCGGTCCATTTCCTGAGCTTGGTGCAAGCGTGAGGTATAATTCCCGACATTTTCCCATTCGATTTCATTGCTTGCCGGAAATTGAATGATTCGAGCTGTTTTGACTCCGCTTCTAGACACCTTGGTCATGTATTCTAGGAATTTTTCATAGACACGTGGGACACTAAAGTTTGGTCGGTAATTTTCCGAAGCAAGCCCCATCAATTGAGCAAATTCAGGATCCATGTAGGGATTTGTTTCTGGCCACTTGATGTTTGGTCCAATTGCAGGGAAGAATGTATTCCCCAGCTCCAAGTATCTTTTATTTTCCGCTATTCGTACATATCCCGGGTCATTCGATGGAACGACATTAAACTCTAGAGGTGCACTTTTTTCATTCACGCCATCCTTCGTTACAAGATAAAAAACGGCACGCCAAGCACCACTCTCAGGAGGTGCGAAACGCACTAAGTATTGGTTTTGTGTGGGCATTTCAACCCATCCGCCTAGTTTTTTGTACTCATCATCAAGGTAAAGGTCATTTTTCGGTCCTGGTTTCAACGGATTTTTCATCCATGATTTGAACTCTGCATTGTAGAAGCCGTCAATCACGATTTTCTTTCCAGAAGCAATGTGCTCGAATTCACCATAAAATCGCAACTCCCATTCCAAATAGGGATTTAATACCTCGGATTGGTTTGCTGTTTCTTCGCGCTGAGAGGTCATCGTTACAAATTGACTGACCTTATCCTCGATTTCTTTAGGAAAATGAAGTGAAAACTCCGCTTTTGTATAGCAAGGAATTGCTGAGAAATCCGTTGGCTCTAAAACATTCACCTTTACCTTGTCCAACTCAACTCCCGTCACGCCTGTATTGGGACGAATTTGAGAAACAACCGTTAACGTATTTATAAGCAAAATGATCCAAAGGCTTTTATTCATGGCTATCTGAATTAGATCGATTAGACGTTGTTCTTCAATCGTTCTGCAGGAATACAGAATACATTGTCATGTGCAGGCAAAGCCTGATCACCAAGAATCTCAATAAGTGATGATTTCCTCTCTTTGGTCCCTTTCAATCGGAAAAAATGATATTCACCCAACGCACGTATTTGATTCAACGCATCGATGGATGACGCCGAAACAGCTGAAGAAACTTCGATGATTACAATGGGTCTACAGCGCGACAAAGTCTTTTTAGCACCTGCCAATACGTAGGGTTCGTAGCCTTCCACGTCTATTTTTACTAGTGAAACGGGGGATTCGCTGTCATAGATATCGTCAAGGGCTTTAACAGAAATTTGAGTTCCTTCGCTACCATCCTCAACGACCAGTGATGCACCTCCCCGATTGATCTGAATATTCTCATAAATGGTTGCAGTACCTTTTTCTGCACCTAACGCATATCCATGTATGGTGATATTTCTGCAGTCATTGATCATCATGTTGTCATGCAAGAGAAATGCAGTTTTTGGCAAAGCTTCGAAGGCGTGAACATGACCGTGTGGCCCAACACATTTCGCGGCAAAAATAGACATCAAGCCAATGTTTGCGCCGATATCTACGAAAACATCCCCTGACTGAAGGTAGTCCTCCATGAAGGTAAGAACACCTTTTTCGTAAGTGCCCGTCTCATGCAAACTGCGCTCAACACCATTGTCAATGGTAGGATCAATGCGCAATGAAATACCATGAA
>JBEIKR010000082.1:0-12217 GCA_040379705.1 Crocinitomicaceae bacterium
CTTAAACCTGTTTGATTTTGAGTACAATTTTTTGTAAAATCCTGTCCCGCAGAGGCTAATGGAATAGTCGTGTTCACTGTGATAAGCAACTGATCGGTGGCTGTACAACCGCTTGCTGTATTTGTCGCTGTAAGCGTATATGTTGTTGTCGCTGTTGGGTTGGCTGTTGGATTTGACACTGTTGATGAAGTCAAGCCTGTCGCAGGAGACCAGCTGTAAGTTACTCCAGGGGTGGATGCCGAGCCAATGCTCGAGCCCGTTGGATTTTGAACACAGCTAATTAGTACATCAGCACCTGCATTTGCCACTGGAACCCCAGTATTCACTGTCACCACCATTTGATCGGTGGCAACACAGCCGTTGACAGAATTGGTGGATGTTAAGGTATAATTGGTCGTTACCGATGGATTCGCTATCGGATTTGACGTATTGGGCGAAGACAATCCTGTAGATGGACTCCAACTGTATATGATTCCAGATATGGGTGCTTGACCAATGTTCGATCCTGTGGGATTTTGAACACACGTTTTTGTAACATCTGGGCCTGCAGAGGCAACGGGAGAATTCGTATTCGCTGTAACAACTACCGGGTCGGTGGCGAAGCAACCACTTGATGCGTTAGTGACTGTTACCGTATATGTTGTTGTTACCGCTGGATTCGCTGTTGGATTTGACACCGTTGACGAAGTCAAACCTGTCGTGGGAGACCAACTATACGTTACTCCGGCTACAGCGCTTGATCCAATCGTTGCACCACCGACATTTTGGGTACATGTTTTTGTAAAATCAGTACCGGCATTTGCTACTGGCAATGGATTCACTGTTACCAAGACAATATCAGTATTCGTGCATCCTGTTGAGGAATTTGTACCAGTCACCGCATATGTAGCTGTTGATAGCGGTGAAAATGATACTCCGTTGTTTACACCGTTGGTCCAAGAATAGCTATTGGCACCCGAACCACTCAAATTCACAGTTGCGCCTGCACAAATTGTTTGATCTGCGCCTGCATTCACCGTTGGTAAGGCATTCACCGTTACTACAACTTGGTCAGTTCCGATACAGCCATTGGCATCGGTTCCTGTAACAGAATAGGTAGTTGTTGATGTTGGAGTAAAAGACACGCCATTGCTCACGGCGTTGTTCCAAGTGTATGTGGATGCTCCAGTGGCACTTAATGTCACAGGTGTACCGACACAAATTGCCTGGTCGGCACCTGCATTCACTGATGTATTTGGCAATATTCCCGTATAAAGCGACTGAATTTCGCAGGGTAAGAGCACTCTATTAAAAATGGCAATATCATCAATTTTTCCTTTAAACCAGCGGTACCAGTTATTCCCAACTGTTTGAAATTCCTTTCCAAAATACAAACTTTGCGTAGTAATATCGAGCGTAATTATTCCAGTTGAGGTTCCTACCAACACATTGTTCATGTATATCTTCAAAGTACTGCCGTTGTAAACAGCCACAAAATGCACCCAAGTATTTAAAGGATTCACGGTTGTTGAAGTTACATTCACTTGTGAACAACATAAAGCTAGGTTACTACAAGACGTATACGAACTTGAACCATTTGGATTTGTCGTCATGGCGTAACCAGTTGCCCAACCTGATGTTCTAGGTTTTCCTAAAATGGTTCGTGTGTAATCGTAAGCTCCTGCCCCATCTGGGAGTGAGGGTCCTACCGTATAATCAGGAATATTTACCCATACCGAAATGGTATATTGATTGACTAAATCTAAACTATTATTATCCAGAACCTCAATAAAATTTGATGTGCCATTGAAACTGTAGGCCTTATTCACCACTCCAAATCGATCAGTCGTCAAGGTGGCTCCGTTCACAGTTCCATTATTCCCATTCAAGCTTTCATCGTTGGCATTCCCATTAAACGGCCACCATCCAACCAAGCCATTTGTTGGCACATACACTGGAACCTGAGCAATACTTAGCATGGATAAAACACAAAATGTTGCTGTTATAAGTAAATTTTTCATCTTCTATTCTTCATTATTAATTCTTCACTCCTAGCCCCTCTTGCCACCTCAACTCAATCTTCCCCTCCTCCGTAAAAAAGTAGGTTTTCATTGCACGGTTGTATTTGATTGGGGCGCCAAATTCATTTTTCAGGACATCTAGGTAATTGTACACCATACGCTCTGAAACATTAAGTTTTTGGGAAATCTCACGCGCATTGCCCGTAGATCGTTGCTCGATGGCCTCTATAAGTCGCTGCAGGTTTTCTAAATACATGGTCGATTGCTCGATTTTTTTGAGTGTGTAAAATAAGCGCTGTCAACTGAAATATAAATTCAGTTTTAAAGTAGGTCAAACTATTTCTTTACCCACTCCCAATGCAACTTTCCCGGACGCTCAAATTGGTAAGACTTTCGGTATTTATTGAATTCAATCGGCGCATGAAACTTATTCTTCAACACCTGCACGTAGTGGTAAATCATACGCTCACTCACTCCAAGCTTTTCCGCAATTTCTGTAGGAGTCCCAGTACGTTCCTTTTCGACCAAATGAATGAAATACTTGATTTTTTTGATGTTCATCGCGACTGTTCTACTCTGTTTGTCGTTTATTCGACACTTTTGTCCCGACGACTTTGTACTTTTTTTTGTAAAAAGCGTAATTTCGAACCTGAAATGACATTTTCCACTTCATATTGGAATGACTTTATTCACGGTGACGACCGTGCATTGGGAAAATTGTATCACGAATTGTTTGAACCTTTGGTGTTCATTTCGTATCACCGGGTAAAAAATATGGAGGTCGCTCGGGATATCGTGAGCGAATTATTCGTCCATCTGCTTGCAACAAAATCTGAATTGAGGACATCTAAATGGCAACATGTTTCATCGGCACAGGCCTATTTAAGCGCTGCCGTAAAAAATAAATCAATCGACTACCTGCGTTCAGAACGACTGCATTCGGAGATCTCGATTCACATCCCTGATGACGTACATTCGCAAGAACCCCACCACATTTCAGAAAGTTTGCGACTATTGCCTAGCCATGAAACCCGCCTTTTTCAACTTCATCTGGATGGATACAGCAACCATGAAATTGCCGAGCAAACGATGATTTCTGAAAAAACAGTGCGCAATCGCTTGAGCATGACACGCCAAAAAATGGCCTTAATTTACAATTCCTTACTACTATTTTCGGCATGGATAATCGTTCATTAAACGCACTTCTGGAATTATTGGACGAACCCATCCTCTTGCGCATTCACGTCGCTAGTTTGCGTCATCGAAAGGACTTGGACGAATCTGTTCTTGGGTTTATTGAATTATTCGATGCATGCCAAGGTGATTGTCAGCAAATTAAGCGACAATTACAGGACACCAAAAGGTTGATCTTAGTACCATTGAAGCATCGAAAAAAATCAAATTCTTCTTGGACACCAACGAAATATGCTGCTTTTTTCACGCTAATTGGCGCATGTGTTTTGTTGGTATTTACCTACATGAATGCGCAGCCAATCCGCCTAAAGCATACCTTCAACGATCCTGGAATCCCAAATTACATGGCTACATCAGCGCATGTCGATCTTTCTGAAGCAATGTTTTACTATAAAAAACGTGATTTCGAAAAAGCCCTAACTGCCATAAATCTTTTGGAGAGATCTCATCCCAACAATGATACTGTTCAATATTATCGTGCGCTAATCACCTTCGAAAATGGTGAACATGAAAGCGCAGCGACACTATTTGAATCGATTTCAAAGCGACATAGTGAATTTGCCGACCGAGCATTGTATTTCATTGGGGTGCATGCAACAGAAATGAATCAGCTTTCCCGAGCATCTCGAATTTTCACGATTCTTTTGAGGTGTGACGATGAATTTGTGCGCGCCGCAGCAAAAGCACACCTGCGGCAGATACAACAAGATCTGCACTAAAGAACAGCAAGATCCACCAAGGGAAAATTACTTTCGGTGAGACAGGACGATATCTCAACTTCTCACGTTGAATCAGTTGGAAAGCATCCCAATATTGTGGGCGTCGCATTGCTGGATTTTCAAGGAAAAATTCTTTTCTGGCCATAAATGCCGCATCTTCAAAGAGCATCCCCTCCCCAATTTTTTGGTAAAACACGCGGAAGAATTCGGATGAAAAATAATCATCCACTTTTTTCGGTGATACGAGAACTGATTTTGCGCCATTGCTCAAAATCCGCAAGGGAATCGACCGATTAAATTCATTGACTAAAAAATTTGCATACCCAGAAAAACAATTATTCAAGACCACAAGATCGCGATGCACCGGAAACTCACCGGTCAACCTCCGTTCTGATTTTTGTCCGTTCGACAAGACATATCGCAACTGAAATGCAGGGGACTTCGCCTCGTCATCCATGACAAATTCACCGTGACCATAGAGATGGAAAATACCTGAGGGGTAGAGACTTTTTTTAATGTCTCCACTATACACACTTTTCGAATATTGGAACATTGTTTCAAAGGTGTTAAAAAACTCATTCATAAATGGCAGTTTTGCTCCACCATTTTGGCGCAAATACTGAACATCTAAGCGATTTGAATGAAGCACCTTTTCGCCTTTGAAATAGGTAAATGGATTATACACTCGAACAAAATTGATGGAGTTCCCAAGATAATGGGCAGTTGAATACCCCGAGGCCAATGTATCTTTCAGCATAACCTCATAAGGGTTCTTATCATCGTAGCTGATATACACCTTTTTCATCGTTGGAAAAATACGCAGCACGTCTGAAAAGTTCTTCATAAAATCCTGGTAACTTATTCGTTGGAAGGCCTTAAAATCGAGCGTATCATAGGCTCGTTCGTTCAAAAATCCTGTCGTTGTAGATTTTACATAACAAACCTTTGAGCGCGTAATCACGATTTTTTTTCCTTCCAACATTTCATTCTCGTTGAGTGTCAACAAAAAACATTCATTCTTTTTCAACTGCTTCTGAATTGATGATACACGTACAAAGGGCGTTGATTGAAACGTTTTATCCGGCCAATTCTTTAAAAAGTGAAAATAACTTTTCAAAGTAACGAGGTATGACACTGCCGTTGAAAAATCTTTGGACCCATTGCCTTCATTCTGGGACTTCAAAGCATAAAGATTAAATAGATTAATATAGGGCGAGGTGCGGTAGGGATCGTAAGGCAGATCGCTTTGAGCGTCAAAGCTTCGCCAGAAATCACTCCGTAAACGCCTAAAAACATGAATGATTTCGGCGACAGACCGCTTGTTGTAAGGCAATTCCAGTGTATTTCTGACATGAAATGTTAAAAAGACAATCAATGGTTGATAGGCCACTTTTGATCGATCGAAACACGTTTTTTTAGAGACCTTCATCATTGCTTTTTTGAATATCTCATCCGCTTCTTTGTACCTCCCGATATAGGTGTGAATGGCACCTTTCAATCCAGTGACCAACAAAAAATCATTCAAATCCCACGGCTGTAAACAGTCGATTCCTTTGTTGTACAAAACATTGGCTTTTTCAAAAGCCAAATACTGCAATGGAGTTATGTTCGAACTCCTGTCACCCACCACCAAATCCAACCATCGATTGGCATATGATTTATACAACATTGAACGTTCAATCGAAAACTTGAACGGATAGCGATTTTGGTAATAGACCGCCGAATCAAACCATTGAAACTGCTTTCGTTTATAATCGGCGATTGGTAGGTCCAGATACGCCTTTGGTTTTGTTTGATCATTGCGATACAAATAGGTAATCGCATAAACTTCATACATAAAAGGCACATCAATTTTATCCATTGATGAACAGTGCTTCCGAAATAAATCCATTGCCTTGTTGGAATACACCAAGGCACTGTCAGACCACATCATGTAATGCCAGTAATACGCCTTTTGAGCATACACTTCCGACACATAAATCGGGTGCAAACGTTGAGCAAACGTTAATGCGCGATTCGCGTTTAAAAGGTATTTGTCAAAATCTTGCTCATTGAGATACACCTTCCCCAATAATTTGGCATACTCATAGCGCGCTTTAACCGTGTGACTCTTCGACTTTAAGTGCTCGCGCAACGAATATTCTGCCTTTCGTAATTTGCCCGATTGGATTAATGCGCCAATTTCTGTAAGCGTTGCCTGCTCATCTACAGTGATTGATTTTGCAGAAAAAGCAATAAAGCATAGGACGATTGGTAGAAAAATTCCAACAACCATTTTCTTTCGCAATGCTTTCAATTCCAACGCTCCCATTCCTACTACAAAAGAACAATTTTTAACGAAAGTTCGATTTCAGTTTCGGAAAAAAATCGAGACAAGGCCTAACGAACGAATTCACTTTTTTTCACGAGCACATACTCATCATTCTCCATGCGAATGTATCCGTGGTCATAGCAAAAGAAATAATCCACTCCGTGACGGTTGCGATAGGTATTTGTAAAATAGTGGAAGTTAAATCCTTCATCAATGAGATTCATCCCATTGACTGTTTGAATTCCTTTTTGAATGAACTCCATCAAAATGCGTCTGTTCTTCCGCAAAATGTTGTTCACCCTGCGCATGTGTGCGGAAGCATCTTCATTTTTTCTATTGTTGTGATAATTTCGGCAGTGGTCAGAACAAAACTTTTGATCCCTCCGCCCAGTCAATGCGTCGCCGCATTCTTGACATACTCGTAGTTCCATAATCGTAAGTGGTTAGCTATACAATGTTAACAATAATTAACAGCACTTCCAAAGGTGTTGGGGTGAATGTTTGTCAACTTTGTGTGTTTCGCACAAAAAAATAGAATGAACGAGAATTCAAGCACGACAAATACGCCAGCAGAGGCACTTCGATTGTTGAACGATAAAATTCAATTGGAATTTATTTTAGTCAAACGTCTGAAAGAAGAAATCGCCAAAGTCATTGTGGGTCAAACATACATGATTGATCGATTGCTGATTGCATTGCTGGCCGATGGACACGTTTTACTGGAAGGAGTGCCCGGCCTAGCAAAAACCTTGGCAATCAAAACACTTTCTGAGGCGATTGATGTTCAATTTAGTCGGATTCAATTCACCCCAGACCTCCTGCCTGCGGATGTGACAGGAACCATGATTTATAATCAAAAGAGCGAACAATTTACTGTAAAAAAAGGACCAGTATTCGCCAATTTCGTGTTGGCGGATGAAATCAATCGTGCCCCAGCAAAAGTACAAAGTGCCTTGCTTGAAGCCATGCAAGAACGTCAAATTACGATTGGTGATACCACCTATGCTTTGCCGAACCCATTCCTTGTGTTGGCGACTCAAAACCCCATCGAACAGGAAGGAACCTATCCGCTTCCGGAAGCCCAAGTCGATCGATTTATGCTGAAGGTCTATCTCGGATATCCAACCAAGGAAGAAGAAAAACAAATCATTCGTGGAAATGTGATTACAGGCGGATTGCCCTCGTGTGTGAACGTCATGAAAGCAGAAGATATACAGCGATCTCGTGCACTTGTTCGAGAGATATATCTGGATGAGAAGATTGAACAGTACATCGTCGATCTTGTCTTCGCCACGCGTGAACCTGAAAAATATGGCCTAGGATTCTTGTCGCCATTGATCTCATTCGGATGTTCCCCTCGTGCAAGTATCAATCTCGCATTGGCAGGTAAGGCGCATGCCTTTTTGAATGGAAGAGCTTATGTTGTCCCTGAAGATATTCGCGCAGTGGCACCAGACGTGATGTGTCACCGTATTGGTTTGACCTACGAGGCAGAGGCAGAAAACATGAACGCCACAGAAATCCTGTCTCGCATCATCAGTAAGGTAGAGGTACCCTAATTGCATCGCGTGGAAACTTCCGAATTAATCAAAAAAATTCATCGCTTAGAAATCCGTACCAAAGGATTGACCAAGCACATTTTCTCTGGCGAATATCACTCCGCCTTTAAGGGAAGGGGTATGGCTTTCAGCGAAGTTCGGGATTACCATTTTGGCGATGAAATCAGAACCATCGATTGGAATGTCACCGCACGCTACAATGAACCCTATGTGAAAGTATTTAATGAAGAACGCGAATTAACAATCATGCTGGTGATTGATGTTTCTGGCTCGATTGATTTCGGAACAACGGAACGAACAAAGCGTGACTTAGCGCTTGAAACGGCAGCCATTTTAGCCTTTTCCGCCATCGAAAACAACGACAAGGTAGGTGCAATTTTTATCAGTGACAAGATCGAAAAGTACATTCCACCAGAAAAAGGAAAGAAACACACCTTGCTTATTTTAAGGGAGTTGATGGGTTTTGTTCCCAAATCAAAAGGAACGGACATCAACGAAGGATTAAAATTTCTTCGCAATACACAAAAAAAGCGAACCATTAGTTTCGTCATCAGCGATTTTAATGACGACCACAACGTCATCGATGGCATGCGACTCACTGCAAAGCGTCACGATACCATCGCCATCCGGTTGAAGGACCAAGCCGAAGAAATCCTTCCCGATGTGGGAGTTGTTTCACTGTTTAATGCCGAGCAGGGAAGTAAATCGTGGGTCAATTCAAGCGATCCAGTGGTGCGAGAACGTTTCTCTACACAACATGCTGAACGCGAAAGCCAACTTACCCAAGCATTCAATCGTGCAGGTATAGATCACGTTACGCTCAGAACAGACGATGACATCATTCGACCACTTATTACACTCTTTCAACATCGATAATGAGGGGATTCATTGCCATAATAGTTGTCATTTTCACTGGGGTAATCGCTCGGTCTCAAGCACCATCGGCAACACTTTCACAAAATGATGTGCTGATTGGTAAGCGCGTCACATTTACCTATCTCGTGCCTCTACCAACAGACGCTAGCTACATTCATATTCCGCTAAAAGGAAATTTTCCAGCCAAAAAATTGGGCGATACCAGCGATGTTTCCAATTCAGCCATTGAAATAATTGGTGATTTCATCGATACGGTTATTTTAATTAACGGCAAGAGATTTTGGAAAGGCAGCTATGTGATCGTTCCTTGGGATGAAGGAGTGTATCAACTAGCCGCTCAAAAAGTCAATATCAATGAGGTGGATGTCACATTGCCTGGCGCACAATTGAACGCGCGTTTGGTGATTCAAAAGGAAGGTGGGAAAATTTACGACATTGAAGAAACATATACCGATTTGCCGGATGAGCCATCTACTCTCGTTTCATTCTTCAAAAAATGGTGGTGGATAGTTTTAGCCGCTATTGGATTAATCCTATTTCTTCTTTGGTTCTTTAGAAGAAAAAAAGCAACAAACACCGAGGAAATTATTCTTACGTTGAAAGAAAGAACGCTTCAATCGATTTTACAACTTGAGCAGAAAAGATTGTGGGAAAAGAATGAATTGAAAGAACATTATAGTGAGCTTTCGTTCATCTTACGCCAGTGCCTATCGGAGCGTTTTGGGATCAATCTACTAGAAAAAACGACCATTGAAGCACAGCTCATCTTGAAACACTATGGGTTAAGCGAAAACCTACTTTCAGAAATTGGACTTATATTGAATGGTTCAGACATGGTGAAGTTTGCGAAATCTGCGCCCGAAGAAAAGATTATTCGCGCAAACCTCGATGATTGCCGCAACATTGTCGAACAAACCGCTGATGAAAGGTTCACACATGTTTAATCAATGGAACATCGCCTTTTGGGAGTACGAGTACTTCGCGCCGCTGTGGTTCATGGCGCTGGCATTGCTGCCTTTCGCTTATTTTTTATGGAAGAAAAATGAACGGGAAACACCTGGATTCCTGAAATTCACTGGAAAACCGACTGAACAGTCAGCTTTTTCAAGTCGGTGGATTCCTATTCTTCGTTCGATCATCGTTCTTTCGTACTTACTTTCACTAGGCTTGGTGATTGTCGCAATGACGAAACCTTACCATCCTGAATCGCCTGAGGGGTTGCAACAAGATTACAAAAAAGGAATTGATATCGTGATTGCGCTGGATGTTTCCGTGTCGATGCTCGCAATGGATTTTCAACCCAATCGGCTTGAGGCATCCAAACGGGTTGCCAAGCAATTTATTGACGGACGCAGAGGTGACCGAATTGGGTTGGTCGTTTACGCGGGTGAAGCCTACACCGCCTGTCCAGCAACCATGGACCATGAAATTTTGAAGCAACAAATCGATGTTGTTTCACCCGAAGGGCTAGAAGGAGGTACAGCGATAGGCACTGGACTTGGCACCGCAGTTACCCGCCTGCGCAACGACAGTTTACCATCCCGCGTGATCATTCTCCTCACCGACGGAACAAATACGGCAGGGGACACCGATCCAATCACAGCAGCTGAAGTAGCTCGTGCCAAAGGAATTCGTGTGTACACCATTGGTGTTGGCAGCAATGGCGAAGCACCCACACCCGTTTCCACACCATTTGGTGTTCGTTACGAAAATATGCCTGTCGAGATTGATGAGGAGGTTCTAATGAAGATTGCAACATTAACCAACGGTCAATATTTCCGAGCGACGGATGAAGCCAGCTTAGAAAAAATCTATGCTGAAATTGAGCAACTTGAAAAACAAAAACTGACCGGCAAAAGGTATTCATCGGATCCACCGGCCACCCCCATGGCCTTTTTAAATTGGGCCATCGTGCTCGCATGCTTGACTTGGATTGTTCAACGAATGGTGTTTAAAAATGAGCAATAGGGACCAATATCGATTTCCGGTGCTGCGCATGCTGTCCAAGGCTTTTCTCTTTGAGTTAGGATTTTGGATCTTTGTCCTATTGACCTTGCTTATCTTCGGTTTTTTTACCGAGGAATCCGAAAAATCACATTTGGTTTTTTTAAAGATTGACCAACTTTGGTTGCTTTTCATTTTGCTTCCGGTTTATCTACTTTATTGGTACAGCCTGAAGAAGATGAATTCGCGCATGGATCAAATTCCAGCTAATGCTCAAGCTTCGGTTTTTCAACCCATACATCCAAATACGTCCCTAATTCATTTCCTCTTATTTCGTTCATTGCTTGTCTTCCTCATTCTCGCCATGGCACAACCCTCCATGGGCACAAAACGTGAACGTTCAAGCACAAAAACACTCGAATTGGTCGTCTGCTTGGATGTTTCCAATTCAATGAACACCAAAGACATGCGAGGCGGAAGTTCTCGCTTAGTCAGTGCCAAGCGTGCGCTCAATCAATTGGTGAATCAATTTACAGGTGAAAAAGTAGGTGTATGTGTTTTTGCTGGCGGTGCCTATGTGCAACTGCCCATGACCTCAGACTATTCCGCAGCGAAACTATTTATCGATGAAATTGAAACCTCGATGTTCTCGAATCAAGGCACCAACATTAAAGCAGCCTTGCAAACGGCGAATACGATGTTCACCAAATCTAATACCTCCAAAGGTATTTTACTCATTACGGATGGTGAAAATCACGAGGATAATCCAGCAACAATCATCGATTCCATTCGCGACAAGAACATAGAGATGGCCATTTTGGGAATTGGATCCATCAATGGGGGACCTGTACCGAAAGATCCACTTCGCCCCGAACTTGGCTACAAGCGAAATGAACGAGGTCAACTTGTCATGTCGCGCATGAATCCCACTCTGATTCGAAAAATTGCCGCCCAATCGAAAGGTACGGCAGATGTCACAGCGGAAGGATTCCCCGATTTGAAGCCCATTTTAACACAAATTAACCGAATGAAGCGCACTACAGGCCAAGAACAAGAGTTTGACGTAGCGCAAAATCAATATCAAATTCCGTTATTTGCATCCTTGATTTGTGGTCTTTTATTGATTACTGGCACAAATTGGCTGAAACGAAGCGACCGAAAAAAATGACGAAGCTAATTTTCATATCGTTCACACTCAGCGTGCTCCTCGCCTTTACGGGGATGACACAAGAATGGCGTGATTCATTGAACATGGCGCGCACTGCGTATTCACAGAATAATTTCAAACGTGCATTTCAATACTACCAATCAGCGCAAAAAAAGGCGCCCAAAGAGGTAAATCTAGCAAACGAAATCGGTCAAACAGCTTACCGATTGGGGGATTTTAAGGCCGCGGGAGAATGGCTGAGCAAGTCGAAAATTAAAAGCAAGAAAAAACAAGCGAAGGTTCACCACAACCTTGGCAATAGTTTCATGCAGCAAAAGCAATATTCCAAAGCGATTGAAGCATACAAGCAAGCGCTAAGAAAATATCCGAACAGCGAAAAAACGAGATATAACCTTTCCGAAGCCATTCGCAAATTGAAAGAACAACAAAAAGACAAAAACAAGAAC
>JBEIKR010000083.1:0-12169 GCA_040379705.1 Crocinitomicaceae bacterium
AGATTTACGAAGTGATACGGTCACGAAGCCAACCAAGGAAATGCTCGACGCTATGTTTGCCGCTCCGGTTGGGGATGATGTTTTTTCGGAAGATCCTACGGTGAACGAATTACAGCGCTATGCCGCCGACCTATTTGGTAAAGAAGCCGCACTATTTTGTTCATCTGGAACGCAAACGAATCAAATCGCGATCAATGTACATGTGCAACCTGGTGGAGAGGTGATTTGTCATGAAGAAAGCCATATCTACAAATACGAAGGTGGTGGTATTTCGCGCAATTCAGGCGCATCTGTTCGACTTCTTCAAGGAGATCGTGGAAGACTAAAGGTGGAATCAATTGCGCAATGGATTAACAATCCTGATGATGTGCATTTCCCCTTGACACAATTGGTTAGCTTGGAAGATACTGCAAACAGAGGAGGTGGAGCTGTGTACGATTTTGAAGAAATAAAACGCATTCGTCAGTTCTGTCTAGAGCATAAATTACCACTTCACTTGGATGGAGCACGTTTGATGAATGCTTTGGTTCGAACAGGAATCGACCCGAAAGAATATGCCACACAGTTTGACTCTATCTCGCTCTGTCTTTCCAAAGGATTGGGCGCGCCAGTTGGATCAGTGCTGGTTGGTTCAAGTGATTTTATCAAGAAGGCACGTCGCGTACGTAAAGTCTTTGGTGGAGGAATGCGTCAAGCGGGAATTATTGCCGCAGGTGGATTGTATGCGTTGAAACACCATGTTGAACGATTATCTGTTGACCATGACAATGCTTCCTTATTGGAGGAAACCTTGAATCAATTGCCATGGGTGAAGGAGGTGATGCCAGTGCAAACGAATATTGTTGTGGCCATTTTGAATGACGCCTCAAAACGTGATGAGGTTATTGAAAAGTTAGCACATGAGCAAATCAGAATCATGGCCTTTGGTCCCGGAATGATTCGCATGGTGACGCACTTGGACAATTCAAGCGAAGACATTCAACGTGTAACAGAAGTATTGAAAAACTTAGAGTTCTAATATGAAGTTCTTGCTCATTTTATTCGGAATTGTTTTGGTTACTTCGTGCGGAGGCAAGAAAGAAAAGGTCTTGGACATGGATGATATTAACCCGAAAGCATCAAACGATGAACAGGGGAAAAAAAGTCAAAAGGAAGAAGACATCGATTTCGGTTTTGACATTTGGAAAGCCGAAAAAGCGGGGATTACTGTCATGAAAATCGATACCTTGGGTGAACCAATGTTTGTCGATCGATTTCAACCAAAATCTTTCAAAAAATTGAATTTACAGATGAAAGAGGGCGTTGTTTTCTTTGGACAATGGACCTTCAAAGACTCATTGCGCACCATGAACGCTTTTTTCAATTGGTTGGATTGTTTTGGACCAAACTGTAAATCACATAAATACCTTGGTGAAGAGAAATATCAGTCAGATGCCATGCTGATATTTCTGAACGACACCTCATTCACCTATATTACTTCGTCACTTCCGCTTGACGAAAAGAAATGGCAGAAATGCTTGGCCTTAAACTATGGCAATGACTTTTGGGACCTTGTGGTCGTGCAAAAGAAACAACGAAAAGCTTTGTGGTACGAGTACAAAATTGATCCAATTAAAAAAGAAGACACTTTATTCATTAAACGAACAGCAACATTATGAAAATCATTAACCGAGGATATTTGAGCATTACGCCATTGGCACCGTTTCACGAATGGATAAAAACCTTTGAGGATGAGGATGATTTTGGCACTGATGAAGTTACCGAAGCCAATCTCTATCTTATCACTGAGGACTTCTTTGATACAGAGCCACTTGTCGAACAACACTTCAAAAAGATTTTTGCCAACGAGCTATCTATGATTACTGAGAACGAAGAAGACTGGCCACAAGACCGAAGCATGAGTGTCTTTCTCGAATGGTTTCAACTTGACTTCGGAACCACCGTTTTCGACTTGGAGAAAAGCGACCTTAAATCGGAAAGAGTTTAAATTAGTTACGAATTAGGTGGCTGAGGGACTCGAAGCCACGACATTGTGTCTAAACATTTCGAAGATTGATTACTTCCTTTGTCATTTAGCGCAGCGGGTCTTTTGTCCTTTGTCATTTAGCGCAGCGGTCCATGTTCTATTATCAGCGCAGCGGTCTTTTGTCCTCTTAATTCTATTTCACAAACTCCACCAACTCCACAACAACCTCATTGCGTCGTCCGATGACTTGATAAGGAGGGTTGTAACCGAGGTAGCTGAATTTGCCGGTGTAACTTAATCCATTTGCTTTTAAGTTTGCCTTCAATTTATTAGTGTATTCTTCGATTTTTTGATCATCCGCCCAGCCGCCAAACTCAATGGCTGCCATGATTTTCTGCTCTTGTTCTTCGAAGTAGATTCGTCCGTTGTTTGGTTTAGGAAGGTCTTCTTTCTTCATATCTGAAGGAACCATAAAAGACATTCGAGTGGTATCGCCAATTTCCATAACCACAGGTGAGGTCATTGCGATTTTCTCGTTTTTGTCATTCCCACCAAAAATGTATCCTGCCAAGGTGCGAAACCCAGCGCTCGATGTCGCGTCATAAGAATCAGAAACCATTTTCACACTAGAAAACATCGCCGGCGCATATTGACGAACTTCAAATTCCTCAAACTTTTTTAACACCACGTATTTATGCTGTTCGGTGCTGTTTGTACTTGTATAGATAAAAGCTTGTGCAAGAATCATAATGCCTAAAAGTATGGACGTGACAATGAGAAGTGTTTTCATGTGAAAGGTGTTTTTAATGTAACAAAAAGAAGGAGGAAAGGTTCGGGGGCGAGTTACGAATTGGCAAATTTGATTGCTGCGCAAATTTGGAATTTGATGCCTTCGGCAATTTGGTGCTGCGCAATTCGTAAATCCAACCCCGAGTTGTAGCGTTTCATACTTCGAAGCTCAAAGAGCGAAGAAGTGTCCAATGCCCAATGTCCTTTGTCTTTTGTCCTCAATGGTGACTTCGAGATTTCCTTCGGAACCTCAGCCACCGAAGTACAGCACTAGTCCTTTAGCGCAGCGGTCTTTTGTCCTTAAGTCTGCCTTAGTAGACGGTCTTTTGTCCTTACTAACATTTCTCCACTAACCGTGCATTGTAATACTCCACATCGTGCGACACCTCATTAGAGATCCATTCAGGAATAGAAAAATCCTCGTCCTCATGTTCAAGCTCAATTTCGGCCAATATGAGTCCTTCAAGTTTTCCATGAAAGACATCTACTTCCCATAATTTTCCTTCAAAGTTGATCTCGTAACGGTCTTTGTCAATGACTTTTTCTGCAAATTGAGTAATTAGATTCTCCGCATCGGTTAGTGGGATTTCATACTCAAACTCACTGCGGCTGATTCCTTTCGTCGGACCTTTAATGGTAATAAATCCTCTATCTCCCTTGATACGCACGCGAATTGTTTTTTCGGCGGTGTTGACCAAATACGCTTGCACAATTTTCTTTGGACTAGGCTTAATTACCGCATCCCAAAGGTCCTGGTGAAGGAGAAATTTACGTTCGATTTCCATGCAACAAAGATAGCTTTTCGCGTTGAAGTCAGTCATTGTTTGAATTGTCAGTATCTTCGAAGCGCATGAAGTTTATTTCTAGAGAAAACATCGATTGTCAAAAATGGGATGACCTGGTAGCCAAAACTCCTGGCTCATCTGTTTTTTCATTGTCTTCTTATTTGGATGAAATTGCGGAAAATTGGATGGTTTACGTGGATGAAAACTACACGAAAGGTATTGCCGTTCCTTATGCCGTTCGATTGGGTGTAAAAACATGTTACACTCCCATTTTTATAACCAATCTCGAATGGATTGGCGAAAATAATGGTGACTTGGTTCAATTTGCAGAAGAGGTCAAAACTCATTTTCCGATAGGGAATTTTTGTATTCGTCAACAACTCGAAGAATTAAACTCAGAGGAATTCATCGAACAAATCATTCCATCGGATTCAACTCTTAGTCTTGGTTCACAGGCAAAAAGAATGATCAATAAATCAGAAAAGCAGGCTTACCGATTAGAACGAACTTCAAACAAAGCAGAGATTTTCTCCTTGATTCGTTCCGAACTCTTGCCAAAAATTTCAAGTTTAACGGAAGCGAATATTCAACGCTTGGAAAAGTCAATGGATAAAATGTCTGAGCTAGGTCATCTGCAAGTCTTGTCTGTTTTTCAAGGTGATGTCTGCGTCGGTGGACTTCTTCTCATCCATTTTAATCAAACCGTGTTGTATCTGAAAGGAGCATTTACTGACGATGCCAAAAAGAACGGCGCCATGTATGCGGCTATGTATAGAGCCATAAAGCAAGCGAAGTCAGAAGGAAAAAACTTTGATTTTGGCGGCTCGAGGGTAGAAGGTGTGCGTCATTTTAATCTACAACTTGGTGGGATTGATCGAACGTATTATTGTCACCAATGGGACAATTCCCCCTTTTGGTACCGATGGGCAAAACAACTTCGAAAGGCTGTCAGAAACGGATGAAATTTCAATTGAACGAGTTATGCGCATAGCACTTGTTGAAACTTCATTCATCATCAACTTTACTCTAAACTGATTTCTGTACCTTTGTGTATGTTTCGACTGCAAGCAAGCACACCACGATGGGTTATCGTACTGATGGATCTTCTGATTTCATTCGTTGCCTTAGTTTTTGCTTATCTCATTCGATTTGACCTTAAAGCAGACCCTGAGTTAATTCGTCAGGAATGGCAAGTCTTGTCGAAATCAATTGGTATTTATTTCCTTGTGAAGCTTGTTGTTTTTCTTTCTTTCAAAATTCACAAAGGCATTGTTCGTCATACATCAACTGAAGATTTAAAGCGGATTTTGTTGGCAACATTGACATGTTCGTTTATCTTTTTAGGTCTTGGAATACTTCGCTATTACTTCGTAGATAAGTACTTTTTGTTTCCGACATCTGTGCTTATTATTGAGTTTTTAATAGGCTTCCTTTTGATGATTGGCTCTCGGTTTTTTATCAAATTACTTTATCTGGAATCCATTAAATCAACGCAAGAATTTGAACGCGTCATCATTTATGGGGCGGGAATTTCCGGGTTAATTACGAAAAGAACTATTGAAAAAGATGGCCGACTAAACTATAAAATCGTCGCTTTCATCGACGATAATAAAAAGAAGGACGGCACGCGTATGGAGGGTGTTACGGTAAGTCATACGAGTAAATTGGAATCTTTGATTCAAGACGAGGGTGTGAACAATGTGATTATCGCCATACAACAACCGAATGAGGAATATAGACAGCGTGTTGTAGAGATTTGTCTTGCCAATGGTGTGAAGGTCTCGAAAGTTCCAACACCAAAAAGCTGGATCAATGGAGAGTTTTCTACCAAGCAAATCAGTCGGGTAAATATTGAAGACTTACTGGGGAGAAGCCCAATCGTATTAGATGAAAACCGCATTTCAAATCAATTGACGGGACAAACAATCCTCGTGTCTGGTGCAGCCGGTTCCATCGGAAGTGGATTGGTGAAACAAATTGCACGCTACAATCCTGGGAAATTGATCTTACTCGATCAAGCAGAATCTCCCTTGTATGATCTTCAAATTGAGTTGGGAGCGAGCAACACCGATTTAAATTTTGAAGTGGTTATCGGTGACATCCGAAGTGTTGAACGAATGGAAAGACTGTTTGATTTTTTCAGACCAAACTTTGTGTTTCATGCCGCAGCATACAAACATGTCCCCATGATGGAAAATAATCCTTCTGAGGCTGTTTTGACAAATGTCTTGGGTACCAAGAATCTTGTAGATCTTTCCAAGCGTTTTGAGGTCAAGAAATTTGTCATGATTTCAACTGACAAAGCGGTAAATCCTACAAATGTGATGGGAGCGTCAAAACGGATTGCCGAAATTTACGCACAGATGGCCAATACAGATGGTTCAACTCGATTTGTTACCACTCGTTTCGGAAATGTATTGGGTTCAAATGGTTCTGTTATACCATTGTTTCAGAGACAGATTGAACAGGGTGGTCCAATTACTGTAACAGACGAACGAGTAACGCGTTTTTTCATGACCATTCCTGAAGCGTGTCAATTGGTATTAGAGGCGGGTTCAATGGGAGAGGGAGGCGAAATCTTTGTTTTCGACATGGGCGAATCGGTCAAAATCATTGATCTAGCGAAAAAAATGATCCAATTGAGCGGATTGCAGCTCGGTAAAGACATTGAGATTCGAGTAACAGGACTTCGGCCAGGTGAAAAGCTTTACGAAGAACTTTTAGCCAAAGAGGAGAATACCATTGCCACGCATCACCCGAAAATATTAAAAGCCAAAGTGCGTGAAGAAGACAGTGCGCAAATCGAAGCGATCAACACATTAATTGGCCTCTTTGAAACACAGAAAAACGATGAAATCGTGGCCAAAATGAAACAGATTGTACCTGAATTTATTAGTAACAATTCTGATTACGAAAAACTAGATAAAAAATGATTCAACCCGCCAGCATTCAAGTGCGTTTCTCTGATCTCGATGTTCTTGGTCATGTCAATAACAACATCTATTTCAGTTACTTTGAATTGGCAAGGGTGCATTATTTTCGGGAACTTTTGGGTATTGATTGGGATTGGCGCCGCCATGGCATTGTGCTCGTTAAGAACGAAGCAGAATACTTGAAATCGGTACTTATTTCTCACACGCCCGAGGTTTATGTGTTTACAGAAAATGTTGGGGTCAAAAGTTTCACGCTTGGTTATGAGCTGAAAGTGAATGGCGAGATTTTTGTCAAAGGGCGCTCCGTTCAGGTGTGCTACAATGCAGAAACACAGCAAACAATTTTAGTTCCTGATGAGATGAGATCCGCATTAGTAAAACTTCAAATAAATAAATCATGAAGCAATTCACATTTCTAATTGTATTTTTTTCCATGACATCACTTTTTAGCCAAGTGGAGACAGGAAATAAAGCACCATGCTACGAGCGTGGAAAAGCGCAAGCATCAGGTTTTGGCGATTGGGAATGCGGTAAACTTGCTGGTGTCGTGGATTGCAATGAAAAGTTGACGTATGACGAAGGATCAAACACCATATTAGCTGGAAATGCAGGTAAACCGTTCACTGGAACGTGCGAAACGTGTCACATGAATGGTTTATTGGAACGTCGTATAACGTTTGTGAATGGAAAAGAAAATGGTAATGATACCACATATTATAAGTCGGGTTGCTTGCAAGTTGTGCGCAATCATATCCAAGGTGTGGAATCTGGAACATGGACATTTTACTATGACAGTACAACTTATGTTGCCTGGGAAATGAATTACAATTTGGGGCAAAAGCATGGTGTTCAAACGTATTTTACGCGTCAAGGGGATACTACGAAGTTGGAAACATATAACAACGGTGTGCTCGATGGCCTAAAGAAAACATACTATCCTAAATCAAAATTGGAGAAAGAAGTACATTATCTGAATGGACTTTTTGACGGTGTATTTAATCGATATAATACGGACGGAAAATTGCTTCAAGCATTGAATTACAAGGAAGGTAAAAAGCATGGTGAACAGAAGTATTATTATGAGGATGGTACCTTGCTGTCCACTGAGCGCTGGACGATGGATGTGAAAGATGGAGAATTCAAAACGTTTTATTACAATGGAACGGTTCAAACATTGGAAAACTACCGCAAAGGTCTTCAGGAAGGCAGCTTTGAAGAATATTGGTCGGATGGAAAACCTAAGCGCAAGGCATTATATAAAAAAGGTGTGCTGCTTGAAGATCATGTGTTCGATGAACAGGGAAATGAAACGTATTCGTTTGGCGCACCTACAACATCGGGTGATGAAGACGATGCAATGCCATCAGATCAAAAGAAAAAAGGCAAAAAGAAGAAAAACTAAATGCCGAAATCAATTGCAGTCATTGGGGGGGGAGCGGCAGGTTTTTTTGCTGCGTTAAGTGCGAAGTCGGCGAATCCAAACTGTCATGTGTTTATTCTTGAGCGTTCAACAAAGGTTTTGTCTAAAGTTAAGATTTCAGGTGGCGGTCGCTGCAATGTGACCAACGCGACTTTCGATATTGATGCACTTTCAAAAAAATATCCTAGAGGTGAACGCTTTCTCAGAAAGGCTTTTGCACAGTTCAATGCGCAATCTACCGTCGAATGGTTTGAGTCTCGAAACGTGCGCTTAAAAACCTATCCCGACAACTGTATTTTTCCACAATCAAATACATCTCAATCCATTATCGATTGTTTCTTGCTTGAGGCAACTCATAAAAACATAGAGCTTAAATATCAGTTTCATGTCCAATCAATTCGTAAGGACCACGATGGCTTCACGATTAGCTCAATGAAGGGGGACGAAATGAATGCGGATGCTGTGATTGTAACCGTTGGCGGACAACCAAAGCGTTCAGGGGTTTCTTGGGTAGAAAATCTAGGTCATACCATCGTAGAGCCTGTACCATCTTTGTTTACGTTCAATATGCCGACCGAACCTATTCGTGAGTTGATGGGGAATGTCGTTGAGAAATGTACAGCGAAAATCGAAGGAACAAAATTGGTTGGGCAAGGTCCTTTATTGGTGACACATTGGGGAATGAGTGGACCGGCTATCTTACAACTGTCTGCATGGGGATCACGGGTATTGGAAGAAATGAATTACAATTTCCATGTTTTGGTCAATTGGTTAAACGATACATCTGAGGAATCTCTTCGAATAGTGCTGTCCGCTACAATGACGCAATACGGTGCAAAGAAAATGAGTAATTTGAATCCATTCCCAGTGACGAATCGCTTGTGGGAGTTTTTACTTCAACGGGCCGAGATCAATCCCGAAAACCGTTGGAATGAGCTTGGTAAAAAATCACTGAATAAATTGGTCAATACTCTGCTCAATGATCGCTATGCCGTTTCAGGGAAAACTACATTTAAGGAAGAATTTGTTACAGCAGGCGGCGTCTCACTTTCTGAGATTGACGTAAAATCTATGCAAAGCAAAGTCGTTCCCGGGCTCTATTTCGCGGGTGAAGTGATGGATATTGATGGCATCACTGGAGGATTTAATTTTCAAGCCGCATGGACCACAGGATTTATCGCGGGCAAAAATGCGGCGCTAGACTAAATCTCCGTATGGTGGTTTTCTTCCATTTTCAATAACAATCTTATAATATCTGCTGTAGTGACGATACCGACAACTTTCTCTTGATCAGTAACTAGGACAGAGTGAATTTCTCCTTTCGCCAATATTTCTGCAACTTTACCGATAGTCGTATTGCTCGATACAGAAATAGGGTGAATTGACATAATATCACCTACCTTCTTGGTGTGGTAAACAGCGTCATTATCATCCAAGGTAGCATCACTTATTGCCCGCATAAAGTCAATTAAACTTACAATTCCTGTAAGTTTCCCATTTTCAGTAACAGGAATGTGGTGATGAAAGGGTGCGCCTTCATAGATGTGTTTTAAATCAAGAATGGGCTGTTGGGGTTCGACACAGACTACTTTCTTCGTCATGATGTCTGCAACTGTTCTGTGCAAATTCATAGGTGGTTTCTTTACGTGTACAATTACCGATTATTGATGACCGGTGTCATATTTTGACTCCTGCTAATGTACGACATTTATGAGATAATTTATTGAATCATGAAAGCAAAAACCATTCTCGAATTGGCCACCCTATCGGCCAGTCTTTACACCATTTCTAAAAACACCCAAATCATTGAAAAAATGCGGCAACTTGCAGAGGAGGGCAAGGATAAAGTCAATGCATTTATGAAAGAGCATCAAGTCGATGAAGATGGAAACGAGGTCGAGTTTGTAGATAAGCTCTTGCAGAAAGCGACAGAATTGCGAGAGGACCTCGAACAGAAGATTTCACAAGTTATCGCTGAGTTGTATGAGAAAATGAATATCGCACATACGGATCAAATTGGTCAGTTGGAAGAAAAGATCACCTTGCTTTCCAAAGATCTTGCACTGGCAGAAGCACGGATCAAGCATTTAGAGAGCAAGCAGGTTTAGCGCATGGCAATTTACACCTCGATTCGTCAGCGCTATCGGTCGTTTATTCGATACAATCAAATACTTCGAGTTTTCGTTAAGTATGGTTTTGAGCAAATCGTGTCGTACATGGTCGCTAGTAAGCGCTATAGTTTTATTCGTAGGATTATCCCAAAAACGACACGTAAAAATACTCAGAAGTACTCGAAATGGGAAAAGATGAGACTAGTGTGTGAAGAGCTAGGTCCAACATTCGTGAAGTTCGGACAGATCTTGAGCAACCGTCCAGATTTACTTCCAGAGGAATTGATTCTTCAATTGGAAAAATTGCAAGACAACGTACCACCAATGCCGAGCAATATCGCTCAGGAAGTAGTTGAAGAAGAATTGAAAAAATCAGTTGATGAGTTGTTTGCCTACTTTGAACCTCAAGCTTTTGCATCGGCCTCCATGGCTCAAGTTCACCGTGCAACACTGTTCACCGGGGAAAAAGTTGCGATTAAGGTGCAGCGTCCAGGGATCAAGCAAACGATACTTGAAGATATTCGTGTGATGTATTCGTTGGCTGATATATTTGTGAAACGTATCCCATCACTCAAGAGTTTTGATCCACATGGTCTCGTGCGTAGCTTTGAAGAAAGCATTCTAAAAGAATTGGATTTCATTCATGAATCTGTTAATATTCAACGTTTCACGAACAATCTTACTGCCGATTTCACGGATAAAACAACACACGCACCTAAGGTATATCGCACTTTTACAACCTCTAGAATTTTGGTGCTAGAATTTATTTCGGGGATAAAAATTTCGGATGTTGGTCAAATGGAGGCTAGGGGATATGACAGAAAGGAAATCGCGCGTCGTCTTGCTTTGACCTACATCAAACAAGTGTTCGATTACGGATTTTTTCACGCCGATCCACATCCAGGGAATATATTAGTAATTCCAGGTCAGAATATCTGCTTTCTAGATTTTGGGATGATGGGGGTAATTCTTGATCGCGATATTGAGATGTTTGGAAATTTGTTCTTGGCAGTAAAGGCGAAGGATGTTAAGCGCGTGATTCGTGTATTGCAAAACATGTCAGAAAATACGGCAATAAAAGACATGCGTGCTCTTGAGTATGCCATCAATGATTTTGTTCAAAGTTATGGTGTAAATAGTATTCATGAGAATGAAATGAGTTCTGTGCTCATGCAACTCAAAGATGTCATTGTCGATCATGGATTGAAAGTTCCACCTCACTTTTTCCTTCTTGCACGTTCGATGGTCACTATTGAAGGGGTTATTCATCATTTGGATCCGAATTTAGATTTGCTCGAACTCGCACGTCCTTATTTAGTGAAGTCGATAAGCAGAAAATTGGATCCCATCAAAATGATCAAGAAGGTGCTTTCTGGACTATATGATTTTGGAGCCTACATGGAGGATTTTCCTCAGGACTTTAAAAATGCGATTAAGAAAATCAATACGGGTAAAATCAATGTGGACTTAACACACCATGGCGTTGATCCAATGGTGCACACGATGAATCGGGTCACGCGTCAATTGGTTACTTCATTGGTCATTAGCTCGCTGATTATAGGGGCCACCTTGCTCTTTATCAATAATGTGAAACCCTTATGGGGACAGACCTCGCTATATGGAATTATTAGCGTAATCGTCGCTGTATATTTAGCACTAAGAATGAGACGAGATTTTCGAAAAGGAGATCATGATGATTGGTCTGGTTGGGATGAATAAAAAAAGGAGTCGTTTCGGACTCCTTAGATTTCGTATATTTCGTTTTTACCTTATGCTGTTTGAATGAAAGCATTTTTCAAATGACGATATGCTTGAGTCATCTCTTTTTGAAAGACATCGAAATGGTCCTCTTTAATTGTACCGAATTTCTTTCTTAAATCGGAGATGATGTGCTCCACGGTTTCCATCCGTTCTTTCATGTTTCGCCGCGTTTTTTCTTTACCGCTTTCCATGTAATCGTTCAATACTTCGAGTTTCACCTGCAAGCGTTCCAGCACATCAAGCATAACTGCATATCCGCGAATAAAGCGTGGGTTCATAATGATTTCAGAACGCACTTCATGAATGGCTTGAAGAATTTTTTCGCGCTGTTCAACATACTTCTCCATCGTTTCGACTTTCCCCAAATACAATTGAAGGCGCAAGGCCTCCACTTTCATTTTCAT
>JBEIKR010000084.1:0-12086 GCA_040379705.1 Crocinitomicaceae bacterium
CCCCCTCCAAAGGGGGAGAAATTTTACTCCGGGTTGAGAACTAACACAGAGGTTATAATCCGAATCAAAACCGAAGCAAGAATTTACAATCCTAGTATAAAATTTTTACTGGGGTAGTAATCCATTTCCCCCTCGGGAGGGGGATTAAGGGGGAGGACTGTCAATATTACCGTCAAGTTTTATCTAAAAACAGAGGTGAGTGTCGGTTTCCTAACCGAAGCTGGAATATCCAATCCTAGTATAGAATTTCACTCGAAGTAAACCGCTCTCGCTTTCTCTCTCACATCTTGTCCCGAAACTTCGGGATTGTTTTGTGGGGTTCGAATCGTTACCCCTGGTTTAGATTTTCACCCGAAGTAAACCGCTCTCGCACTTCACCCTCACTCCGTTTTGCAGGGGGGGGGAGGATCAATTTAGCTGAGATTTAATTCAAAGTAAAGTTACATCCGCTCTCGCTCTCACACTCACATCTTGCCATGAAATTTCGGGGCTAACTCCTAGCTCAATTTACTTTTCAAACTGCTCCAACCGCCACCGTTATGAACGTTTTGAAATCCTTTTGATTGCAATATGCTTTTTGCGGAAGCACTGCGCATGCCGCTCGCACAGCAAGTGATAACCGGCTTGTCTTTTTTGATTTTTCCAATGCTTCCCTGCAAACTTTGCAATGGAATATTGACGGAACCTTTGATGTGTCCACCTTGAAATTCACCCGGCGAACGTACGTCGATAATTTGAGCGCCTTGCTTCATGAGCTCGCTAAAATCTACTTTTGGTCCCATTCCAAATAGTTGTTTAAGTGTATTGATCATCTTGTTAGTTTGCTTTTGATTGATAATAATTGACATCGAGCCATGAACCACCGTTGTAGCATTCGATTCCTTGCTGACTTAAAAAATAGGTCGCTTGACCACTTCTTCCTCCCGAAGCGCAACATAAAATTAGCGGCGCAGCCAACGCTTTCAGGTCGGATAATCGCGCCTGGATGTCCTGCAGCGGAATATTAATGGAACCGGCCACATGTCCGCCTGAAAATTCTCCAGGTGTGCGCACATCGACGATGGTCGCTTTTTTCTCTCGTATAAGTTCTTCAAGATTCATTTTTGATTGGTATTTGGTGTTTTTTGAAATGCATTGAATAATAAGCCCCCAAGCAGTGCACCATACAAGGTGCTATTTAGTGGTTTCGATGTGATTGGACATGTGCCGCTTGCACAACCCACAAAATGGTAATAGAGATATCCTCCGATCAGGCCGAGAATGACACCTATTATTGTCAAACGATTGTTGCGAATAAAACGACTCATAGTGTTATTTCGATTTACAGGTGCTTAATCCGAAGATGGCATACAGCGGACAAAAACTGATGAGGCTTGTCAGAACAAAAATTCCAACAACCCCCAAACCAACGATGGCCATGGTGCCGGAAATAACATTACCTAAATACAATCCTGCAATAGACGCAGCCAATGCGATACGAATTATCTTGTCTGTTGTCCCCATGTTAGCTTTCATATTTCTGAATTTTTGACAAAGATGAGGACAGAGGGATGAAGTGAACGCAACTTAGGTTACAGAAATGAGATTTTAAGACGTCAAGATTTTAAGATGGAAATAATCTTGGAATAGCCACAAATCATATTCCCAATATGACAAAAATCAGATTTTCCCTTAACCGTTCTCATTGATTCCTTAGCTGTCCATTCTGACATTTGACTTAAATATTTAACACAAAGAGTTATGGGTTCACATGTCGCAAGCACAGGAATGAAAGGGCTAATGGAAAAAGCTGAGTTCAACCGTTTTGGGATTATTTGCGTTGTCTTAACCATCGTTGGATGCCTTGGAGGTATCGCCGTAGGTTTGGGAGCAATTGAATATTACTTGACATTGACATTGGTTGTTGTTCCAACGATGGCTACATTAAGTTTGCTCATTGCCGTTGCTCCAATGCGTTCTATATTGATTGCAGGAAGCATCAGTTTTATCATCGATTTGTTGATGATCCTGTATTTTACATTGAGCTAATACATCAAAATACATCGTTTTTCGCGTATTACATTTTCGTAGTTGCTATTGGAAGAAGCGCGTTTTGTCTTAAGCTGCGCCGTATTGGTGCGGCTTAATGTCATTCAACTCATGGTGTTTTTGTGATCTCTCCTCCTCGAGGTCAAAATCATCTTGTAAACCCATCCAAAAATGTGGTGTTGTGCCAAAATACTTCGCGAAACGCAAGGCTGTATCTGCCGAAACCCTTCTTTTGCCTTTTAAAATTGCCGAAATCCTCGTTTGAGGAAGAAACGTTTCCTTTGCCAATCGATATGCTGAAATCTCCAACGGAATTAAGAAATCTTCACGTAAAACCTCACCTGGATGCACATTATTCAATTTTTTCATACACTTCGTTTTAAAGGTAATCCACAATTTTTACATCATAAGCATCGCCACTTTGCCATCTAAAGATTACCCGATACTGTTTATTGATGCGGATACTATTGTAATCCTTCAATTTTCCTTTTAATTTCTCAAGTCTATTGGAAGGAGGAACCCTCAAATCGTTTAAATCAGCCGAATTGTTTATCATTCTCAATTTTCTTCTTGCAACTTGTTGAATGTCGAACGGTAATTTCTTTGATTGTAAACCATACCAAATGCTGGAGGTTTCTTCGTCTCCAAATTGTTTAATCATCACGAGTGGTTTAATTACTTACGTCAAAAGTAAGTAGCCTGTGTGATTTTACAAAAAAAAAGACCTACTTATTTTTTGGCAACGAAACGATAAACGAGGTGCCAACACCAGTTTCAGATTCAAAACTGACTGATCCGCCATGGTTTTCCGCAATCTGTCGAACCATGGCCAAGCCCAGGCCTGTGCCTGTACTTTTTGTCGTGAAGTAGGGAACAAAGATTTTTGCACGTCGATCTTCAGGAATGCCTGTCCCATTGTCTTTTACTTCAATGCTGTACATGCCTTCACGCAGTTCAACAATCACGATAATAGCCCCATTACTCAGGTCTGGTATGGCCTGAATGGCGTTCTTAAGCAAGTTATTGAACAAACGAAGCATCTGATCTTTGTCGGCACGAACCTCAATGCTCCGAACGAAGGAACGCAACTCAATGTAGCAGTCACCTTCTTGACGGAATACTTCCAATACATTTTCGATCAATGGCAAAAGGTCCATAGCCTCCTCCTGAGGACGTGGCATCTTCGCAAAACTAGAGAATTCATTGGCTATGTGGGTTAGGGCATCAATTTGCTCAATGATCGAAGCGACAACACGCTTCAATTTCTCTTCAGAAGCCGGATCATTCGGGTCGTAAACACGCAACAACTGTTGAACGCTGAGCTTCATCGGTGTCAATGGATTCTTTATTTCATGCGCCACCTGCTTCGCCATTTCACGCCATGCCGACTCGCGTTCACTGCGTGCCAACTGTTCTGCTGCAAATTCCAATTCAAGCAATTTTTGATTATAATCTTTCACCAAGGCACCAATCTCATCGTCCTTTTCGTAATCGATTTGTTGGTTGAAGGTACCGAACTTCATGCGGGCAAAACTTTCTTGCAAGAGTCGCAATGGTGATGTTACCCAACTAGAAATAAAGATGGCAAGTACAATGGTAATGGCCAACAAGAGCATGAACACATTGATGATGGACACCAAAAACTGTTGGATTTGATTTTCAAATTCGGTTTGCTGACCAAAATGTTGAAGGTTGGAATAACCAATCAATTTTCCATTGTGATTATAAAGAGGAAGATAGGCCGAGGCATAGTTTAATTGTCCGATGCTTTCTTGGTGAATGAACTCACTTTTATCCTTGATTTTGAGCGCATACAATGCTTGAGGATTCATGTGCTCTCCAATCAATCCAGAATTAAAGACTTTCGGTCGTGAACTGGCCAAGAGGAAACCATCTGTTGTATAAATGTTAATATCGGTAAAGAACACTTTTGAAAGTCGTTGCAGAACAGTTTCCAAGTAATTACCCTTTTCTGCAATACTTTCCGCATTCTCATTTCCAATTTTTCCACGAAGCTCAATCTCCACTGAAACCAGCTTTTCACCAATCACCTCATTCGTATATTCATTGTACTGATTGCTCACAAAAACACCACTTCCCCATCCAAAAGCCAAAAGCGATAAAAAGACCAATCCAATCAAAAGCAATTGAATTTTCACCGCCAAACTCAATGTTTTATTAAAGAAAGGGGTATAACTAAATCTGAAAAATAAAGGGAGAAGCAAAATCCCAAAGAATCCAAACAAATAGGAGAAGGATGTCAACAAGGTCACCCAATCGGTATTTTTAGTGGACAAAACAATCAGGTCGTTGTTTGATTTTCGAAGAACGAAATGGTTGTAGCCGTCGTAATTGCAATAGCCATCTGTATCTTTTTTCCACTTGCGCAATGGAGATGATTTTGCAGGATAATTGAAATCGCCATACTTGGTGATCAATCGTCCGTTGTGGTAGCGGGCCACAGAATAGTTTTCCAATGACTCAAGCACCTTTGCCCGGGAAGAAATCAACAATCGAGGAAAACCAATTTCTTCAGGAATTTTCTTTGATTTTAGCGTGCTGATAAATACAGCGGATGTGCCCTTTTCGCTTTTAATGCGCTGATGAATGATGTAGCTGTACTGCCCAGAGAAATCTTTGATAAAGACGATACGTGGATCAATTTCAGATGGATCTCCGTGTTCCGCGATCAGCTCATTGAATTCACTGTAATCCGTCATTTGTGCATCGATACCTTGAATCAGTGAAATTCCGGTGGTGTCAAAAAGATAGAACCCCATTTCATAGCGTTCCCAAAAGCCATTAAAGATGCGGCGTTCCAATCCACTCTCAAAGTCTGACAAACCAATATTGAATGGATTGCTTATCAAGCGCTGAACAATAGGATCCTTTTCGATACTATTCGCGATGGCATTGTACTCCACCTCAGTAATCACATCGCGTTCATTGGCAAGTTGGTTGGCATACAATTCACGTTCACCTTTTTCCTTTCGGAAATTGAATTCAGATAAACTAAACGCTGTGACAAGTGAAAAAAGCATTAGGTATAACAAGCCAAAAACCAACTGGCTTGACTTTCCTTCACGGTATTCTTGATAGATTAGCAAGCTCAAGAAAATCAGCGGGAAAACTGCTGCGAAAAAGAGATGATAGCCATAATTGATTTCATAAAAAAAGTAGGAAATACCCATGACAAAAGAAAGAACAGCCAAGGTGGCGCCATTGTTTCCTACTTTATTGTTGAGTTCTGCACTTGCCTTGGCATATAGAAAAAAGGCATAAAACAACACGCCAAGGCTCATGATTGCAAGGAATGAAAATACATTCATAGCAAACAAACGATCTACAATCAAAGGAATAGATGCATTTTCAATAAGGCCTTGATTGAGATACAAAAGGAAGGCCCACAGCAAGATATTTAGCCCGTATAAGAGAAACCCAAGCCACTTGTTTCGCCTCATGAAGAGCATCATTCGACGGATACTCGCCAATAAATACACCAAGAGTGCGCAATTGACGAGGTATTCGAAGAAGTTTGGAAACCATTCGTTTGAGCCATAGACGCTTGGGTCTAATCCGGCAGTATCATGCATGAAACCAAACCAAAGCCCTTTCAATGAAGCGATTCGAATGACAATCAGAAGAAGTGGCAACGTCATTCTTACAAAAAGATGCGCCTTCCGCTGCACCTGAAAAACGACATACAACCACAAACAGATGCTTGCAAGAAGCATAAGCATTAAGACAACGGATTCGTTTTCGGTTGCAGGTTGATATTCGTTCGGAACGAGCGAAAAAAGAAATTTATTATCCGATGAATAAATCGCACTATTCCGTTCCTGTTCTAATGAAATTGAGGCATTAATTGGAATGCTCAGTGCTTCAACAAAGGTGTTTTCGAGATCTGCATTTTCATATGAATAGTCATGCTGGATGAGAAAGGAACCACATACCACATATTCATCTACGGTTGCCGTTGTGGCGAAATACCAACCGTTCTGAAGATGAATGACGCCTTCACCGGGAAAATGAAGGTCAGCAAAGCGGTGAATCGGCAGTTGGTTGGTATTCCAATAAACGAGTGAATCCTTGTGATATACATGCAAATCAAACGATGATTCATTGGACAGTTGCTTCCATCCTTTCCACTCACCATTTCTCTTAATGAACTGTCGTTGTATGTCAACGTATCGGTTGAGTCGCAGTTCCATGGACTCAAATCGCTCTTGGAAAGAAGCGATGCTTCGCGTATTGTCGGCGTTAAAAACAATGCCATAGGTAATTCCAAAGATGAGCGTCGCAAAAACTGCGAGAAAGGTGTGGCGGTATTTATAGAGTTTCTTTCTCAGCATACATTGGCCGCAGCAAAACGCATATTCAGTTCATACATCAATCGATCGAACTCATCGTCCATCTGATTCATGTTGTGAAATCGAAAATCAGAATCTGCCTCATAAGGTTGTAGGTATTTTCGGAAGCAAGGCAACACGTGATTTTCCCATTGATAAATGATGGCTTCACGCGAATATCCTCTCGTTTCTTGGTCGCGGTACAAGCGCCGGTCGAGCTGAACCATCGGATCCACTTCCATAAAAATTGAAAAGTCAATCAACTCCTTTACTTCACTATAATGCAACAAAAACAAACCTTCAATGATAATAACCTTAGACGGCTGAATGGTAATGAGCACATTTTTATCTGGTGGAGCATTGAAATGGTATTCCTTCACTTCAATCGGATTTCCAGAAGCCAACTCACGCAAATCTGCTACCAAACGCTCACGATCCAAAGCGGTTGGTAAATCGAAATTTACCTCACCATTTCCATCCTTTTCCTGCTGCTCTATTGGTCTGTAATAGTTGTCCATCGAAAAGATAGAAGGATTCAAGTGCGTCAACTTCTCCGACAATCGTTTCAACAATGTTGTCTTCCCCGAACCACTTCCACCACAGATACCGATGATCATCCCTTTTTAATTTTTTATTTCTATTCGTTTTCAAATATAAAGACATAAGACACTTCTTTGCTCGTTGAGCTTCGAAGGACAAAGGACCGCTGCGCTGTAAGACTTAATCATTCTTCGTAACTTTTTGTTTTTAACACCAACTTCGTAATTCGGGCTTCGAGTGCCTCAGCCAACAAACTCGTGGCTTCGAGTCTGCTGCCGCACCTCAGCCACCTAACTCGTAATTTGTAATTAGTAACTATTCGTTTGGTAAGTCAAAGATAACGCAAATAGTCAATTTTTTGAAGGACAATGAGAATTCACTTGAAGCAAAGGTGTACTTTTCGCATTTCGGGAGCTTGGTGATTGATATCTTTTGTATTTTAGTCACGCTGAATCTGAACAAGACCAAAAGAATGCTGTTTATTTTGAAAAAGAAATCCATGAAAACCCGAATTTATTCTGCTTTAGCGCTTATTGTTGGCTTCATATTTTTTACGTCGGCTTACGTGTCAAATGACCCCAAACCATTAAAAATTGGGAAGTCTGCACCTTTGCAATCTGAAAAGATGCGCAATGTAGATGGATCGGATCTTACGCTGGCAGACAGTAAACTTGAAAAAGGCTTATTGGTTGTTTTTTCGTGCAACACATGTCCTTTTGTGGTAGGAAATGAGCACTTTGCAGGATGGGAAAAGCAATACAACTCCATTCATACGCTTGCCAAAGAGAGTAAAATTGGAATGGTATTGATTAACTCGAATGAAGGGAAGCGCGACAAGGATGATGCGTTCGATGCGATGGTCGAACATTCTAAACAATTGGGTTACACGATGCCGTACTTGCTCGACCGAAATTCAAAAGTTGCAGATGCCTTTGGTGCGAAAACAACACCTCATGTGTTTTTATTCAATGCAGATATGAAACTGGTGTATTCAGGAAGCATTGACAACACATGGGATTCAAAACGAACTGAAGATATTAATTACCTGGGCGACGCAATCAAAGAACTTTCAGCTGACTCTAAAATCACTTTGAAAGAAACCCCGCCACGTGGTTGTGGAATCAAACGCGTGAAAGCTCCAGAAGTACATTAAACCATTATACTCTAAACCATGAAAAAACAACTACTTCTTTTATCAATTCTCCTGTTGGGAAGTGCCTCTTTTGCACAACAAGGTGATGGTGGCCGTCCGAAAGGATACAAGGCAATTACTGATTTAAAAACCATAGAGCACCGCACTTTTGCGACGCCTGATGTTGAATCTCTCCGTGCGGAAGATCTTGTAAATGATAAAGAAGCAACAGGGCCTTGGCGTTTTGGGTACAACAACGCAACAAGTCTCAATCTTACTAACTCCGGGACATGGACAAACTTTGCGAACGGAGATAAAATCTGGCGCATCGTGTTGACGTGTGAGCAAGCATTGACGGTGAACCTTACCTTCGACAATGTGGCCCTTCCTGAAGGAAATGAGCTTTATGTGTACAACCCAGAGAAGGATTTTATCCTAGGCAAATTCACTGCATACCACCTGTACGAAGGGCAATTGGGAACTGAATTGGTACCAGGAAACACTGCCATTGTGGAATACTACATTCCTGCAAGAAACGCTGATCAAACTGCCTCATTGAACATCAACACGGTTACTCACGGATACAGAACAACGGGAGAATATATCGAGAAGGCCTTTGGAAGTTCTGGTTCTTGCAACTTGAACGTGAATTGTCCGGAAGGGGCTGCGTGGACCAATGAGCGCAATTCTGTAGTGATGCTTGTATCAGGAAGTAGCGGATTTTGTTCAGGTGCACTGGTAAACAATACGTTGAACGATGGAAAACCTTACGTGTTAACTGCTGACCACTGTTACAGCAATCCAGCGACTTGGATTTTTCGATTCAATTGGCAAGGTACAGGATGCAACAACCCTGCATCATCTCCTACGTTTCAATCGCTTTCTGGTGGAGCCCTAAGAGCTCGCGGCACTGCCTCTGACTTCTGTCTTGTAGAAATTACTGGTGGATTGGTAGCGAATACAGTTCCTGCCTCTTACTCACCTTACTTTTCAGGTTGGGACAAAACGGGCGCTACACCTACATCTGCTGTTGGTATTCACCACCCTTCAGGCGACATCAAGAAGATTTCATTTGAAAATCAAGCGCTCATTTCCACAACATTTGGTGGGTCTCCTGCTAATAGTCACTGGGGTGTTACAGATTGGGATTTAGGAGTAACGGAAGGTGGATCTTCAGGTTCTCCACTTTACGATCAAAATCACCGCATCATTGGTCAGCTTCATGGTGGAGCATCTGCCTGCGGTGGGGCACAACTTTCGGATGAATATGGAAAGGTATCTGTTTCTTGGAACCCTGCAGGAAGCGCCAACAGCGGACAGTTGAAGTTTTGGCTCGATCCAAACAACTCAGGTGCTGGATTTGTGAATGGTTACGATCCATCTGGAGCTGTTGCCGTTGCACTTGATGGTGGTCTTTCGAACCTTACCGTAACAGAAACGCAATTGTGTGGTGGAACGTTTCAACCAACGATGACGATTTCAAATTCTGGAACAACCATTTTGACATCGGCTACAATCACGTACACGATTGATGGTGGTGCAGCACAAACCTACAACTGGTCAGGTTCATTGGCACAATACCAAACGCAAACCATTACTTTGCCTTCAGTAGCTCTCGCTCCTGGTGCGCATACGTTCAATGCTACGCTAAGCAATCCAAATGCTGGTGTGGATGAAAATGCAGTAAACAATGCAACAACATATAGCTTTACGATTGATCCAATTGCGCAAACGATTGGTTTCATTACGATCAACTTCTTAACGGATGACTATGCGGACGAATGCTACCTTGAACTTCGCAATTCAAGTGGGACATTAGTGTGGTCTGAAGGAAATGAGAATGTTGCTGGGAATTTCGGAACGAACAACACACCAGCACCTAACGATGCCACAAATCCATTGGCTAACAACACGCAATACAATTGGAACGTACCGCTTACAGCTGTTGATTGCTATACATTCGCTATCTATGATTACTATGGTGATGGGGTAGGAGCACAACAATGGGGTGGAACGGATGGTGATTTGACTATTTCGAGCAATACAAATGCACAAATCTTCGCAATTTCCGATGCTGATTTTGGGGGCTCTGAATCGACGATTATCAAAAACATTAACCCATCTTCAGGATTGGAAACTTTAGACGATACGCAAGTGATCGTATATCCAAATCCAGCGAAAGATCAATTGACGATTGCTGCGGGAATGAAAATGAACCGTATCGAATTTGTGAATGTAACAGGTCAAACGATGTTCACGCAAATCGTCAACAACAACACAACGAACATTCAATTGGCTGGAGTTTCTTCAGGCATGTACTTCGTGAAAATATATGCTGAATCAGGAATTGTGGTGAAGCAAGTGATTGTGAAATAATCGTAACGAGATAAAATGAAAAAGTCCACTTCGGTGGACTTTTTTTATGTTTAGTATTTTATAAACACATTCTTTGGTTCTGTAAAGAAGCGCAAGGCCTCCCATCCTCCCTCGCGTCCGACACCAGAAGATTTTACTCCACCAAATGGCGTTCGCAGGTCGCGTACCAGCCAGGCATTCACCCATACAATACCAGATTCAATCTGATCAGCCATGCGATGAGCTCGTTTTAAGTCGGTTGTCCAAAGTGTTGCCGCCAAGCCGTATTCTGTTGAATTGGCCATCATCAACACCTCATCTTCTGTATCAAAAGGCATAATTGTCACCACAGGTCCAAAAATTTCTTCCTGATTGGTACGGCAATCATAGGTCAATCCTTCGATTACCGTTGGACGGACATAATATCCTTCATGGTATGGTGCATCCAAGATCACACGTTTGCCTCCTGTCAGCACTGTTCCTCCTTCTTCTTTTGCCAATTCGACATAGGAAAGTACTTTTTCCATGTGCGGTTTCGACACCAAGGCTCCCATGCGGGCTGCTGGATCTTGCGGGAAAGAAACAACCGTTTTGCTGACCTTCTCCACAAATGCGGATTTGAATTTTTCATAAATCGGTCGCTCCACAAAGATGCGCGAACCACATAAACAGATTTGACCCTGGTTGGCGAATGATGAACGCAACGTTGTACTTAGCATCTCATCAAAATCACAATCTGCAAAGATGATGTTAGGGTTTTTTCCTCCCAATTCAAGGGATAACTTTTTAAACATCGGAGCAGCAGTTCGTGCAATGTATTCCCCTGTTTTTGTCCCTCCCGTAAAGGATATGGCTTTGATTTTCGGATGTTTCACCATGGCATCACCAACCGAACCACCCAAGCCATGAAGGATATTCAATACCCCATCCGGCATCCCAGCATCTTTACAGACTTGACCGAGTAAATATGCCGTGTAAGGCGTCACCTCCGAAGGCTTGGCTATAACACAATTTCCAGCGGCCAATGCTGGTGCGATTTTCCAGGAGAACAAGTACAAAGGCAAGTTCCAAGGGGAAATGCACCCCACTATTCCAATCGGTTTGCGTAAGGTATAGTTGATCCCCTCACCCACCATGTTGTGCGATTCAGAAGCAAAATGCTCTATTGCCGTAGCGAAAAAGTGAAAATTGGAAACTGCTCGTGGAATATCCACATGAGCCGCCAAGGAAACAGGTTTTCCATTGTCACGCGATTCAGCAGCCACAAACTCATCCATTCGCGCTTTAATTCCTTTTGAGACACGCATCATTACAGCTCCACGTTCTTCAATCGACATGGCTGACCAAACAGGAAATGCGGCCTCAGCAGCTTTAACCGCTAGTTCCACATCCTTGTCATCCGAATTGGGAATCAAGCAATACACTTCACCCGTTGCCGGTTCGAAATTATCGATGTATTGGTCATTCGCTGGTGGACAATAAGCCCCATTGATGAAATTCTGTATCTTTTCCATGTGGTAAAATCTTTGGCGAATTTACATTGAAAATTTGATGTTTTATCCTTGATGTTAAGCCATCAATACCCCAAGACTTTACCTTTATCTACTGCAGGGATTCCATCCGTCAACCAAAGCGGTGCCGGTGCTCCTTGTAAGTAATGGTCAAAAAACTGTCGCATACGG
>JBEIKR010000085.1:0-11880 GCA_040379705.1 Crocinitomicaceae bacterium
AGTAAATCATGGTGCTTTAAATCTGAATAAATGGCATCTATTAAATCATTTGGTGTTGGAAAGGATTTCGTTGGAAGGGTTCGTTCATAAACTACTTCACCTGAACGTGTTACAAGTCCATATTCCGTTCCTGTACCGCCAATATCAACACCCAATGCTAGTTCCTTCGTCATTTTTCAATCATTTTTTCCGTTCCATTCACGGTAAAACTGTTGGAGGTACGATTCCATGAAATCATGTCGTTCCTGTCCAATGTGAATAGCGGTCGGCGTATGAAGCCGAGATTTTAAAAGTAGTAATTTTTCGTAAAAATGATTGATGGTATGGCTTTTTGCATTCGCATAGGTTTCAAAATCATTATGCAATTCATGTCCAACTTCAGGTTGATACATCGGCCTGTTCTTACTTCCACCAAATGCAAAAGCTCGCGCGATGCCAATCGCACCAATAGAATCCAATCGGTCGGCATCTTGAACAATTTTTCCTTCTAAAGTTTCCATGGTGTCTGTGACATGCGCTCCCTTGAACGATACGCGATCAATAATGTCACATACCTTTTGTAGGAGTTCTTCAGGACAATCGTACTTTTTTAAGACGATTTCTGCCACACGAGCACCATCGTTCAGCTTTCCACCATTCAATTTATGGTCGGAAATGTCGTGCAGCAATGCCGCCAATTCAACAACTTCTCGGTTGCCCCCTTCATGTTCCTGAAGGTAACACGCCATATTATAAACGCGTTCGATGTGATGCCAGTCGTGGCCTGTGGTATCGGCGGAGAAGACTGCATTTACGTGGTCTTTCACGTGTTGAATTAATTCTGTCATCTTACTTTTTTGAGGCCAAGCTCATGATTTTATATTGACCACCTTTCATTGTGGCATACAACGAGGTTCCGTCTGAAGCCAATGCGAAATATTCTCCATTGGCAAAAGGAATCCAAGTTATACCATTGTCGATGGAGTAGTCGATGCCATTTGTCCCGCAAGAGTAGAATATTCCTTTGACATGAATCACACACGAGCGGTATCCACGCGTTTGAATTTCAGCATTTAACCAAAATTCGCCACCATCCGTGGTGTAAAAGCACGTGTTCATGGACAAATCTGGATTGGCGTAATCACCACCGACAATTACTCCGATTTTTCTTGAAATCATGCAAATGGAAAAAGCACCTGTGCTTTCGTTGCCCATGTAGGGTAGCGAAGTGATTTCCCATGTTTTGCCTTTATCTTTTGTTTTAAAAAAACGGCTTTTCAATCCTCCAGAAACGAAATAAAATGTCGAATCATTGAGTACTTGAACGTTTGTACCGCTTGCTGCAAATCCTGCTTCTTTCTCAAAGGCCTCAATCTTTCCTTCACATGATTTCCATGTTTTTCCGCCATCCTCGGAATGAAAAAGGGAGAAAAATCCATCTTTCGGGTCACCCATCATAAAACCTGTCTGATCTTTTATATCCATTCCGTCTAAAAATGTTCCCACCCAAAGGCTGCCCGGGGCAATGTAGCCAAGGAATTTCTGACCATCGGTTCGCGCCAATACCCCATAACTACCACTTTGCATTCCGATGATTTCGCCATTGCTAAGCGCCAAGTCGCGCATCTCCTCAAACTTTTTGTTTTTCAGAAGGTTAACATGTGTTTTGTTCTTTTTATGGGAGGCATAAAGAGTACCGTTTGAATTGGCAGTGAATACCATGGAGTCGGTAACAAGAATGCTTCGAGAATAACAGCGGTCAGTAGTGTATTGGACGATGGTCGCATTGTCATTTTTTCGAGTGTATTTGTTTTCCTGACCAAGTGCAGAGGTGGTCAGGAAAACTGAAAGGTTAAACGCTACGAAAACGCTGATCAAATTTCTCATGTTGTTCTGTTTTAAGTTGGTCTATATCAGCCGGAAGATCTCGTTTCCAGCGTTTGTGGGACCAAAGCCAATGTTCAGGTCGTATATTGATTTCCTCTTCAAGCAGTTTTGTATGTTGTTCTGTGATTCCTCCCCAATTCAATGATCTAGGTTGATCTGTGATTTGTTTAAGTTCAATGGAATAGTATCCACGCTTGATTTTATGAATGGCAAAAAATACTACAGCGAAGTCATGCTCATTGGCCATCCATTCACTTCCGAAAAGCACAGCGGTAGGGCGGTTTAAAAAGTTCATCCAAAAGCTCTTGCGGGAATCACCCGGAGATTGATCACCTAAAGTCAGTATGGCGATTGGTGTATCGTTCTTTGCTGCAATTTCTGCTTTATAGTTCTTTGAATGAATCACCTTCATCCCAAAGCGCTCACGTTGTGTATTGACCTTTTTGTCCCAAAACTTTGAGGTCATAGGCATTCCAATTCCCATCGCTTTATGCTTGAAGAGTAATGCCTGTGCGGTGATCATCCATTCCCAGTTGTTGTAATGTCCAGAAACTAGAATCACACTTTTTCCTTGTGAGTATAGGTCCTCCATCACTTTTGAATTTGATACCGACATTCGTCTTAAAAGTGCTGTTTTTGAGATGCTTAAATTTTTCACGCCTTCAACGACGAGGTCTGAAAAATGGCGGTAAAAGAGATGTCTTAACACCTTGATTTCCTGAGCTGATTTTTCAGGATATGCACCTTTTAAGTTGGCGTCAATGACCTTTTTTCGGTATGGAATGATACTTATGAGAAGGAGATATAGCAAGTCGCTTAAACGGTACAAGATCCAAAGTGGCAAATGCGACAAGGGCCAAACAAACAGATAATATGCGATGGCAGCCATGGTTTACTTCCTGTATTTTGTTCCCCACAAAAGGTGGATGGTTTCATCAATTTCTTGTTCACGCGGACTGCTTCCCGGTTGAAAAAATGCGGTTCCTGTGATTTCTTCAGGTAAAAACTCCTGTTCTGCAAAATTCCCCGGATGGTCATGTGAATAGAGGTAGCCTTGGCCATAACCCAATTCCTTCATCAATTTCGTCGGCGCATTTCGCAAGGGGAGTGGAACACCAAGATTCCCGCTTTTTCGAACCTCGTCTTGTGCACGGTTAATCGCCATGTAGGCGCCGTTTCCTTTCGGCGAAGAAGCCAAATAAATGGTGCATTGCGCAAGAATAATTCGGGCTTCCGGCCATCCTACTGTTTCCACGGCTTGAAAACAATTGTTCGCCATCAAAAGCGCATTGGCATTTGCCAGACCAATATCCTCGCTTGCGGAAATGATTAGTCGTCGAGCAATGAACTTAGGGTCTTCGCCACCTTCCACCATGCGTGCTAGCCAATAAATAGAAGCATTGGGGTCGCTCCCACGTATGGACTTGATAAAAGCCGAAATGATATCGTAGTGCTGTTCACCATCCTTGTCATACATCGCCAGGGACTGCTGAGCGGTAGAAAGTACTACCTCATCAGTAATGTCAATGCTCTGTTGAAGTCCAAATGTACCCACGATGATTTCGAAGATGTTCAACAATTTTCGGGCGTCACCACCAGAAATGGCAAGCAATGCATTCGTTTCTGTAAGTGTAATATTCTTCGTCTTGAGGTGCACATCTTCCACTATGGCGCGCTTCAATAAACGAAGTAAATCTTCTTTCGTGTGTGGCTGAAGTGTGTAAACTTGACAGCGCGACAAAAGTGCGGAAATCACCTCAAAAGATGGATTCTCCGTCGTTGCGCCAATCAGCGTGACTATGCCTTTTTCCACAGCACCAAGGAGTGAGTCTTGCTGTGCTTTGGAGAAGCGGTGAATTTCATCGATAAAAAGTATTGTTCCCTGTGCTTGGAACATGCCCCCTTGTTCCACCCGAGTGATGATATCACGCACATCCTTGACACCAGAAGAAATGGCAGACAAGGTATGGATGGGACGTTTGAGGTGTGTGGCAATCAATTGCGCCAGTGTCGTTTTTCCAACTCCTGGAGGTCCCCAAAAGATCATCGAAGGAATCAATCCAGAATCTAAAGCCCTTCGCAACGAACCGCCAGCACTCAATAAATGCTCCTGTCCAACATACTCATCGAGAGCACTTGGACGCATTCGTTCGGCTAATGGTGCATTGAGGGACATGCGCAATTTTTTTCAAAGATACTGCACGTAAGGTTTTGTTTTTGGGAGGGGAAGGAAGAGTTTTACACGAAGGGGTGAGGAGAAGCTTGAGTGGAGACACTAAGACATTAAGATGCTAAGATATTGAGACTTTATTCACATGTTGAATAAGCGCATGGACCAATTGATTTCTTGTGTTCTGAAATTGGTTGACCACAAAAGTCAATTTTTTGGTCATTCGAAAATGTGAACTCGATGCTCGTCAATTTACAGTTTTATGATTCGAACAGTTTCATTCAACGCTTTGGATTGAATCACTACTAAATAAATCCCTGGTTCGAGGTCTTTAACGTCAATAGTTTGTTGAAAAGTTCCTCGTTCAATTTTTCCCGAATAGATTGGGTTTATGAGTTGCCCTTGATTTGAATATAAGAAGATGTTTGCATCAATAGCTGCTGGAATTCCAAGTTCTAAGGTGCTTTGTTCATTAGCTGGATTTGGAAATGCTTTTGCGGAGAAGGTTGTAGGTATTTGATTTCCTGCTGCATCATATTCAATGACAGGTCGAATTTGTTCGACGTATTCCGTATAAACGGTTTGCATCGCTATAGCACCCATGGTGACATGTCTCATTTTTGAAATTCGTTCAATTTCTTCTATTTGACTAACTTCTTCTTGGATTTGAATGTCTGGCTCTCCCATGGTCACTTCGCCGAGGATGTCAATTGAATCAACGGCAAAAACATCGAAAGGGTGCACAGAATCGTTGCTTTGCACATTCGTTTGTTGCTCTTTTTGATTCACAATTTCAGTCAACTTTTCTTGTGTATCGCGAATTTGCTTTTGCTGTTGTTCATCGGTACAGCTGAACAATGTCAATCCGAATACAATCAATAAGGAAGCGACCATAGCGCGTTGCATGTGAAATCATGTTCCTCTCGACCAACGATCATATTCATGATTCAGCGCATCAAGTTGTGTGTCTTGAATTCGTGTACAAATCGACTCATACTGGTTCTGCCGTAGCACAGAATGAATTTCAGAAGTGGACATTCGTGTTAGATCAAGTACATTTTTTGCACACGATTTACAAAATTCGCCTTTCTCGTTCGGTTTCATGGCATTCCAATCTTCGGAACATGGCGTTTGAATCTGGATGTATTTCATGGTATAAGTGTTTTAGCGGAATGAGTTTACACCTTGATGCGGAATAGGTTCATTTTCCATAGAAGTAGACAAAAGACAATGGACGAAAGACAATAAGATATTAAGACATCAAGATTTCAGGACTTGGGCTGAGGTGCGCAGCATACTCGAAGCCATAAAAGACAAAAGAAACTTCTTCGCTCGTTGAGTCTCGTAGGACAAAGGAACGCTGCGTTTCAAGAATTGATCAAACTTCGAATTGCCGAAGGCATCAAATTCCGATAGGATCAAATTAATAATTCCGCCAGGAACAAATTTCAAATTCAGTCAGGAATAAATTATAAATTTTTCAAATTATCAACTCACATTTCGTCACTATCTTTGCACCAAACAAAATTGTTATGATTCAGCGTATTCAATCCATTTATCTCGCAATCGCTATGATTCTTCTGTCAATCGTTGCTGTCGGTGCAGATGTGTTTCATTTTGTAGGGAAAAATTCTTCATTTGTGTTTGATTCCTTTGGAATTCATCAAGTGAAATTTGTCTATGGAGAAGGTTTAATGAAGGACATCAAATATCCGTTTTACATTGGGTTAATCGCCTTGGTACTTTTACTTTTCATTACGTTGATGGGATACAAAAACTTGAATCGTCAATTGAAATTGGTGCGCACTGCATTTTATATTTATGTTTTAATGATCATCGGTTTGGTTGTTTTCTCCGTTGTGGGAATTGATAACCTATCTAATGAACCATTGAAACGCCAGCTAGCTGCTGGTTTCTTCCTGTTCGTTTCAGGATTGCCATTTGTGTTCATGGCCAATCTCTCCATCAAACGTGACAAAGGATTGATCGACTCATTGAACAGACTGCGTTAACATGAATTATTTATCGGTAGAAAATCTCACCAAATCTTTTGGTGACAGGCTTATTTTTGGTGACCTGACCTTTGGAATTGATCAAGGACAAAAAGTAGCCATCGTCGCGAAGAACGGAAATGGTAAAACAACGTTGTTGCGTTGCTTGATGGGACTTGAGGACTACGATAGTGGTCGTGTAGTCTATAGAAATGACATCCGTGTGGCATTCATGGAACAGAGTGAAAACTTGGATGAAACACATACGATCTTCGAAGCGGTATTTTCGCATGACCTTCCCGAGCTACAAATTGTAAAGAAATACAATAAAGCACTTCGCGATGGTGACGATGATGCGGTGAATGCGTGTTATGATGAATTGACGGAACTCAATGCGTGGGACATGGAGGTGAAGGTCAATCAAATTCTTTCTGTGCTGAAATTGGACAATACCGATTTGTTGATTGGTAGTCTTTCTGGTGGACAAAAGAAGCGTGTTGCTTTGGCTCAAGTGCTTGTGGCTGAGGCAGATTTCTTGATTCTTGATGAGCCAACAAACCACCTAGACCTCGATATGATTGAATGGTTGGAGGAATACTTGTCAAAATCAAAATCAACCATTTTGATGGTTACCCACGACCGCTACTTTCTTGAGGTGGTGTGTGACACGATCTTTGAATTGGAGGACCGCACCATTTATAAGTACAAAGGAAATTTCTCGTATTACTTGGAAAAAAAGGCCGAACGTCAGGAACAATTGTCTTCCACGATCGACAAGGCGCGCAATACCTTTAAGAAGGAATTGGAATGGATTCGACGTCAGCCAAAAGCACGTGGCACCAAGCAGAAGGCGCGAATTGACTCTTTTCAGGATATTAAAAAGGTGGCAAGTCAACGCATTGATGACGATGAAATTGATATTCCTGTAAAAATGGAACGATTGGGATCTAAGATTCTAGAGTTGCACAAAGTTGGGAAGTCATTCGGTGAGAAAGTGATATTGGATGGCTTTACTTATAATTTTCAGCGCAAGGAACGCTTGGGAATTGTTGGAAATAATGGAACGGGTAAATCTACATTTCTAAATATCATTCAAAGTCGTGAAGAAGCCGATCGAGGTAAAGTGGTTACGGGTGAAACGGTAGTTTTTGGGTACTATTCACAGGATTTGATCAAGGTTGATGAGGATAAGAAAGTCATCGATGTCATTCGCGATATCGCTGAATTTATTCCATTAGAGAAAGGACGCCAATTGTCTGCCGCTCAGTTCTTGGAGAAGTTCCTTTTCGATCGCAACATGCACTACAACTTTGTGCACAAGCTCAGTGGGGGAGAGAAGCGCCGATTGAAGTTGATGACCGTACTGATGTCCAATCCGAACTTTTTGATTTTGGATGAGCCTACGAATGACTTAGATATCTTCGTAATGTCTGTCTTGGAAGATTATCTCCGCACCTTCGAAGGTTGTTTGATTGTTGTGTCTCACGACCGTTACTTCATGGATAAAATGGTGGATCACCTTTTTGTATTCGAAGGCGCAGGGGCTATTAAGGATATCATTGGGAATTACACCGAATACCGAAAGCAAACTGCCGTTGATTATAAGAAAGAAAAGCAAGAAGCCAAGGATGGTGCACCCGCTGAAAAGGTGAAAGTTACACAACTGTCAACCTCTTCAGACAAACCTGCGGAGAAACGGAAACTGACGTTCAAGGAAAAGGAAGAATTCAAGGTCCTTGAAAAAGATATGGAATCTTTGGAGGAGGAAAAACTGCAGTTAACGGAAAAATTGTCCGATGCATCCTTGTCCAATGAAGCGCTCATGAACGCTGGTAATCGACTTTCAGAGGTAGTTGCTAAACTTGACTTTGTTACGGACCGTTGGTTGGAATTGTCTGAGTTTGTGTAACGGAACAATTTAAAATTAAGGATGAAGAAATAATTATTTCATCCCTTCTCAGTGAATTGAATCAGCGTTCATCATCGAATAGATCGTTACCAGATGAAAAGCCGCAATCAATAAATTACTAATGACAATTGGATTTTTAATGGTTTTCACTGTAAAGGGACTTAGCACTTTATAGATTATTTGCATCACAAATAGCCCAAAAGCGAGTTTAAGATCCGTGAAAAAAAGCAGTGCAACGGAAGCCATTAAAATCGTAAGATATACAGCGAGTAAGATCCCGCGTGCTGGGGTGAAATTACCTGCGGCAAATTCCATATGTTTATAATTCACTACTAGTGCAATACACACTGGGATGAGTACAAGAATATTTAGTAGCAAGGATGCAGTCACCATAATCCTATGTTATTCGATAAAAAGTTAACTTTCTAATCCCTTAGTTAATCAACGAGAAAAGCTTTCCACTTTGATTGACAAGATTCATTTTCAAGGTGAAACGAATTTTCTCCCCGTACTTTCCGCCGTTGTATGAATCGTTCAGCTCTTTGCTCATCCAAATAGGGAAATATACACCAAACACTTTTCCAAAGCGCATTGCTAATCCAGTATTGATGGCAGTATTCACTGAGAAACCATTTGAAAAGGCGCCAAAATCTGCAAACACACCGAAAATTCCAAATATCGGGATTGGTAGCTGCACATAGACATTTCCTGTAGCCATCCAATTGTACGTTGTTCCGTAGCCAGAGGTACTTTTGAACCCTCCCATGTTTTCATTTCTCTGTTGAGACCACATTCCTGCTTCAGGTCCTCGTGCAAAATAATAGTCCTCGAAGAAAAGATCTTGGGCACCATTCGCGCCACTTAATGAAAGGCCATATGGATCATTCATGGCAATTGGCGCGGGAGTGAAGCGGTTCATTCTGCCAACAAATCCTCGGATCTCAATCCAACGCTTCATTGAATAACGTGCATAGCGGTAAGCATAATTCACTTCGCCCATTGTACGGTTGATCCATTGTCCTCCGCGCAAACGCAAAAGTTCTTGACGCACTTGAATGTTGAATTTATGGTCAGGGTATTTGAGATTCATGTCGTATTTCGCAAAGCCTCCATTGTAGCTAAGTACTTGTTCTTCGGGTAAGGCAAACGTTCCTTTAGCAATTCCTTGAATGTGAATGGTTTGTGTCAACGGGCTGTTTTTCAATCGATTTCCAATCTTCGCAATCCAATAGGGAGACATAGTAAGATAAACCCCATATTGTTCACGTGTTGTTGCTTGATTATCGTTCTTGAAGGATTTTAATGATAATCCAAATTTCGATTGTTTCAGTCCAGTTGCAGGCAGGCATGTATACGCCAATTCAGCAATGCCCGAAACCATGTTTCTACCAACTGAATACATTGGGGCAACGAAGTATTGGAATTTACTAAAAGGCAAAGACATGTTGTGGAATGCGCCACCAACCATAAACTTATCGTATGCATTACCTGCCACGATAGGTGTCCAATAAATGGTGTTTCGTTGTGGATTATTGTCACCTATAAGGAATTCAAAGTTTACCTTTTCAGCAGTACCAAAAAGTCCTTTCGAACGCCAATTGTTGTTGTCGCGGTATATTTCTGGGAGGTCATTTCCCACATCGATTCGAACTTCGCGCGCATCTTGGGTGGACATATGAATGATTGATTTTCGCTCTGCACCTGGATCAATCCATGAGGTCTCGAGCACATCCTCTCCGCTTGTAATGTTTACTTCAATCGGACCATTCACTTGACCCACATTTTTCACTTTCACTGTTGTGCCTTGGTCATTCGTTCTTACCGATTTGATTTTATAGTCAATATGATTAGTCGTTTGAATTAAATCAACGAAAAGCCAAGCCAAATCTTTCCCTGAAACACGTTCAAGAGTCGCTCTCATATCCTCCGGTTGTGGATGTTTAAATTTCCATTCTTCAAAGTAAGTGTGCATGCATTTATCAAATAGCTCTTCTCCCAAATAATCCTTTAAGTAATAAAAAACCAACCCTGTTTTCATGTACATAATGGTTCCGTAGTTTGCCTGAGTAAAGTCTGCTGAATGGGTTTCAATCGGTTGATCTTCTCCGAAACTTGCCGTTAATCGATAAAAGAAATCGGATTGGTCGTGATGATCTAACTCATCAAAATGGAAACGACCGTTGAGCACCATATCGGATAAGTTTGTATTGTCGGGGTATTTCGTTTGTACATAGCGAATTTCATTCAATGTGTTCATGCCCTCGTCCATCCAACCATGCACGCGCTCGTTGGAACCTAGAATTCCGTAAAACCAATTGTGTCCAACCTCATGAACTATAACCACCTCCAATTCCTCTGCTGAACTCGTGTTGCCAATTACGGTGATGTTTGGGTATTCCATTCCACCACCTGCACTAATGGTCCCGTCCACGGCAGTCACGTTATTGTAGGGATAATCACCATTCCATAGGGAATAATAATAGGTGCCGTCGCGCAAATATTCATCGGCGTATTGCCACAATGAGGTGTTTTCGGGCACCCACATCGCCCATGTTTTTACTATTCGCTTGGATTGAGGTAAGATGACTTCGCTCATCGACACTGCATACCGCTTGTCTGCGAACCACGCAAAGTCATGAACGCGCGATTGGGTATAACGAATTGTTTTCATTTCCTTTGAAGATGGCGGAAAATCAGATGTTGGATCTTCACTTTCACTTAACTCGATGTATTCATCCAAACGTAATCTTGTTTCATCTACTTTTTTAGCGAGGAATTCTTTTTCACTTTCCGTTTGAAGGTCACCTGTCGCACCAACAACATAATTCGAAGGCAAGGTAATGCTGACATCAAACGAGCCATATTCAGAATAAAATTCCCCTTGATTCAAATAGGGGATCGCATTCCACCCATTTTTGTCGTACACTGCTGGCTTAGGGTACCATTGCGTAATTTGATATGACTGATCGATGTGTCCCAATCGAGAGATTTCACCTGACGGGATCTTTACCGTGAATGGTGTAGAAACTTTAATTTTTCCTCCGGGTTGAAGGGGTGTGTTCAGCGTTAATATACAGATGTCCTTATTTTTTTCATCAAATTTCCATTGAACCATTTGTCCATCCACATTGAACTTAAGGTCGTCGATGTTTCCTTTGTCCTTATCCCACCCATAGGTCAATTCCATTTCACCATTTCGGTACAATTGCTTTCCAAGTGCGCTATTTCCATCACGATAGGCATTTGGCCAAATGTGCATGAACATCTCAGTGAGGACATCGGGGGAATTATTGGTGTACACAAATTCTTCGTACCCAGTAAGCGTATGATCCACGTCATTCAACGTGACATTTATCGTGTAATTCACCTCTTGTTGCCAGTATTGTTGTCCAAAGGCCTGAAGATTTAGAAGTATAGCGAGGAAGATAATTAAATTTCTCATAGGTACTGATTAAGTCAGTTAAAAGTACAATTTAATTCACAAAAAAAGGCCACCCGAAGGCAGCCTGTTCTATTTCGTTGATGAAAGATTATTGAAGAATGATTCGTTTTTTCAATTCTGTTCCATTCCCTTTGACCACGAGAATGTATATTCCTGATTGAAGCGATTGTAGGTTAATTGTTGCCTCTTGGGTTACCTGCGATTGATTGAAAAGTGCTTTGCCATTTAGATCCAAACACGTTAACTCCCACTTGTCAAATGTTGATGGAACAGTTACTTGAACAATCCCATTACTTGGATTCGGTTGAATGGTAAATTCTGCACTTTCCACGATGTTTAATCCAGCATATCCATCTACCTGGTCACAGTTTTCATCGATCGCGTTTCCGAGTACATCCGTAGCTCCAGGATTAATATTTGGATTATTGTCGTCGCAATCCAAGGCGTTTAATGAATAGCCATCTCCTGGATTTTGACAGAAAGGTTGAGCTGTCCCAGCACC
>JBEIKR010000086.1:0-11828 GCA_040379705.1 Crocinitomicaceae bacterium
CCCTTGTACCTTGTCCATTGTCCATTGTCCTTTGTCTTTTGTCTTTTGTCTTTTGTCTTTTGTCCTTTGTCCCTTGTCTTAAAATCGTAACGTCCATTGTCTAAATCACAGGTATTTTTCCGCCTCTTTTCGTGCGAGACCTTTCAAATCGCTATCCTGCAAAAAGTCGCGAACGGCTTCGGGTTGAAATTTAGAATATTGACGAAGCGACCATCCGATTGCTTTTTGTATAAAAAATTGCTTATCGCTTTTAAACTGGTTAATCAAGTCCATCAGTAAGGTGAAATCAGTAGCATTGCCGTATTTCAATTGGTAAATCAGACAAGAGCGTCTGAGCCACATGTTTTCTGAATGACGCCATTCTTCCACTAAATCAGCCCCTTGTTCTGGATAGAGCTTAATGTATTTGCCGAGGTAATTTGAAGCAATGGCATCAACGGAATCCCACCATGAATTTGTAGTAATTAGTGCTTTTAAAAAACTAGAATCACTTGATGAGATTTCGTTTTTTTTCCAAGAATTGACCAATTCAATAGCCATGTAATGAAATTCGCGTTCGTTTTGAGAAAAAAGTAATTTTACGAGTTCACGAGTTTCAATAGGATTTAGATGACTTGTGCATGTTTTTTTCCACTCCTTGAATATTTCTTTTCGAGGTACAGCACTTACCCCAATGAATGGAAAAAGATCCTTCATGTATTTAGCCATAATAGGGCTGTTCTTTGGTTGAGCAGCTTTGGTAAATTCAATCGTGAGGAAATCTAACTCATTGAAAAACGGGGATTGCGCCATATCATTTTTCTACAAATCTAATTGATACACTTTAGACAAGGATTCATTATTTTTCAGTGTGAGGTTCAGGTCGTTTATTATTCCATCTTTAATGTCATATACCCATCCGTGAATATGCACGTTTTGTTGGTTTTCCCATGCGGTTTGGATGATCGATGTCTTCGCTAAATCAAGCACTTGTTCGAAGACATTTAGTTCAACGAAGCGATTAAATCGCTCGGTTTCATCTTCTATGGCATCGAGTTCAGGTTGGTGAAATCTGTAAACATCTTTAATGTGTCGGATCCAATTGTCAATAAGTCCAAAGGGCTTGTTTGTCATAGCCGCTTGAACCCCTCCACATCCATAATGTCCGCAAACAATTACATGTTTAACTTTTAGAATATTGATGGCATAATCCAATACACTAAGCATACTCATGTCGGTATGGATGACCATGTTCGCAATGTTGCGGTGCACAAATACTTCGCCGGGTTGTGCGCCAATAATTTCATTTGCGGGTACACGACTATCCGCACAACCAATCCATAAAATTGGGGGTTGTTGACCATGAGAAAGTCGTTCAAAAAAAGCGGGGTCTTTGTCTAACATGCGCTCTACCCATTTCTTGTTGTTCTCTAACAACGTGTTATAATAAGTTTCCATAAGATAATTTTAGTGATTTTTTGTTTTAATTGTTAATTCTGGAATATTGATGAATGTGATGGCGATATTTCTTTCAGTCGCAACATGATTTTTGAATTCTTGCAAAATTTCCAAGACGTCGAAATCTATACTTTTACAATTGGTTCCATCTACGATAAGCGTCGAATTTTTGGGGTAATTGTAGAGTAAATGTTGAATGCTTGCTCTATTAAGGAACGAAACATCTTCTGCCAAAATCAACTTTTTAGATTGTATTTCGCCAGTATCTTCTTGAACTAATTTATAGTTATTTTGAAAATTGGCCTTTAAAATGAAAAACAATGAAATTGCAATCCCAATCGCCATTCCCGTTAATAAATCTGTAAAGAGAATGGATATAACCGTTATAATGAACGGCAAGTATTGTTGAATCCCTAAGCGATAAACACTTTTTAAAAGTTCAAATGAGGTGAGTTTATATCCCACGAGTATTAGAATTGCAGCCAATGATGCTAAAGGAATATAATTGATCCATTTAGACAAAAATAAAACACAGACCAGTAAGATGATACCATGAATGATTGCTGACATTTTAGTTTTTGCTCCAGCATTGATGTTGGCAGAACTTCGCACGATCACTTGAGATAAAGGTAATCCGCCGAATAATCCCGACACGATATTTCCTACACCTTGTGCTTTTAATTCTCGATTTGTCGGTGTCTTCTGTTTCATTGGATCGAGCTTGTCGGTTGCTTCAACGCTTAATAGTGTTTCAAGGCTTCCGATTAAGGCAATTGTCAATGCAATAATATACGTTTTTGATTGGCTTAAAAATGACCAATCTGGGCTAGAAAAGAAACCAAAAAAGTCTCCTACGGATTTTGCCACGGGTAGTTGAACCAGGTGCTTTTCATTAACGGCAATGGTGGGGTAAAATTTTAGAAACAGTAAGTTTAGAAAAACCCCAACCAAAACAACAAGAAGCGCTGACGGGATGATCTTGAGAAATTTCAAGGTTTTTGAGAACCAAACATCAAGAACAAGAAGTAGGAGGATGGAAGCAACACCAATGATTGTTGATCCGGTTTGAATCGATCCAAGAGCATAACTTATTTCTGAAAACGTGTTGTGACCATCTTGTTGTAAGAAAGATTCATCACCAAAAAAGTCCTTATCGTATCCAACGAGGTGGGGGACTTCTTTCATAATGAGTGTAATCCCAATAGCAGCTAGCATTCCTTTGATGACAGATGACGGAAAGTAGTAGCCAATAATTCCGAACTTTAGGAATCCTGCAATTACCTGAATTACTCCAGCTAATACAACAGCGACAAGAAATCCTTCGAAACTACCCAACGTTGTTATGGCCGCAATAACAATGGTGATCAATCCAGCTGCTGGTCCTGATACACCGATTCGACTTTGGCTTATTGATCCAACTACGATTGCTCCGACGATTCCTGCAATGATGCCAGAAAATGCATTTGGAAGGCCATCTAAACCCTCAATATTTGTTGATGCCAAACCGACACCTAGACATAGTGGTAGTGCTACCAAGAACACCACTAAACCCGACGATAAATCATACCGCAGGATGGTTTTAAAATAATTCATGAAGTTTAAAATTGATTGAATTTAAAGAACAAATGTGTCTTAGTCAATCAATTTCGGAGGGCAAAATGGTACTGAAATGTGCGGGGCATGAAGTCCTAACCCCTGATTGGAACTCACAATCATTTTGGGTGAAAGCACATGAAAAATGATGTTTTTAGCGATTTTCTCCTCATCGTCTAAGAGCTCTTCAAATAAGGATTCTAGGTTCAATTCATCCAATTCATCATTCGGAAACTCAGAGTGATCGGCGGGGTGCTGAGATAAGGTATGGGTTTCAGTATCATTGAATTCAATAGAATTTATTTGACTGAAAAGCATAACAAAAAACTGAAAACAAATGATTGCTAACAGAAAAATAGAACGATATGTGTGTTGCTTGAAACTCAATTTTGATTAACCTATTACACTCAGTTCTTTACCTACTTTAATGAATGCTGCGATTGCCTTGTCGAGATCAGCTTTCGTATGTGCTGCAGAAATCTGCGTCCGAATCCGTGCCTGTCCTTTCGCCACAACAGGGAAAAAGAAACCGATAGCATAAACACCTTCTTTTAACAAGGCATCTGCAAATTTTTGAGACAGGGCGGCGTCGTAGAGCATTATTGGAACAATCGGTGAATCACCAGGCTTTATATCGAATCCTGCTGCGATAATTTGTTCCTTGAAATATTTGGTATTCTCCTCCAAGCGATCGCGCAGTTCTGTTGTAGAACTCAGGATTTCAAATACCTTATTGGCTGCTCCAACAATGGAAGGTGCCAATGAATTTGAGAATAGGTACGGACGTGAACGCTGACGCAACATATCAATGATTTCTTTTCTTCCTGTTGTATATCCGCCCATTGCGCCGCCTAGTGCTTTACCAAGTGTACCTGTGATGATGTCCACACGTCCCATCACATCGCAATATTCTGGAACGCCACGACCAGTTTTTCCGATAAATCCAGCAGAGTGACATTCATCCGTCATCACCAATGCATCGTATTTATCCGCCAAATCGCAAATGGCATCTAGTTTGGCAATATCACCATCCATGGAGAACACACCGTCAGTAACAATGATTCTAAAACGTTGGTCTTGGGCTTTTTTCAGTTGTTCTTCCAAATCTGCCATATCGGAATGCTTGTAACGGTAGCGATGCGCTTTACACAAACGTATTCCATCAATAATAGAGGCATGGTTTAGTTCATCTGAAATAATCGCATCCTCATCACCGAAAAGCGGTTCAAAAACACCTCCATTGGCATCAAAAGCTGCCGCATAAAGGATGGTATCTTCTGTACCATAGAAATCGGCAATCCTTTTCTCCAATTCTTTGTGAATGTCTTGCGTTCCGCAAATAAATCGAACCGAAGACATGCCAAAGCCATGGGTGTCTAAAGCATCTTTGGCAGCTTGAATGACAGCAGGGTGGGAGGAAAGACCCAAGTAATTGTTTGCACACATGATCACCACATTTTCTCCGGTACTTACCGTTACATTAGCTCCTTGAGGACTTGTGATGATTCGTTCACGCTTATAAATACCACCTTCTTCGATGGCTTGCAATTCATTCTTTAGGAAGTCTTTCATTTTTCCGTACATACCTGACGCTTTTGTTCAAAGATACTTATTTGGATAAGAATTCCTTAGGATGTCTTTGTTTTTTTGTAACAAAACGAATGGTGCATGTGGCTTCTGAAAGTCTCCTAAACTTTAGAAATTCCACTTCATGTTTCGATCGTCTAGCATCGCAAAGGAGATCTTATAAGATACTTTGGGTGCGATGTGATTTCCGTCGGAAACAACGCCATAGATTCCAATGCGCAGTCGGCGACGTGAAAGCTTAAAGTTGCGTTCTAAACCTGCAAACATTTCGTAATGCTGCCAATCATATTCTTTTACATACAAACCGCCAACACCCACAACCAAACCGATTCCCGTTTTCTTCATGAAAGGAATTTTGTTAAGAATAGCTCCGTTGTCGTGATGAACGAAATGTGCCTCAACATAAACTTTCTTGGATGGAAGTGAAGAATCTAAACCCTGGAAAGAATACAGTGGATTGGAAAACCAAAAGGGATCACTGCGGCGTTGGTACCTGAAGTCAGCTTCTTTCAAGGATTTAGAACTTAAGAACTTACCAGATGTAATGTGGTAAGATGAGGTGCCTAGAGTTCCAATCTTGAATGTTTGAAGGATACCAACGCGCCCAAATTCATGATTGACATCGCTTCCTAGTAAAACTGGGATACCGCGTTGATATGTCGCATAAAATGTAGGGAATTTTGACCCGAGTAACACCTTACGGTTTGGCTCGCGCATGTATTTTTGAAATGGGGTATAATTGAATGAAACCTCTCCGATCAAGGCTTGATATGATTGAAATGCACTAGGATCATTATTGGGAATTGCTTCATCTAAAATATTGAGAAACTTATAGCCCTTTAAGCTACGTCTTTCAGAAAAACTTCCTTTGACATTGACATAAAATCCATTAAAAATTTCATAGTCGTGCTCAAGTTCAAGTTCAGTTGCTTCGATGAAATTATCGCGTTTGTAAATTTGACTGATGGCATCGAAACTTCGAATCACATCAAAGTCATGCGAGAACTGCATCTGCATTGTTCCAAAATGAAAAGGATCATAACGATAGCGCCACCACGTTCGGCCTTTGGGGTCCTTGTTAAGAATTCCAATCGACATTTCTGTGTAAGAATCAAGTGTTCGTTCGGATTTCCATTTGCGAAAGTAGAAAAAACTTGGTGCTACACGTGGACCTGCAATGTACATTGGTCTTGACATAGCTGCAATAGAGCTAAGTGTCCATTGGGTTTTGAGTTCGCGATTGCGGTGGTCAATTCCAAACCAAAGTACTTTTAGTACAGTTACTTTATTGAATTGTCCATCCACTGAATCGAGGTATTCTTTTCTGTTTTCATAGTCTCGGATGCTATCCTTCGCCATGATGAATTTTCGCTCTTCCTCGGTGAGTTGTGTAGTACGCTGCTGACTCCAAAAACTGCTGTCCTTTTCATACGCTTCTTTTGCGGTTACCGCGAGTTCGTTGTTAAAGAATTTCGCAGTAAATGATGCATTGAAGTTGTAGTTGCTAAAATCAGCAATGGTCTTACAAACGGATGTTTCATCCTTGTACTTCACTCCGTAGTCCAACTCTTGCTTGACGAGTACGCACAAGCTGTCGCCTGGATGTTCAAAGGTTTGACGGATTGTGAAATAATCGTAAACCAATAGATTCCCTTTGTTCATAGTAAGCTCCAACTTTTGGACAAGCCACACAGAGTCGATAACCCAAATATAGCCTTCGAGCGTCGTTGTCGCAGTACTTCTAGGAATGATTTTAATCTTGTGAATTTTCCGGCCATTTTCCTCGTATTGCTCCTCCACACGGTATTTGTACGACAGAATGCCAGGACCAGAAATTGGTGAGCTCACGGGCGATTGATGAAGATCGTCGAGGTGCAATAAATTCTCGAAAAAGTTAAAGTTTGATTTTACCGTTGTGGTGTAGTAGAGGTTACGCACATTTCCTCGTTCTTCGTAGGCGTTGCGCACTTCTTTGACTTTATTTGGCGGAAAAAAGTTTCTGGTGAATTGTACCTCCACAAGGTTCATGTTATTCGCAAGATCCTTTTGTTTCTTGCGTTCCTCGGCGAAGGGGTCTTCAATTTCTGGACTATTTGGATCCGCAGGTTCTTCCGTTTTAGATTTTTTTTCCTCCTTTTCTTCTTTCTCTTTGCGATCCAATTTTTCCGTCGCTTTGATATATCCATCCACCGTGTGCGGATAGTTCCACGGGTTGATTTGATCACGCTTCTTTACGACTTCCAGCATGATTTCGCGACCAGGATTGGTTTTTTTCGCCGAAACATCAACATCGGCTAGGTCTTGAATTTTTGAAGGGAATAGTTGAATGTCTCTTTTTACCGGTACTTCGTTGATGGTAATGTAGCTTTCACGGTCATCATAGCCTGTGGCGCTGAACACCATGAAATATTCACCAGGGAAAAGGCGAAACTCATAATACCCATTGACATCCGCCAAGGTTCTTAAATCAGCACTGTTTTTAACGAATACCTTCGCGTGGGGTATGGGAATGTTTCGTTCATCTAACACGACTCCACTGAGCAATTGTTGTGCAACTGCATTGCCAGAAAGGAAGATTAAAAGTGTTAGAAGTATGAACTGTTTCATTTGCCGAAACCTATGACAATCAAATTAGGGTAAAAGTTACTCGTTGGGTCTCCGATTGAAAGAAACATCCAACACAAGTATAACGGATGAACGCATCAAAAGTTTCCTAAGGACTTACTTTCCTTGTTGTTTTGCTTGCTGTTCCTGCAAATAAGCCACATGTCTTTCCATACGTTTCATCATCCATCGCTTGAAGAAATACATACCGAAGGCGCTCACGACGAAGAAGTAATAGAACCCCCATTTTTTTATTCCTTGTGTCATTGATAAATAAGAGATTACCACTAAAAGTACACAACCAGCTGCGAGCCAGAAATACGACATGATTTTATTGTAAAGTTGCATGAGATTGAATTTTAGTCAAAGATAATTGATTATGATTTGTGTGTGTTTTATTTTCCTAGGGCAATCTTTCCGTAGGGTTTTAAAAATTCATATTCAGAGAAATCTTGTTTGGTCCGAATGCCTTTACCATATAGCACGCCGTCAGGATCACGCACAACGACATTGGACGGCGTATAAATCGAACTGTCTCGTTGGTTCCAAAAGAGAATTTCTGTTTCCATGCGTTGTTTTTTCGCGTGGTTAAATAGTTGGACGGAATCGCGTACAAACATGGTTCCTTGTGTGTAATTGACCTCACCGTAGAGTGCTGTCAATGTTGAAGCAATTTTTCCATCCGCCGAAAAGAAGTTGACTTTCACACCATCTTTCAGCTTTGTGATGGATTCAGGTGTAGTAAATGATTCCGCAATCGCAGCAAACACTTCAACCCGCGCATAACCTGAATCTGTGTAAAAAACACGAAGGTTCTTGGTTACCTCCTTGGGTGCCTTCGGATCGTAGGTTACCTTTTGAATGGACTCCAAATCGTTTACACAAGAAAAAAGAAATCCTGCCAGCATCAAACTGACAGGAATCCTTAAGTATTTATGTATGTTTTTTAGAAGTTGCACCTTATTTTGAAACGGTCACATTCCAGCAAGACAATGAAATACTGCTAATTCCAGCATCAAACCATTCGCCGTCTGTTGGACCAGCTGCACGGTATTTCGCAGCAGCTCCACCTTGACCCGCTTGATCTGCCAAACGTGCAGCATACAAGAAGTTCGCCTTACGTTCAATGGTCGATGACCCACAGCTATTCGAAAGTTTCGCCACACATTGTGCAGCAATATAGAGTGCTTCACTTCTGTTATCTCCAGAGATGCCCATCGCTGTTGAATAAGCAGCATTGTAGCTTCCAGAGTTAAACTGAGTACTTGCAATCATGTATTCGATCTCTTCAATTTTAGCAGACTCAGTAGTCATCGTTTTTGCTTCTTTGAAGGCAGCAACTGCTTCATTGTAGCGTTTTTTGGATACCAACAAACGTGCTTTTGCCAATTTACCGTCTAATGAAGGATCGATTACATTCAAAGTATCCACCAACATTTCATATTCTTTGGCATCCGTACATTTCTTCGTTTCCAAAAGTGTCATGAAGTTCACAACCGCTTTCTTCTTCATTTCTTTATCTTGTGGCAAAGTGGCAAGGAATCCTTTCAAGTCTGGAAGGATGTCTTCGCATGAGCGTACGATATTATTAAAATATGTCGTAAGATTTTCTTGGGTTTTTGCAGACATCTTTGTGTCACTCACCATTTTTGATAAACCAAAGTATTCTGAAATCAATCTTTTCTTCAATTCCGACTTTTTTGCGGTGTCCGTTGATTCTGTATACACAGTATATAGATTCGAATAATACAGAATCAACTGTGTTTCGCTTGGTGCAGCGCCAACTTTAGTAATCCCACGAGCAAATAAAACATCGGCAGCAGCGCGATTAGGCTTAGAAGATTGAACGATATATGATGCGCGAATGAGATCGTTTGCTTGATCATAAAACCCTTTTTGTTCTGCACGATCGTAAACTCCAATAATTGTATCGATATAAGCAGTTTTCTTTACTTTATCAGTTTCAGCGCTAATCGTGTTACGAAGTGAACCAATCATACGGTCATAATTCGCTTTATCGTAATTGCCGCATATTGCCTCACCTTTTATGTAATATGCAGATGCACCGGCATAATTTTTAATTTTCAAGTCTTCACCTGCCAAAAAACGCATGCGTTTGCATTCGCGTTCTTGCTCAGTTTCTTCTTGAGCATACACACCTAAGCTAATCAGTACAAGTGCGGATAAGAGTAATTTTTGAAGTTTCATTTTCGTTAAGTTTAATCCAGTTTTCGTTTTCTGAACCAGCGGTCAAAATTTGAAGGCGCTAAGGTAACACCAAAATTGAGACCAATGTATTTTTGATTCAGTGAATTTGATGCACCCGCCTCTCTTTTTCCAAGCGAAACCCCGAGGTTTACTGAAGAAAGTGACTTTGTCGTCAAAATCGGTATTCCAAATCCAAATGTCATGCCAAAGTCGGACATTTGTGTACCATTGTAACTGTAAGGCAAGGTATATTGATAATAGCCCACACGGTATCTTACGGTTTCAAAAAAGCCTACTACCGCAGCTTTGTCCAAAAAGTCACGCTCCGGAATAAATTGAATTCCAACATTGATTCGGGTAGTATTTAAGAAGGAAAGAGATGGGTGCAATTCATCGCTGTATTTGCTCCAGTCGGTTTTTCCATAGTTGAAATGCACTGCCAGCTCGGACTCACGAATGCGATTGCCTTTCTTTTCCGACTCAAAACCGAATGTATAGGCTAGACCAAAGGTGTAATTCGGGGCAAGTTTAATGGTCCCACGAATATCTGTTGTTTGCGATAAGGTGTCATACCCCCGAGGGTCGTTGACATTTGGCGCATAAAAGAGGTACTCATCTTTTTTCACTGCAATGTTTTGCGAAGGCTCAAGAGTTGCAGCCAACGTAAATTTATGTTTGTCATTAATGGCCCATCGAACATTCGTTCCAAGTTCATAGAAAAATGCACTCGTTGTCAAAACATTTCGATCGACACCGCCTGAGAACTGCGCCAATTTTATAATTTGACTACGTCGTTCATTGGTAGAAATTCCAAACAAGTAACCTGCGTTACCGCCAATGGACCATTTAAGTGGTTTCAGATTGATAATGTTCGCACTACCACCAATAAAGACCAATTGTGACCCGCCTTTTCCTAAGTAGGTATATTTAATTGAATCTGTTCCCACAGCGATGCGGTCATAAAATTCATATCCCTTTCGCGCGAAGGGTTTTAATCCGAATGCCAACCCAAAATTCTTTTTCACCGGAATACCCATAACAAAATGGTTAATCATGGCAGTGCCCGTAAAAATGGAAGACATTCCTTCTTTTTGAAAGAGCATTTTCGATTCAATCCCTATTGAGAATAAAGGTTGCCCATTTCCATAGGTGTTGTATGTAGATGGATTGTAAAAATTTAAAACCGTTGAATCAAGCACTGTCGTGTAACAATTGCCCATTCCAGAAAATACATAATTCTCAGGGTTGGTACGCTCACCAAGGCCATAAGACGAATACGGGGAATTTATAGTGTATTGAGCCAGCGCAGTACCAGCGGAAATGAACACGAGAAGGGCAATGAGTTTAGCACGCAACATGGCACAAGTATATTTGATAAACACCCTTCAGGGTTAAATTTGGGTCCGCAAAGATGTCATTTTTTCCTTCAAAATCAAAGTAATTTGCGTCCCCACCTGTCATAAAAAAAGTTAAGTCATCACCAAAAGCCGAGCGGTATTTATCCATCATCCCCGTGATTTCAGAAACGATTCCATGCATTACTCCTGCTGCCATGGAGGTTACTGTGTTTCTTCCGATGATTGATTCTTGGCAGTGCGTGTCGATTAAAGGCAGTTTTGCTGTAAAATCGTGCAATGCCTTGTACCGCAATTTGATTCCTGGACTGATGGATCCTCCAATGTATTGATTATCTTCCACAAGGTCAAATTTGATGCATGTTCCGATATCAATGGCAACCGCATTTTTGGTGCGTTTCATGGCATGTATAGCCACAGCATTGCAAAGTCGATCCATGCCCAATGTTTGTGGCGTGAGGTATGTGTTTTTAATCGGCAATGGTGAGTGCACATCAATTATCGTCATGTTAGTCGTTCGCGAATGAACGAATGAAAGGAAGTCAGCACTTGCGACACTACAAATAACAACAACCGAATTTTCAGGGATGATTTCATGGAGTTTAGACCAACGGGATTTGTCGTTTGTTGGAACACGTTGAACATCTGTGAGCACCCCATTTTCAAAGAGCCCAATCTTTACCGAAGTATTTCCGGCATCGAGTACATAGGTGCGTTGGTTCATATCTTGGAATCAAAGATACATGATGTTATCAAAAAAAATACGTTCCAATTGTCGTTCATAGATTTAAGTTATTATCTTTGCCCCCACAAAACGGTTAGGTGATGTAGCTCAGTCGGTAGAGCAAAGGACTGAAAATCCTTGTGTCGGCGGTTCGATTCCGTCCATCACCACTGAAACAGAGTGAGACTGAAAAGCGAGAGCGGTTCACTCCACTCTAGTTTTTTCTTCGCTCCTTGCCCTGAGGTACTCGAAGGCCCACACTCAATCTCACACTTCCATTACTTCTTGTAAATCCTTCACCAAGTTTGATATTTCAAAGC
>JBEIKR010000087.1:0-11827 GCA_040379705.1 Crocinitomicaceae bacterium
TGCAAGTACTGCCTCATGTGGTCGTACACAATTTGTGAGGATACAATCCGTAATCTTTTCTCTGATGTATTGTCCTTTCTTCTTCTACCTAATTCCAGTGAAGCGACCAATGTCACCGCCTTGGCAGGACCTATTCCGTTTACCTTACATAACTCAGGTACCGACATGCGGGATAATTTACCAAGGTCATTCTTTGCCAAAGCGAGGCATTCTTTGGCAAGATCCAAGGCCGACTTATTTGTAGAACCTGTTGCAATGAGGATAGCAAGGAGCTCAGAATCGGACATCGCAGCCCGGCCCTTGGTTAACATTTTCTCACGTGGTCGGTCATCTTCCGCCCATGACTTGATGGATAAGTGGTTTCTCATGTTTTCAGTTTAGTTACTTGAAGATACAAAAATGAACAATTGTTTGTGTCATTGTTTTTAAGTATAATTTTACGCCCATTCATTATGGATTCACTTACACAAATCGTTCTTGGCGCTGCCGTTGCTGAAGCTGTCGGAGGTAGGAAAATTGGCAATAAGGCACCACTGTGGGGGGCAATCGCAGGAACAATCCCAGATCTTGATGTGATTTTCAGTGGTTTATATCACCCCATTGATGGCGCACTTGTTCACCGTGGACTATCCCACTCAATTTTATTTGCTTGCCTAATGGCTCCAGTTCTTGCCTGGATCGTTCACAAACTGTACAAGGAAAAGTATGAACGAAAGATGTGGATCAAGCTCTTTTTCTGGGGAATAATCACGCATCCGATGCTGGACATGTTCACGAATTATGGAACATCATTTTTCTGGCCCTTCGATATGCGTATAAAATTTAATACGGTATTTATCATTGACCCCTTGTACACCGTTCCTTTCATGATTTGCTTAATCATTGCCATGTTCAAGTCAAGAGAAAGTCTTTCGAGAAGAAAATGGAATATGGGCGGAATCATTTATTCAACGAGTTACCTACTATTTGGAGTGATTATTAAACTGATCATTCTGAATAATGCAAAGACCTATTTTTCTAAAAGTCATTTGAAAACACGAAATGCCATGGTGGCACCGATGCCCTTCACAAGTTTTTATTGGATGATGCTGGCTGAGGACGACGCGAATTATTACGTCGCGTACAAATCCATCTTCTACGATTTTAATCCAAAAGAGATCGATACCATTCCGAAACGACAAGATGAATTGTTCGATTTGAAATGGCCAGATAAAAATTACTCCAAGCAGCTCGAATTTATCTCCGACGGTTATTACACAACGAAAACCGAAGGCAAGGTCTTCTACTTTTACGATTTACGGTTTGGCTGCGTTTCAAAAATTACAGGTGGAGTAAAAACAACCCCCGTTATGGGTTTCAAAATGGTTGTTGACAATGGGATTGTGCAAAAAACATCGCGTTTCGTTCCCTCTCGCGCCATGAAGGACTTTAACTTTGGACTCTATTTTAACAAGATCTTTCATCCATGAGAAACTATTTTCTTTTATCAAGCCTCCTAGTCACTCTATTTTATAGCTGCGCTCAATCTCCATCCACAGAGAAAAAAGTACAAAAACGCGTCCAGCCGGAGGTTCAGAAAGCATTTAAATTAAGTGATTTCCTGACGGAAAATAAGGACCTCGATGCAGAAGTAGAACGGGTATTTACACAACTTGATGATACGGCGATTGTTGCACAGCTCATCATGCCAGCAGTGGGGCGCTTAGGTCAGACAGAGGCTACTATTAAAGCACACATTCGCCAACGCATTATTGGTGGTGTTTTGATGTTGAATGGAACAAAAGATGAGTTCACCACATGGATTAAGAATTTCGAAAAAATGAATGATACCTTGGGTAACCTACCATTTCTCTACAGCGCAGATGCTGAACCAAGCTTGGTAAATCGTAAGATTATTGGATCAACACCCGTGAAAAAAGCCAATGAAATGGTATCTATCGAAGAAGTTCGCGAATGTGCTGATTTAATTTCGAAAGAGTTAAATGCTATTGGGATCAACTACAACTTCTCTCCCGTTGTAGACATGTCACCAAACAAAACGGTTGGATTCAGAAGTTTTGGCGCTATCCCGGCAAACATTATTCCTTGGTCGGATGCCTTCATTCAACAAACGCAATCACACAACATTTTGGCCACAGCGAAACATTTCCCTGGACATGGACTTGTTTCCGGTGACACCCATAAATCTTTGCAAATGATTGACGGGGAGTTGAAAGAAATTGGAAATTATCCTGAATTGATTAAAAATGGTGTATTATCGATTATGGTCGCACATATTGGCGTAACCAATAACCCAACCTACGATACGAAAGGAATGCCTGCTACAACATCAGAAACCATTGTAACCACCTTGTTGCGTGGTGAATTTGGCTTTAAAGGGTTGATTGTCACGGATGCGATGAACATGGGTGGTGTGGCAAGCATTCCAAATTGTGAAGAAAAGGCAATAGCAGCAGGTTGTGACATCGTACTGATGCCTGTTGACGCAAAAAAAGCACACTTTGACATTCTCAAAAGATACCGTTCAGACGCTGCGTTCAAGAAGAAAGTAGATGCTGCATCTAAACGAGTGATCCGAATGAAAATCGCTCTTGGACTGCTTTAATCTACTTTAATTTCTGCAGCCATTGACTTGGCTTTTTCGACCAATTCAGACGTTGACTCTGTCCCGTAGGTCAGCGCAACAGCCATTCGTCGGTATGGTCTTGTATTTGGTTTTCCAAAAACTCTGAAATCAGAATTCGGGTAACTTGCAGCCTTTTCCAATCCAGTAAAAATTGGTGTTTCATTGCCTTCTTTCGAAGCCAATACTACCGCGCTAGCACCATTGCGAACCGAAACGATTTCTGGTATCGGTAATTCAAGTACCGCACGTGCATGCAAGTCAAATTCAGAGAAATTTTGCGTGCCTGCCAAGGTGACCATCCCAGTATCGTGCGGACGAGGAGATAGCTCTGAAAAATATGCCCCTTGCTTCGTTATAAAAAACTCAACTCCCCAAATACCGGCACCTCCAAGGGCTTTTGTAACACGCGCCGCCATCGATTTCGCCTCCTCCAAATGCTCAACATTCATGGCTTGAGGCTGCCAACTTTCTTGGTAATCTCCCCGTTCTTGACGGTGTCCGATGGGAGGACAAAACAGTGTTTCACCATTTTTTTGAGTCACCGTAAGAAGCGTTATTTCATAGTCAAAATCAATAAAACCTTCAACAATGACCTCTTTCAAATCTCCACGTGAACCTTCCATAGCATAATCCCATGCCTTCCTGATATCTGTCTCAATTCGTATGACTGATTGTCCTTTTCCAGAGCTCGACATCAAGGGTTTGACCACACATGGCATCCCTGTAAATTCGACGCCTTGCTTCAACTCTTCAAAGCTTGTAGCATACCGATAAGGTGCAGTACGAACACCCACTTCAATGGCTGCCAAATCTCGAATGGCCTTGCGATTCATGGTGAAGTTTGCCGCCTTAGCGCTCGGAACAACTTGAATTCCAGATTTTTCGTACTCATAAAAACGCTCTGTGCGAATGGCTTCAATTTCTGGCACAATAAGGTCCGGACGATGTTTTTCGACAATTCGATCCAAGGCATCGCCATCCAACATGTTAATGACTTCAAATTCATGTGCGACCTGCATGGCTGGTGCATCAGGATAACTATCTACTGCAATGACATACTGCCCTAGGCGTTGGCATGAAATCACAAATTCTTTTCCGAGTTCACCGGAACCCAATAGGAGTATCTTTTTTCTCATAGTACAAAGATAATCATTGATTAAAATCCACATATTTTCGACTGATTTTAGCCGAAGTAGTATCAAATGCTTTTGAAGTTTAATAATTTCTTAACTTTGCCCGTATGCTAAACCCCGCAATTCAAGATATTCTTACTGGATTCGAATCAATTACGCTTTCCGAAATGGATCGCGTCAAGTTGATGAACCGTGTAGATACAAAATTTGCGTTTTCATTGCATAGCTTCATCAAATTCCTTCCAGAACTATCACAGGCCTATCGAATTTTGGAAATTGAAGGAACACGAACGCCATTTTACGAAAGTTTATACTTCGATGATGAACGTTTCTCATTTTTTCAAGACCATCATAACGGTCGAACGAATCGCTTCAAAGTGAGATTTAGAAAATATGTAGAGTCAAACCTCACATTCTTAGAGATCAAGCACAAGTTCAAAGGGCGTACGAACAAAAAACGAATCAAAGTGGAAAACATTCCCGATGTGTTGAAGGCTGAACACAAGGAATTTATCGAAAGTATTATTCCAAAAGAAGTTGATCTAAAAGCAGTGATGTGGAATTCATTTCACCGCATTACACTCGTGAATAAAGTTGAAAACGAACGTTTGACATTAGATTTTGACTTGACCTTCCGTTGGGATGACAAAACAGAAAAATTTGACAATTTGATCATCGCAGAGCTCAAGCAAGAATCAGTAAACAGAAATTCCGCTTTCTTTGCATTAATGAAAACAATCAACATTCGTCCATACCGATTGAGCAAATATTGCATCGGCTCCATTGAGTTATACGGCGGAAGTCGATTGAAATTTAACCGATTTAAGAAAAAACTTTTAACCCTAAAAAAAATAAATACCAATGCTGCCTAATTTCTTACTTCCCCTCTCCAAATCTGATGCTTTAGGGCTTACACTTTTTAGCGATGACGCCTATGTTTTGCTACTTCGTTTGGCAGTGAACATGATTGTATTGACGATTCTAATTCGTTATTTTTATTACGAAAAAACACGCCGCAAAGATTATTTGTTTACCTATTATTTGATTGGAACGATTACATTTTTCTTATGTTTTGGATTGAAAAAACTAGACATTGACACGGGAATGGGACTTGGTTTATTCGCGATTTTCGGGATTATTCGCTACCGCACTGATGCCATCGAAATTAAAGAAATGACATACCTCTTTTTGATTATTGGTATTAGTGTAGTAAACTCTTTGGCCTCAAAACAAATCAGCATCGCTGAAATGGCAATTATCAATGTGTCGGTGATGTTGTTGACATACATCCTTGAGAATTTGTGGTTGGTGAAACATGAAACACGCAAGACAATCAATTACGAGCGCATTGACTTAATACTTCCTGAGCGTTACGACGAAATGAAAAAAGACCTGGAAAATCGCACAGGAATTGCAATCAACCGCTTCGAAATTGGAAAAATTGATTTCTTGACGGATACGGCTCAAGTGCGCATTTTTTACTATGCCGACGATCAAACATTTTCTGACTACTCAGCGAGTTAAAACTCAGCTTTGACATATGACAGTGCTGAAGTACTTGCTCCTACCCTTTTCTCTAATCTATTTGGTAGTTGTTGGTCTTCGTAACTTACTTTATACGACTGGGATTTTCAAGTCCTACAAAGTTCCCGTAAAATCAATTTGCATTGGTAATCTTAGTGTAGGTGGTACCGGAAAAACTCCACTAACCGTTTTTTTAGCTCAACATTTCTCTAACTCAAGAAAAATAGCAGTTTTAAGCCGTGGCTACGGACGAAAATCATCAGGATTTCTTGAAATTCATGCCGACACAAGTGCGACAGTTTCTGGCGATGAATCTGCCATGTACGCAAAGAAGAACTTTTCAAACACACATGTGTTTGTTTGTGAAAACCGTGCTTTTGGGATTCAAAAAATCATCAAACATTATCCTAAAACAAACCTTATACTTTTAGACGACGCCTACCAACATCGAGCAATAACAGCTGGATTCAACATTCTACTCACCGATTACAGCAAACCATTTTTCAACGATTTACCCCTGCCTGCCGGGAGATTGCGTGAATCAAAGAATGGAAAAAGTCGCTCAGACATGATTGTTGTTACTAAATGTCCAAAAGACCTATCATCAGAGTTGAAAGACGCGATCGTGGAAAAAATCAATCTGCAAAGAACACCTGTTTACTTTTCAAGCATTGACTATTCATCACCGATTTCCTTGGGAAAAACAAGCGATCTAAGCGCTGTAAAACGCATACTTTTAATCACTGCCATTGCCGATGCATCAAGCCTAATTAAGCACTTAGAACATACCTACGAGGTGGTTAATCTATCTTTTTCTGACCATCATACATATACCGACAAAGACCTATTCAAGGTTCACCAAAAATTTGATACTTTTGTAAGCGACGAAACGGCCATATTCACTACCGAAAAAGATTGGGTGAAATTGACTGATTTGCCGATGAAAGAATCTATGCAAGCGTACCCTTGGTTTTATCAACCAATGACCGTTGTCATCGATCGAGAAGAAGAATTTTTAGAACAATTGAATAACTATGTTGACACAATTTAAAGAGTCTGTTGATTTTATCAAATCAAAAACATCCGTAGAGCCAACCATTGGAATTATTTTAGGAACTGGGTTGGGAGGCCTCGTAAAAGAAATTTCCATCATTGATGAGATTCCGTACGATATCATCCCGAATTTTCCTGTTTCAACTGTTGAAAGTCACAAAGGAAAATTAATCTTTGGTGAATTAGGTGGTAAAAAAGTAATGGCCATGCAAGGTCGTTTTCATTTCTACGAAGGATATAACATGCAACAAGTCACATTTCCAGTACGCGTAATGAAGCTGATGGGTATTGAACGTCTTTTTGTATCCAACGCATCGGGAGGTGTGAACCCAGATTTCGAAGTGGGTGAGATCATGATTCAAGATGATCACATCAACTTATTTCCAGCACACCCATTGATTGGAAAGAATTTCGATGAGCTAGGCCCTCGATTTCCAGATATGAGCGAACCGTATGATGCAGAAATGATTGCACTAGCGAAAGATATTGCCAAAGAAAATAACATTCGTGTGTCCATTGGAACCTATGCTGGATTGACAGGCCCTACGCTTGAAACACCGGCAGAATATAAATATGTTCGCGCGATTGGTGCAGATGCTGTAGGAATGTCAACGGTACCTGAAGTCATTGTTGCACGACACATGGAGATTCCTTGCTTCGCGATTTCGATCATTACAGACTTAGGAGTTCCAGGAAAAATTCACAAAGTGAGCTTGCAAGATGTCATTGATGTCGCAAGTCGTCAAGAACCAAAGATGACAATCATCATGAAAGAACTAATCTCTAGAATATAATCATGGAGTCATCCATTCGCGAAAAATACGAAGTGGTCATTGGCTTGGAGGTGCATGCGCAAATGCTGACCAGATCAAAAGCCTATTCAAGCGATATCAATGAATATGGCTCACAGCCCAATTCAAATGTGAGTGTCATCACTCTTGGTCATCCAGGAACACTTCCAAAGATGAACAAGAAAACAATTGAATATGCGATAAAACTTGGTTTAGCATGTGGATGTACAATTGCTGAAGAACAGTACTTTGCGCGAAAAAACTACTTCTATCCCGATCTTCCAAAGGGGTATCAAATCACGCAAGATAAAACGCCAATTTGTACGGGTGGTGTGATTCACATCAAACTGGAAAATGGCGAAGAAAAACAAATCGGATTGACACGCATCCACATGGAGGAAGATGCTGGAAAAAGCATACACGATGTCGATGTGTTTGATACGCTTGTTGACCTCAATCGTGCCGGCGTTCCGCTTCTGGAAATTGTGTCCGAACCAGACATTCGCAGCTCTCAGGAGGCATACAGCTATTTGACAGAAGTACGGAAATTGGTTCGTTACCTAGATATTTGCGATGGAAACATGGAGGAAGGTTCACTTCGCTGCGACGCCAACATCTCTGTGCGCATCAAAGGCAACCCTGAGTTTGGAACGAAAGTCGAGGTAAAAAACATGAATTCCATCAGAAATGTTCAACGCGCTATCGAGTTTGAAATCATTCGTCAGATTACAGCACTTGAGCATGGTGAAACACTTTACCAAGAAACACGTTCCTACGATGCATTGAAAAATATTACCATTTCAATGCGATCAAAAGAAGCTGCAAACGACTACAGGTATTTCCCTGAACCAGATTTGCAACCACTCATTGTAGATGAAGTGCAAATCAACAGCATACGCAAAGAAATGCCTGCGTTGCCGCGCGACTTATTTATCAAGTACACAGCGGGACTGGGGCTATCTGAATATGATGCGGGAATTTTAACGGATCAAAAAGGAACTGCCCTTTTCTATGAAGAGGTAATCGCGCTTACAAGCAACTATAAATCTGCCGCCAACTGGGTAATTGGAGATGTTAAATCCTACCTCAATGAATATGGTGTTGAAATCGAGAATTTCCCGCTTCCAGCGCTGCGCATTGCCGAATTAATCGCCTTAATTGATGAAGGAAAGGTATCAACTTCCATTGCATCCCAAAAAATATTTCCCGTGATGCTCAATCAGGTGGATAAAACGCCATTATTGATTGCAGAAGAACTCAACCTCATCCAAGATTCAAACGAAGATGCAATCCTCGGATTTATACATGAGGTCATCCGTCTGAATCCTACTGAAACCGAGCGTTATAGAACTGGTGAAAAACAATTGATTGGTTTCTTCATGGGACAATTGATGAAAGTTTCTAAAGGAAAAGCAGACCCTAAAGCTGCCAATGCACTGATGCGTCAAACATTAGAACAATAGACACCATGAAATACTTATTCTCCATCGTTTTGCTGATTGTTCTCTTCTCTTGTGGACAGGATCCAGATGCGAACACCGAAGATAAACCAAAGGATAATTTTTCGATTGACGGAAAAATTGAGGGAGCGGAAGGAATAAACCTTTATTTGGAAGCATTGAGTCAACAAGGGACCATTGAGGTGGCTAAAACGACCATCTCGGCCAATGGAACATTCAGTATGAAAGGAAATGTTCCTGGACTCGGAATATATCAGCTTCGGTTGGGTGAATCCTCAGAGAAAATGATTCCATTTACGCTGGCTCAAAATGAACATGTGAAGTTGAAAACAACTTTTGGTGAATTTACGACGAAACCAAATGCCTCTGGAGTTGAGTGGGCAGCACCTTTGAATGCCTACATGGCATTGTACGCAAATTTAATGATCGCTCAGAAAAAATTAGAAGCCCAAAAAGCAAATCTCACGGAAGAGGAGATGATGACAATTTTCAATGCTGAAAAAGCGCCAGTGGACAAATGGGCATTGGAACAAATGTCAAAGGACCCAGACAATCCATTCAACATTGTTCTTTCTACATCTGCTTCACCTACCCTAGGTTTTGATAAATGGGATCCGGCTTCACTCGATGTATTGAAATTGGTTGCTGAAGCCTTTAAGGAGCGCTATAAAGATTCACCTATGGCTTTGACCATGGAGAATCAAGTCGTACAAATTGAAAATGCCTATTCAGAATATCTTTCCACTACCTCAGGAAATCTGATGGCTCCAGAAATTGAGTTGAAGGATCCAAACGGAAAACTCATCAAACTTTCTTCTCTTCGAGGAAAGGTTGTATTGGTTGACTTCTGGGCTTCTTGGTGCCGTCCTTGTAGAGGAGAAAATCCGAATGTAGTTAGGATTTACAAGAAATATAAAGATCAAGGATTTACTGTGTATTCTGTTTCATTGGATGAAGATGCAGTGGCTTGGAAAAAAGCAATCGCGCAGGATGGGCTCATTTGGCCAACGCATGTGAGTGATTTAATGGGATGGTCAACACCTGTCATTCAATTGTATAAATTTGATGGCATACCATATACTGTGCTTATCGACCGAGAAGGAAAAATTATTGCCACTGGCCTTCGCGGATTGGAATTGGAACAAAAATTGAAAGAGGCGCTCGCAAAATAAAAAACATGAAACAGATTTTCACTATTCTCCTAATCTTTTGTGCAGGATTTGTCCTTGCTCAAAAACCAATTAACGTAACAGTTTCGGGAAATATTTTCAATTCCCCGGTAGATACTGTCATGCTTTCCCAATTTTTTGGCACCCACTACATGGATTACCAAAAAGTGAAACTTACAAGAAAAGGGGACTTTGTGATTAAAGCGACATTGCCCAACCCAGATTATTACGTTATTCGTGTTGGTGGTTCACATGTAAATCTCATTTTACGCGAGAATGCAGACATCAAACTATACGGTGATGGTGCAAATATTTATGCATTCTGCAACATCGTAGGTTCAGAGGAGAGCGCGAACATGAACGATTTCATTAAAATTAAAACTGCATGGGAATATAAGCGTGACTCCGTTGTTCGATTGATCCAGCAAAATCCAGCGCAAGAAGCAGAAATTGCAGCATCTATCAATACGGATTTTTATAATTTTCAAAGCAGCCTTCAGAACTTCATGTCTAAAAATCAAAATTCACCAGCGTTGCTACCAGTACTCGGATTACTTAATCCTGAGAATGATTTCGCTACATACGAATCCGTCATTCAGCAAATCAATAACTCTTTCAGTGATTCACCCTCAGTACGTGAATTCTACAAGCAGTATTTGAACCTTAAAAAACAAAAAGAAGCGGCTAACAAGCTTGCACCTGGAAAGGTCGCACCAGATTTCGAAGAGTTGAAAACAGATGGAAAGACTACCATGAAATTATCCGACTTGCGAGGAAAAGTGGTGCTACTCGACTTCTGGGCATCTTGGTGTGGTCCATGTAGAAAGGAAAATCCAAATGTCGTTAGACTTTATGAAGCCTATAAAGCAGATGGATTTACAGTGATGAGTGTATCACTCGATAAAGATAAGGCAGCATGGCTTGCGGCAATTGAAAAAGACAATTTAACATGGCCCAATCATGTGAGCGACCTAAACCAATGGCAAAGCAAAGTTGCGGCGATGTACGATGTAAAAGGAATTCCATTTACCGTGCTAATTGATGCTGAAGGTAACATCATCAAAACGAACCTGCGCGGCGAAGCATTAGAAGCTGAATTAAAGCGCATATTTGGACATTAAATCGTTCGATTGGACTCTCCTCAAGTCATATATTTTGCCTCCGACTTCCACTTGGGAGTTCCGAGTTACGAAACGAGCTTAGAGCGTGAAAAAGCGGTGGTAGCATGGCTCGATCATGTGCGAACAGATGCGACCGAAATTTTCCTAGTTGGTGATATTTTTGATTTCTGGTTTGAATATAAGCATGCGATTCCAAAGGGATTTGTTCGACTTCAAGGCAAGATTGCAGAAATCACTGATTCTGGCATTCCAGTCCATGTGTTTACCGGAAATCACGACATGTGGATCTTTGACTATCTGCCAAAAGAATTGGGATTTCAACTGCACCGAGCGCCAGTTGCACGTGAAATCAACGGCAAGAAGTTGTATATCGGGCATGGTGATGGTTTAGGACCTGGTGACCGCGGATATAAGTTTATCAAGAAGGTTTTTGATAGCCGTCTCTCGCAATGGATGTTCGCGCGTTTACATCCCAATTTTGGCATTTCCTTGGCTTCCTATTTTTCAAAAACTAGCCGCGCAGCAAGCGTTACAGAGGACAAAACCTTCCTTGGCAAGGAGAATGAATGGTTGTACCAATACTGCAAGGAAATAAACGAAAAAGAACATTTCGACCATTACATCTTTGGTCATCGGCACTTGCCACTCCGCTTGAGTGTAGCCGAAAATTCGAGCTACCTGAATTTAGGTGATTGGATCAATTACAGAACCTTCGCACGTTTCGATGGAGAACTTTCCTTCAAGTGCTGGATAGATGGCGCCGTAAAGGAGTATGAGTTTCCTGAGGGGCTTGATGTGTAATGAAAAGTTAAAAATGAAAAGTTAAAAATGAAAAGTTAAAAATGAAAAGTTAAAAATGAAAAGTTAAAAATGAAGAATGAGGTAGTATTCTAAAAAGTGTGTCAAGGTAAAAATTAGGAGTAATAATCTTAAACTTGAACACATGGAAA
>JBEIKR010000088.1:0-11755 GCA_040379705.1 Crocinitomicaceae bacterium
CCGCCTGAATAGATTAAAACATCTGTCGGGTCCATGAATGATCCGAATCCAAGTGCAATCCAACGGTCTGATGGCCCACTGAAAGTGATGGTTATGCTTGCACTTGTCATCGAAGCGCCTAAGAACATTCCTGACCCTGTAGGATTTCCTGATGCGGTGGGTAATTCTTGATAGCTGATCGTTTTTGTTTGAGCAATAGAAAAATTCACTCCATAGCATAGGAGGCTCATTCCAAGGATAAAAAATCTAGTTTTCATGGCTTTCGGTTATGTCCGTGTTGTTTTCGTGAGTTAAACATAAAAAGAAATCTTAGATCGGCCGTTGCTAAATTTAATTATGATTGTATATTTTTTTTTAATTCAAGTTTTTTAAGGCATTCAATTCAACCATTGGTGGTTCATTGATCCCTTAAAAAAAATAAGGAATGATTGAAAAGTTTCAAAGGATTCCCGAGATAACATTATTTTTAGCATCTTATTCACGCATTCATGGAATCCAACGAAGCTACCAGAATCAATAAATATCTCAGCGAAGTAGGTTACTGCTCGCGACGGTCTTAAGATAAACTTATTGACGAAGGACGTGTTCGAATCAATGGTGTTGTTACCGAGAAAGGTACAAAAGTACTTCCAGGAGATGTCGTGAGCGTTGACGGAAAAACAATCAGCGAACCTCAAGAGGATTTTATTTACATCGCCTTCAATAAACCCATTGGGATTGTGTGCACCACAGACACTATCCGTGAGAAAAATAATATCATTGAGTACATCAACTATCCCAAAAGAATCTTTCCAATTGGGAGGCTAGATAAGCCAAGTGAGGGATTGATTTTTCTTACCAATGATGGCGACATCGTGAACAAAATTTTGCGTGCAAGAAACAATCACGAGAAGGAATATGAAGTGACAGTGAATAAACCGATTACAAAGTCATTCATACAGAAGATGAGTGGAGGAGTTCCCATTTTGGATACGGTGACTAGGAAATGTTACGTGAAACAAACGGGAACCTACACTTTTACGATTATTCTTACGCAAGGTTTGAATCGACAGATTCGCCGCATGTGTGAGTTTCTTGACTACAGGGTCACAAAGTTAAAGCGGGTGCGCATCATGAATATTGAACTGGATGTTCCAGTCGGCAAGTGGCGCTACTTAAATCAGGAAGAAATTCTGGTAATCAATTCGATGGTGGCCGATAGCAGTAAGGAGTTTAATGGACCCTATTAAAAAGTTCAATGCAGTTGATTGGTGCCGAACGCCAATGAATGTGGTGTTGTATTTATCAAAGTGCAGCACGCAATAAAATACATCATGATGAAGTCAGTACTCTTAATTCTCTATATTGTCCCAGTCGTTGCTTTATCTCAGCCTTTGAAACAATTTAATGACGAAAAATCGCGCATTGATCAACGTTTGATGTTGGGGCTAGGAAGCTGGGCTGTATCCAATTTCGTCGCAAGTGGAATAGGGTGGGCAACAGTTCCAGAGGGTGAGGCGCATTATTTTCATCAAATGAATGTATTGTGGAATACGGTGAATCTCGGTCTGGCGATTCCAGGATACCTAAAAGCAAAAAATACTGCGCAGCCGAGTACTTTGACCGAAACAATGCAATTGCAGCGCAAGACAGAAAACATTTTTTTAATGAACACAGGGCTTGATGTTGTGTACATGGGGAGTGGCTTGCTATTGCGCACTATGGCAGCAAAGAATGTTGATAAACAGGCTCAATTCAACGGTTACGGAAATAGCCTTTTGATGCAAGGAGGCTTCTTGTTCTTATTTGATTTAACGGCTTACGAGATACATAAGCATCATGCGAAACATGCAATGCCGCGAGCGTCGATGTCTATACGTATTAGTTCGAATGGTTTCGGGATCACTTGGAACGTGGGAACTGAGAAGTATTCTCGGCTTTCAGTGTTTATATAACGAATTTCAAACGAAACAAAAAAGAGGATTTTTCCATGCAGAAAGTCCTCTTTTTTCATTTGAAAAAGTTACAATCCCTTGATCATGTTGTCGTAGATATCATTGAATGACAGTCCATCTGCAGTTCTTCGCTTGGACAATTGTTTCAGTTCAACCAAGGCCCAAAGCACAAATTCCATAAGAAATGGTGTGTCGATGGGCGCTACGCGCGGCTGATATTTTTCAATCAGCTTCTTCAAGGGTTCAATGGCCATCAAGGCATTCAAATACGCGTCTTCACTGGCTTCATCGGATAATTCAAAACTATTGGCTTCAAAAAACCAATTCAGTACGTCATCATAAGGAGTTTCCTGGTCTTGTTTTTTAAGCTTTTCGATTTTGGGAAAATAGGTAAGGAATAGTGTTTTTGTCGCTTCACTGATCAAGTGATTGGCAACGAAAGACGTTCCTTCCTGTTCGCCTTCATAGACAAGTTCAACCTTGCCCGTAATTGATGGAATCATGCCAATCAAATCGCTGAATCGAACCGTTGTCTCATTTTCATTGTTCAAGATGGCACGTCGTTCAGCGGTACTGATTAAATTTTCATACGCTGTGATACTCATTCGTGCGCTGACTCCACTTTTGTAATCAATGTATTCACTTGCCCGTGCTTCAAATGCGACCTGTTCCAAGATATCTTTGGCCAATTCAGGCACGTGCACGTGGCAATGGCGATTCTCCAATTTTTCAGCTTCCTGATTGGTTATTTTTTTCGCTGTTTGAATATCGGCAGAATAGTGGGTTAATATTTGAGATCCTATTCTGTCCTTCAGCGGTGTAACAATGCTTCCTCTGTTGGTATAGTCTTCAGGATTTGCCGTAAATACAAACTGTAGGTCTAGAGGAAGGCGAAGTTTGAAACCGCGAATTTGAATGTCGCCCTCTTCCAAAATGTTAAATAGGGCGACTTGAATGCGCGCTTGAAGGTCAGGCAACTCATTGATAACGAATATGCAACGATTCGCGCGAGGAATCATGCCATAATGCAGGACTCTTTCATCCGAATAATTGAGTTTTAGATTGGCCGCTTTAATCGGGTCGATATCTCCGATGATGTCTGCAATGGTTACATCCGGCGTTGCTAATTTTTCAAAAAACGTTCCGAACGATGGATCCAAAGAATTGGTGTGTCTTCCCCCTTTTCAGCGATGATATCTCGGGCAAATCGGCTGATTGGATTGAGTGGATCGTCATTCATTTCACTGCCTGCCACCACAGGAATGTATTCATCCAATAAATTCACCATCAGTCGTGCAATTCTGGTCTTTCCTTGACCACGCAAACCCAATAAATTGATGTTGTGTTTGGAAAGAATGGCACGCTCCAATTGAGGAATAACAGTTTGTTCATATCCGTGCATTTGTGGGAAAGTAGTTTCCCCAGATTTCAAGGCTGAAATTAAATTGTCGCGAAGCTCATTTTTGATACTTTTCGAGGTGTATCCGGATGCTTTCAAGGCCCCTAATGTCATGATGGTTGTATTCATACGGTCAGCTAATTCGTTTTTTTCTGTTTGTTTCATAATCGTGAAAGATCATTTCACCCAATCCCTTTAATCCGGTGTAAAATGCTTTTCCTTTATTTGATTTGGTAAACTCCTCCACGAAGGATTGTAAATACGGGTCTTGCGCAATCATAAATGTCGTGATGGGAATGTGCATCTTTCGCGCTTGGGCAGCCATGTTGTAGCATTTTTCAACAATCATTCGGTCCAAGCCATTACTGTTTTTGTAATACTGACCATCGGGCATGCGAAGGCAACTAGGCTTGCCATCGGTGATCATGAAAATTTGTTTGTTGGTATTTCGTTTTCTCCGTAAAATGTCCATCGCCAATTCCAAACCTGCCACGGTATTGGTGTGGTAGGGTCCAACATTCAAGTAGGGGAGGTCTTTGATTTTAATGGGCCAGCTATCATTTCCAAATACAATAACATCCAAGGTATCCTTGGGGTAGGAGGTTGTGATCAATTCCGCAAGAGCCATGGCCACTTTTTTCGCTGGAGTGATTCGGTCCTCGCCATACAAAATCATGCTATGACTGATGTCAATCATTAGCACGGTGCTCATTTGTGACTTATGGTGTGTGTCCTCGACAACAAGATCCTTCTCTGTTAAATGTACATCGCCAATACCGTGATTGATTTGTGCATTTTTCAAACTCTCAGTCATCGATATATTTTCAATCGAATCGCCGAATTGAAATTCACGAAACTCACCCGTTAGCTCATCCCCCTGTCCACTTTTTTTCGATGTATGATTGCCACTGCCACTTTTTCGAATCTTTCCAAAAATTTGTTCCATGGCATTTTTTCGCAATACCCGTTCTGTTTTCGCCGTGATCGACAATTGACCATTTCCATCCGGTAGAATTTCTTCACGCAAGTACCCTTTCTTCTTGAGGTCTTCAATGAAGTCATCCATTGTATATTCATCTGTTGTTAACGAATATTCCTTATCGAGAATATTTAACCAGTCAAGGGCTTCATCCACATCGCCTGAGGTATGCGTAATTAACTCACTGAAAATCTCGAACAATTTATCAAAGGTGGATTGTTCAGGTGCTTCGTATGGTGTGAAAATATATCCAATTTTGGGCATGAAGATCTATTTAATGTAGAACATCAAAAGAAGTAAAAAAGTTTAGAAAACCGGGCGTTTTATTCATTTGGCAAGAAAGTTTGAAGATATACGAACTTAATACAACGAAAATGGCTATTTACTCTTTTTTCGCCATTCCTTATTCACATGCTTCTTCAATATTCTAGAGGCGTCCGTTCTAACTGCTTGATCTTTTCGCGATCCCCACATTTCTTCACTTGCAAAGCGTTGGGTTTCTTCGAGATCTACAATGGGCGAGGGATAGTCGATACCGATGGTGAAGGCGTATAGCTGTTGTTCTAGGGCACTCATCTTCCAAGGCTCATGGATGAATTCTAATGGAATCACTTTTAATTCAGGCACCCACTTTAGAATAAATACACCTGTTGAATCATGTTTAAGTGAATTCTTGATTGGGTTGTAAATACGAATGGTATTCATGCCGGTAGTTCCCGCTTGCATGTGAATTTGCGGGTAATGAATGCCAGGTTCATAATCCAGAAATTGGCGCGCCAGATAATGCAGTTCACGCCAATCTTGCCATAAGTTGAAAACAAAAAACGATACTACCATGGCACGCATCCGAAAGTTAATATATCCTGTCGCCTGTAGGCAGCGCATGCAGGCATCAACAATGGGAACACCGGTTTTGCCCTGTTGCCAGGCACTTATGAATACGTCATTTTTTGGTTTAATAAGTGATTTGTAGGCGCGATTGAAAGGCTCAAATTCAATCCTGCATTCATCTTCAAATTTTTGCATAAAGTGACAATGCCAATGCAAGCGCGAAACAAACTGGGAAAGCGCGCGCTTGTTGCGAGATTTCGACATGTGTTGCATTGTGTATTGATAGACCATCCGCATACTAATATTTCCGTAAGCGAGGTAAGGGGAGAGTCTGCTGCAACTTGTTCGACTCAAACTGGGTTTAGAGATGTGATTGGCATAGTTCTCATGACGTTTCTTTAAGAATCCATCGAGATACTTCCATGCATACGTTTCTCCACCTGGCTGAAAATTCGGATTGTTTGCGGTGATCTCGGGACTTAAAACAGGACCTTTCATGGATGAATAAAACGTGGAATCCAAGTTCAGTATATTCCAATGTGTTTCATCAACTATAAGAGGGCTAGACTCCATACGTTGCCTCCATATTTTTTCCCAGTCGAGCCGAGATTTTAATCGCCGCACTACGCCATTATGCGGAAATTCTCTCCAGGTAATGTTATGTGTAAAGCAAAACTTTTGAATGGATTTGTCACGTTGAAATGTGAGGTTGTTGCCAATTTCTTCATGAGAGTAAATCGTGCGAATGGTAAAGGTCGATTGTATCGAAGTAAGCACCGTATCGACTTCATTATGAAAAATATAAAGGTTCGCCTGCAACGAATCAAGTTTGGATTGCATGTCCATGAGCGACTGATGAACAAATCGCCAATGACGGATGTCACTGTCCGAGTAAGCCATCACAGATGGTTCGAAACAATACACAAGCAATATGGGCAATGACTGTTTCTGTGCATGAAATAAGGGGGCGTGATCGGTGAATCTCAAGTCACGCTTAAACCAAACGATGACAATTTCTTCTTTATCCATTTGAGTTCTGGTATGAGAAAAAATGACGAGAACAAAGCGATTTACGGTTCATGAAACGGTAACAGTCAAAAGCACTATTTGTTCTTTTAGAATGCGCTACTATGCGAACCCTGTCAATGCACATTTGAGTAGGTATTAGGCCTCGAAGATATCGTTGAAGGGCGAATGAATTTTCTCTAGGATGTATTGACTTATGTTTCTTTCAAAAAAAAACTATGTATTTAATTTTAACTTATTGTTATTAAGTTTCTTAGTTTTTGTATGTAGAGAAATTTATGTATTTTTATGACCAATTTTGACAAGGTAATGTATGGTCGTTGATTATATCATATTTCCTCTTTGGTCAATACTACAAGAACTGAATGCTGCTAAATAAATTTGGATGAAAAGAACATTATTTACTTCTACTACCTTCGCTGCCATTGCCTGTTTCATTCTTCTAAGTGGAATGTTCGTTTATGGTCAAAACAATACCTTTTACCGAAAATATAACCTCCCTGGAATGCAAGGGGCCTTGCAATTAGAGGTGACCGATGATGGTGGATTTATTGCCACGGGACAGCACGAGGGGAGTGGTTCGAATGGCGACTGTGATGTCTATGCCTATAAATTAGATGTCTGTGGAAATATTGATTGGTTTCGGATCTATGGTACCGCTGGACAAGATGGTGGTAAAAGTATTATTCAGTTGAATGATGGTACCTTCCTTGTTTCTGGTTTGTACCAAGCGGTAGGGAATGGACGTGCCTTTAATATGCGTTTGGATGCCAATGGGAATATTCTTTGGATCAAGAGATATGCCTTTGAATGGATGATGTATGCCAAGGAGGCCCAAAATGGAGACTTTATTTCACTCGGGAGAAATGCAGGACAAATCTACTTGTTGCGCACAGACAGCAATGGAAATGTGATTTGGACAAAACTTGTGACAGGCTTGGGCGATATGGGCTTGTATTTAGATGAATTGCCGAATCAAGACATTGTGATTACGAGCGTACAAAGTTCTTACGGGCGTGATTTTACCGCTGCAAAATTTGATAGCCAAGGAAATATGCTTTGGTCGAAAGCCTATGGAGGTAGTGGTTGGACAGACTCAGATCATACCGCTTGGTCTTGTAAAGCAGCAGTTAATACTGCGGAGAACACCATGGTAGTGACCACACCAACCTATATGGGAGGATTTGCTGGAGAGAATGTGTTGGTGTCTAAAATCTCGCTTGTTGATGGTTCAGTGATTTGGGCCAAAGCATTTGGTGGCGGAGGTCGAGACCAGTCTAGAGATATTACACATTTCCCAGGAGGATATGCCATCGTTGGTCACTCAGATTCATACCCCACGGCTGCCAATCCCGGGCAATCGATTTACGAAGCGCTTGGAGAAAAAGACATTATGTTATTTGCGATTAGTGAAAACGGGAATTTATTATGGACCAGAACGTATGGTGGTGCTTCCCGCGACAAAGGTGCTGGAGTGAAATACAACAATGATAACGGCTTCTCCATTTCTGCGTTCACAAGTTCTGATTATTTTGGAAATGCCGACGCTAGCTTCGATCCACTATTCATTAAAACAGATAGTGTTGGTATTGTAGGGTGTCAAATGGCTTCACCGAATTTAGGGGTGGTACCAATTACATTGATCGCATACCAAGCAGGAGCGAGTCAGGGAGTTGCTATTGCCAATGACAATCCACCCATTAACATGGTGCCCTATACGCCAAACGACCAATATGTGTGTCAATCGTGCAACAGTACGCCTTTGTTTTCTCTTTCAGACACAACCGTTTGTATCAATGAACCTGTATATCTAACGAATACGACCATAGTAGGATTGACATGTTTCCAGCAATGGAATGTGAATGGAGTGACGTACTCTGGGGACATTGACCCAATGATTTCATTTCCTGTAGCGGGCGACTATTCCATTTATCTATACTCAACATGTGGGATTAACTCAGATACGGTAGTTAAGACGATCCATGTATTGGCTCCTGTAATCAATGCACCTGACTTTTTGTGTGAAGATGCCGTTCCAGCTCAGATGACTTCTAACATTCCAAACGGAACATGGTCAGGACAAAATGTGAATCAAGCTGGGGTGTTCACTCCTCAAGGTTCCGCACAAGGAAATTATACGGTTTATTACAATGTTCCAGAATATTGTCAAGTCAGTGATTCCATACAAGTACGCGAATTACCTGTTCTTGCCGTCGATCCAGATACTGCTTTTTGCTTCAGTGCGAATTATACCGTGAATGCCACCAGCAATGTGAATTATGTGTACAACTGGTCTCCTGCACTCAACTTGTCCCAAGCGAACGTTTCGAATCCTACGTTTAGTGCGACGAATAACTCAAATGCGAATCAAAATTTCCCATACACGGTAACAGTCACAGATCAAGTGAGTACATGTGTGTCGATCGATAATATAATACTGACAGTTTTTCCAGCGCCGAATGTAAATGCGGGACAAGATGATATTGTGTGTGATGGAGATCAATATACGCAGACTGCCAATGGTGCTATTTCTTATGTCTGGAACAACAATTTACCGAACAACTCATCTGTTCTCTTGCCACTCGGCGTGAATGAACTGTGGGTCGTTGGAACAGATGCCAATTCTTGTACGAATGCCGATACAGTGCTCGTAAATATTGTAGCAAATCCGATTGTCTTTGCAGGAAGCGACACCTTTATTTGTATTGGAGAAGGGTATCCTCTAGCCGCAACATCTCAGCAAGCGAATGTCTTTGATTGGAGTGGGAACATGGTGAATGGCGATGTGTTTACGCCAAACCAAATAGGAGATGTTTCTCTTGTAGTCACCGGAACAGATGTCAATGCATGTATTGGACTCGATACCATGGAACTTGAAGTGCACCCATTGCCAGTTGTTGACTTCGATTATGGTGTGGATTGTTATTCAACCAATGTGAGTTTAACGAACAATTCGTCGATCAATAATCAATACAATGAAACACTGCTGTATTCATGGTATTTGAATGGGAACCTTATTTCAAACAACCCGAATGGATTAACCTATGATTTTGGTGCCTCAGGAAATGCCAATGTTCAGCTGGTTGTGGAAAGTGTTCCAGGAGGATGCCGCGATTCGTTGACACAGGTAATTGATGTGCCGACCAACCCAACCGCCAATTTATCGTTCCTCCAGAATTGTGACTATGTGGTTGATTTAACCGGATCATTCCCGTCATCGGAGAATATTCTATCTAGTTCATGGCTCGTAAACAATGTGACGGTGGGACAAAACAATCCTACCTTCCAATACCAGTTTCCAACGTATGGGGAATTCACCGTGACCTACACTGTGACCAATGATTACCCGTGCGTGTACAATACTACACAAGTGATTGACCTCATTGAGCAAGAGTCACTCGCCTTACAGATTGTTCCGAATGTTATTACACCAAACAATGATGGAGTCAATGATGAAATTGATTTCAGTACATTCTTGGATGAGTGTATTGATTTTGAAGTATATATCCTAAATCGATGGGGGAATGTGGTTTACAAATCCAAGCGCGATGGGCTCAGCTTCAAGGGGGATGACCTCGATGGGCAAATGTTAAATGAAGGTGTATATTTTTATAAACTCATGTCGAATGACGAATTACGCCATGGGAACATCACAATAATTAGATAATCATGAAAAAATTACTTGTTCAACTTGTTTTATTATTGGTGTTTTTTGCACCACAATCCGTGTTCAGTCAATCGAAAGTATCCTATACTATTACGGCTGAAGCGAATGCTTTAATGTGTCCATTTCTGTCACCAAAATTTATGGAGTTGCTGACGAAAAAGGGAGCTGAAGGCGTGTATAAGGATGAAAAACTAGCGGTGCATTTTACTACCGGCAAAGATATTGAGATGACCGATGAATTTATCAAAGGCTTAATTGATCAAATAGGTTATGAACCGCGACTCTTTACGATTGCTAAAAAATATGAGTAATCGATAAGAAAGATAGAAGTTATTCTATTAGACTATTTCGAAACTCATCGATTAAAGGAGGTTAAGAATGGTATTCGATTCAATTCAATACCTCTTTTAAGCTTACTGTCATTGAAAGTTACTTTTCAAACAAAGCGCTCAAAGTGAAAACGTTGATTACAAAAAAAACTTTTAAGCATTCGTGTAAAAAGTAAGTACCAATGAATTTTTTAACTAATATTGCCTTTCTTATTTTAGTGATTGAATTAATTACACAGCAAAAATGAAAAAACTACTACTGCTTTTAACCTTTATTGCCCAACTTTCGGCAAGCTTTTCTCAAATTCCTACCTACTCCTTTAACGCCAGTGCAGGCACATACACACCGATTACGGGAGGTACTGTGTTGTGGTCTGGAACTACTGCGGGATCTTTTGATGACAACCTATCTGCTGCAATTACGATCCCAGCGTTTTTATACAATTGTGTATCATACACTTCTTGTAAAATCAACACGAACGGATTTGTTGCTTTTGGAGCATACACGACATCCATCAACTATTTGCCTATTTCCGGTACAGTGAATGCTGCTGGAGGTTTGGTGGTTGGATTCGGAAAAGACCTAGTGAATGCACTTGCAGGTTCTCCTGAGGTTCGATATCAATTGGTTGGTTCTGAGTTCGTTGTTCAGTACCAAGACGTTCGCCGAAGCGGTACTGTTGGTGAGCAGTTTAGTTTCCAAATCCGATTGAATACTACAAACAATGTGATTAAATATGTGTATGGTCCTTCTACATTGGGAACAAACTCAACATATCCTGAAATTGGTTTGAAAGGGCCGAACAACGTATTTGCAACAAACGTAAAAAATGTGACCAAGGCCTGTGGTACAGCAGGTTGGTTGGATGTTGTTGCAGGAACTGCCAATAATGATAAAGTATGTTTTAGTGTAGGTCAAACGTTTCCTGCGAACGGTACAACGTTCACATGGTCACCACCAACGGTACCAACACCTGCAGCGATTACAGGTGTGACTGCACAATGTCCGGGAGTTACTGGTCAAACGTATTCAGTACCAACAGTGGCAGGAGCGACATCATATGCATGGACCTTGCCTACAGGGTGGACAATTACTGCTGGTGGAACCACTAACTCAATCACTGTAACAACTGGTTCTGCAGGTCAAAATGGAAATATTAGTGTGACTGCCTCAAGCCCATGTGGTACAAGCGCGGCTTCTACCATCGCTGTCACTGTGGGAAATGATACACCGTCAACTCCAGGAACGATTACTGGTTCAGCTTCTCAATGTCCAGGAACTACAGGACAAACCTATTCTATCGCGTCTGTGACGAATGCTACGACATACACATGGACAGTGCCAACAGGTTGGTCAATCACTTCTGGTGCTGGAACCAACACAATTACTGTGACTTCAGGATCTGCGGGTCAAAACGGAAATATTACAGTAACAGCGGGTAATGCATGTGGAACATCTGCAGCAGCTTCTACAGCTTCTGCGGTAGCATTTGCAGCAACATCATCGACGTCATCGATAGCATGTGCAGCAGCAGCGAAACCGACAGCAGCAGCATCAGTAGCAGCAGCATCAGTAGCAGCACCAGCACC
>JBEIKR010000089.1:0-11257 GCA_040379705.1 Crocinitomicaceae bacterium
AAATAAAATTAACATTCAAAAAAAGTGAATGTATTGAAAAACAGTAAGATAGATATTTGTTATTGACCGAAACGCATTAGGATTTCACAACGATTAAGTGGCTAACGGTTCGCGCAGTGGATTTTACCTCCTCAATTTTAGGTCCTGTAATGGTCACATGCCCCATTTTTCTGAAGGGTTTTGTATATGATTTTCCATACAAATGCGGGTGAACACCGGGCAACTCCATCGCTTTTTCGATGCCTTCATAACGCACAGGGCCGTCAAATCCTTCTGCACCAAGAAGGTTGATCATTGCACCCGCTCTCACGATGTCAGTCTCTCCTAGAGGAAGACCAAGTACCGATCTTAAATGCTGCTCAAATTGCGAAGTAATATTGCATTCGATGGTATGGTGACCACTGTTGTGAGGTCGTGGTGCAATTTCATTGACCAAAAGCTGTCCATCAGCGGTGAGAAACAATTCAACTGCCAAGAGCCCAACCATGTCAAGGTCGCAAATGACTTTTTTTGCCAATTCGTGTGCAGCTGTTTCGATGTCTTCATTAATATCTGCTGGACAAAATAGAAACTCTACAAGGTTGGCTTCAGGGTGGAATTCACATTCAACAGCAGGAAATGACTTTGTATCTCCTTTTTCATTTCTTGCCACGATGACAGAGAGTTCTTTTTGAAAGGGAATGAGTTGTTCAACAACTGAAGGTGCTTCAAAAAGTTTTACGAAGTCCGCTTGTTGTTTGATCAACTGTACCCCACGTCCGTCATAGCCACCTGTTCTTAGTTTTTGGACAAAAGGAACTGCTAATTTGGCATCAATGATTTCTTGCGCATTGGTGAATAGTTGGAAATGAGCTGTCGGAATTGCATGTTCTTTATAAAACTCTTTCTGAATTCCTTTGTCGCGAATGATGCGAAGAACGCGTGGTTGCGGAAAAATATGAACGCCTTCTTTTTCAAGTTGCTCGAGGGCTTCAATGCATACATTCTCAATTTCTACGGTCATCACATGCTTGTCACGACCAAACGCATACAAGGTATCGAAATCATTTAAACTTCCAATCGTAAAGGAATGCGAAATATCCCGGCAAGGAGCATTTGGGTCAGGATCAAGTGCGTGCACGTGAACATCAAAACTTATAGCCGATTGAATGAACATTCTTCCCAGCTGACCTCCTCCGACCATTCCCAATCGGCACGTGTCGCCATACCATTGTTGTTTCATGTCGCAAAGATACGTGCGAAATCAACAGTCGTTCAAAACTTTCGCAGGAAATATTTCAGAAAGGTCACGCATAAAACTGTACCTTTGAGAACTATTTTTTGTGTCGCCAATTGATAACACTGCACGATAAAGTATTTGAGCTCTTTATTTTAGAGGACGAAATCTTGGACCGAATTGGTACCATTGGCGCTTCCTTGTCGGCCGAATATGCAGACAAAAACCCTTTGTTTATTGCTGTGCTGAATGGTTCCTTCATGGTAGCTTCCGACTTAATGAAGTCAATGTCTATACCGTGTGAGATTTCATTTGTGAAGGTAAGTTCCTATCATGGTACGGCATCTACAGGTCGAGTGGATGAGCTTATTGGATTGAATACGGATATCAAAGACCGCCACATTATCCTCTTGGAAGACATTGTGGATACAGGAGTTACTGTCGACAAAGTGTTGAAATTATTGTCTGTCGCGGAACCAGCTTCGGTAAAAACATGCACCCTTTTATTTAAGCCAGATGCATTCAAAGGAAAGAAATCTCCGGATTATATTGGCTTCAAAGTTCCAGAATTGTTTGTGGTTGGTTATGGTCTCGACTACGATGAGATGGGTAGAAATCTACGAGATATATATAAGTTGAAAGAAGTTTGAAATTTAATATCATGCTAAACATTGTATTATTTGGACCTCCAGGGGCAGGAAAAGGAACACAGTCGGAACGATTGATTGATCGTTATGGCTTGGTGCATTTGTCAACCGGAGATATTTTCCGCGCAAACATAAAAGGAGAGACTGAACTTGGATTGATGGCAAAAAGCTTCATGGACCAAGGAAAATTGGTGCCTGACGAGGTCACAATCAACATGCTACGTTCAGAGGTATTGAAACACGAAAATCCGAAAGGGTTTATTTTTGATGGCTTTCCACGCACAAATGCACAAGCGCATGCGTTAGATGTGCTACTTGACGGATTGAATGCGCCAATTTCTATGATGCTTGCACTGGAAGTGGAGGAGTCAGAATTGAAAGTACGCCTCTTAAAACGTGCAGAATCAAGTGGACGTGCGGATGATGCGGATCCTTCAATCATTGAAAACCGGATTCGTGTCTATAACAACGAAACGGCTCCAGTGAAAGCGTTTTATCAAGCGCAAAATAAATTCAAGTCGATTGATGGAATTGGCTCAATAGATGAGATTACCGAGCGGCTATTTGCTGCCATCGAAGTGCAATAAACACTAAATTTCAAGTCCACTTCGTTGGACTTTTTTTTTGTCATGGTTTATCCTACCTTTGTGTACATCTATATACATGGCTTCAGACAATTTTGTTGATTACGTAAAAATTCATTGTACTTCGGGCAATGGTGGCGGTGGATCAACCCATTTCCGCAGGGAAAAATATATACCGAAAGGTGGTCCCGATGGGGGAGATGGTGGTCGTGGTGGTCATGTTTACATTCGCGGAAATGCACAACTTTGGACTTTACTCCACTTGAAATACAAAAAACACGTCAAGGCAGGACATGGCGCACATGGCTCTGGTAACCTGAAAACAGGTGGTCAAGGTGAAGATGAATATATCGAAGTACCGTTGGGAACCATTGCGCGTGACGAAGAAACAGGAGAGGTTTTGTTTGAAATCACAGAAGATGGAGAGGAAAGAATCATTCAGCCTGGAGGTCGTGGAGGACAAGGAAACAACCAGTTTAAGTCTTCAACGAACCAAACGCCGCACTACGCACAACCCGGAGAACCTGGTCAAGAGGGATGGAAAATTCTCGAACTGAAAGTACTTGCCGATGTTGGACTCGTTGGATTCCCAAATGCAGGGAAAAGCACGTTACTTTCTGTGTTAAGTGCTGCAAAACCTGAAATTGCCAATTATCCATTTACAACACTGCGTCCAAACTTGGGCATCGTGAAATACCGCGACTATCGTTCATTCATTATGGCCGACATTCCTGGAATCATCGAAGGTGCGCATGAAGGAAAGGGCTTGGGCTTGCGTTTCTTGCGCCATATTGAACGGAATTCATTGCTTTTGTTTATGATTTCTGCAGACAGCGATGATATCAAGAAGGAATACCAAGTATTGTTGAATGAATTGAAATTGTACAACCCTGAATTATTGCACAAGGAACGCATTTTGGCCATCACAAAATCCGACATGCTCGACGAGGTAATGATGGACCAGATGAAAAAGGATTTACCGAATATTCCCTATGTATTCATTTCATCAGTTGCTCAAAAGGGCTTGGTCGAATTGAAAGATTTGATTTGGGAACGATTGAACCATGATTGACACCATAGAGTCCATTGACCGGGCGATTGTACTTGCTGTGAATGGCTGGAATACTCCCTGGCTAGACGAGGTGATGTGGTGGGTTTCGGCGCGAATTACATGGATTCCTGTTTATCTTTTATTACTTTATTTAGGACTGAAAAAACTTCAGCGAAGGCAGTTTGTTTTCTTTGTACTTTCCGCATTGCTTGCTGTTGTCCTTACTGATCTTATTTCAGTGTATTGCTTTAAAGAGGTTTTTCTCCGCTATAGACCTTCACACAATTCGCTATTAACTAATCGATTGCATCTATACGAGATCAAGCCTGGAGAATTTTATAAAGGAGGTATGTACGGTTTTATCTCCTCGCATGCAGCCAATTTTTTCGCCTTATTTCTGCTTGCAGGATTGGTGTTTAGGCCGCTTTATCCAAAATTGATTTATTGGCTACTTGCAGCGAATATCCTAGTATGCGTGAGCCGCATATATTTGGGTGTCCATTATCTTTCAGATCTCGTTGCGGGTGGAATGGTAGGTGCAACGCTTGGCTATTTGTGCTATCGGTTGGTGTATCTTCGATTTACAACTAAACAATCAAAACCATGAGTTGGATTTTGATTTTTCTAGGTGGTGGCTTAGGTAGTTTAGCCCGCTATGGATTTAGTGTTGCAGCTTTGCGGGTATATTCTGGAAATTTTCCCTTGGGGACATTTATCAGCAACGCGCTTTCATGCCTAATTCTTGTCATCATCGCTCATTTGATTCAGGATAAGGCAAACTCTGAAGAATGGATTCGTCCGCTGATCCTTGTTGGTTTTTGTGGTGGATTTAGCACCTTCAGTACGTTTAGCAATGAAACGGTGCAATTGATTTCCTCAGGAAACATGTCCTTGGCTGCGATTAACATCCTGGTGTCTTTAGTAACTGGAATCGGAATTATTTACTACTTCCGGCCTTGATTTAGGCAAGCGGAATGTGAGCGTGAATTTCTTTAATCAAATCAGAACGTCTTTCCATCCAACTCGTTAAATCTTTGTGCTGTGCAATGCCTTTCTGATGGAATCGCTTCAGGTGTCTAAACCACATGTACGCGGCTAATCCAAACAAACCAATTAGAAAATAATAGCCAAAGGCGCAAAGATAACTTGGATACACGAATGCATGTATGGCAAAGATGACCGGGATGTTCAGAATGCCAATGGCAATCATTCCCATAAGTAATTTCACAGAGCTCCAAAACACTCGGCGTTTGAATGATTTTTCGACGAAACGCTTTACGAGAAGGTAAGGAAGTGCGCAATGAATCATTCCAAGAAGCATAAATGGAAAGAGCAAAACCAAGTGAATCAAATTATTCGTTCGGTGAATCTTGCCAGATACTGCCATTTCATGAACGTGGTTCTCGTCAATCTTGTTTTTCCTTAAATCGCTGAAATAATGTGCGATCTTTTCTTTTAACGGAATTAATTTTTCATGCGCTTCAGTTGTTTTTTCATTTAACCAAAGGGCCAAATTTTGCGAATAACGCCAGCGCTTTTCGAGTGGGATAGAATGATCGCTATTGAGTGCATTCATTCCTTTTCGAGTCAACATCATCACTTGTTCATGGAATTGACTCCAACGCATGTCTTCTACATGGGTGATTTGTATTTTTAATAAGTCCTCAACAATTTTCGTAAGTTCTGTGATGGCCTTGTTAGGATTATCTAGATAGAGTTCCTTGTAATCATTCAAACAGATTTTTTCGGATGTAGAAACAAGGCAATCACTGCGCATTTCATTCGGGTCCGAATAGTTGACACCGACCGCTGCGATATAGATTTTTTTCTTCCAGTGAATTTTTTCTAAAGTGTGGAATCCAATTCGTACGGCACCTTTTTTTAAGGGTTTTAACCGTCGAATGAACACGTCGTCTGTAAATCCTTCCCCAAAGATTAATAGGTTACGCCCAAATGAAAGAATCCTTGCACATTGGTCAAAGACCGCAACATTTTTATCTTTTGTATCTACGCCATCGTGCTGACGGTAAATGGGAAGCATATGTGCCGCCCAGAGAATGGGCTTTGTGAGCGGTGTGAAAACGTCGGACCGAGTCATGAAAAAAACAATAGGTCTGCGCATTCCTGCTGCCACAAGTGGGTCCATGAAAGACGCAGCATGGTTACTCACATAGATTGTTCGTCCATACCACTGGGAGGGTGAGTTCACCGTTTTAAATCGCGGATAGAACAAGCGTACACCATATTGCATCGCAAGTTTTAATACCAGATAAAAGAACCGCATCATTGGAAAAAAGATGAATATTACTGCACCTTACCATCGGCACCCCCGCTGGTTCCCCCTGATTTCTTATTATTTCGCAATTCGCGATCAATGTTTCGATTTTTTCCGAGGTAATATCCAATTCCTACTTCATGTGAACCATTTCCTGAAGTAGAAATTCTTCCGACGGATTGTTCGTATGAGTAATTTAAAAACAGGTTTTTGATGATGTTTCCACCGAATTGAAAAACAAGCGCATTGTTTGTACGGTATTGTAGTCCAAACCAAATATTTTGGTTCATCGTAACGCGCGCCCCGAAGTCAACCGACATGGGACTATTCTGTGCAAATTTAAACACCACCATTGGTTCAATAGCGACTACATCATTGGGGTTAATGCGGTATTTCGCTACGATGAAGTAGTGACGATTGAAGTTACTTTCCAATGCAACATTGCTCAATCGAACTTGATTTTTAAATGCTTGCGTGGTACTCAAACCTAAAAACACATTTTTTCCATACAAAACCAATCCTGCCTGGGCATCAAAAATGCTCTGTTGGGAGGTATTGCCTAGCAATTGATTGTAGCTTGGGTCATCCGCTTGGTACAACACGATTTTTGAAGGGTCCATTCGGAAATGGCTGAATCCTATTCCAAGTCCTGCGCCAACATTAAGGGTTCTGGACAAAGGCATGTGATACGCATAGCTCAGTTGCATGGAAGTCTTCGAAAATGGCCCGATGGCATCGCTCCAGATTTTTCCACCAACCACATGCTTGGAATTTCCAACGGAAATTTTTGGGGACTTAAAAAGTGCCTCATCGCGGCGGTTAAATTCATTTCGCCTATTGGAAGGGCCAAAATTTAACTGACTCGCCCCGCTGACTAAAAATGTTCGTGGAGCACCATCATATCCCAACCATTGGGTGCGCACGATGGCATCAAATTGAGCAATGTCTGTAAGGCCTCCAGCTGCTGGGTTGAGCAGAAAAGGATTGAATGCAGTGTTTGCAAATTGATATTCCTGCTGCGCCATAGAAGTGAAGCCAAGCAAGATAAATATTGTGGTATTGAGAATTGTTTTCATCGGATGTCTTGACTGATTAGTAAATGATGCTGATTGGACCGTGGAATTCTTTGCCATTTGGATCCTTTAAGTCAATGTTGTAAAAATAAGTTCCCATCGGAAGCTTCTCCCCATTGCGTGTACCATCCCATGGATTTTTATACCCGATTGATTGAAAAACAACGCTTCCCCAACGATTGAAAATCGTTACTTCGCATTCTGGATATACCTTTTCTAGATAGTTAATCACGAAAAGATCATTCAGCCCATCAAAATTTGGGGTTATCATGGTTGGAATAATAGGATTGAATCCATCACACAAGGTTGCCGCAATAAACAAAGTGTCTGATACTGTTTCACATACGGGATGCTCAAGTGTATAAACGATTAGGTTACTGCCTAAAATCCACTCATTGATTGTTGGATTGCTTGTAAATTGTCCGGTTATATCACCCCCACCTTGGATGAAATACCATGAGGCTGTTTGTTCATCGATGGGCAAGGTGGCGCTTACACTTAACAAACCATTTTCCATGCATATCGATGTGTCGGATTGAGCGATGATTGGTTGTGTGGTAGAAAAAACATGCAGGGTGTCCGACGTTATTGGACAGGCACCGCTCGTGATGGTCCAAACAAATTCGTTCCATCCATTGGCAACCATCGTTGCGATTGTCGAGGCACTTGTTGGATCGGCAATTATTCCACTTTGATTCGAGGTCCATAGCCCTGTGCCATAAAGAGGAACATTCGCCAGTAAATAAACGGAATCATCTGCACATGAGAGAATCGTATCTTGGGTACTTGCTGGCAATGGTATATGGGAGGCAATCAAAACAAGTGTGTCTGATGTCACTCCACAGGATGGCGAAGTGATTGTCCATGCAATATAGCTTGTGCCATACTCTAGATTATTTACTCCTGTTGTGTTCGCAAATTGATTGTTGAAAGCGGCTTGACCACTGATCAACGACCATTCACCAACGCCAGAGGTAGGTGCCTCAGCATTTATAACAACACTTGTTAAACCGCAGATGGAAATGGTGTCATCTAAAATTACCGCAGGCGCAGGAAAGTCATAGATTTCGACTTGGAAATTGCAGGTGGTTGCATTTCCACTGGCATCGGTTACCGTATATTCTTGATTTGTAATTCCGACTGGGAACGTACTACCACTGGTCAAACCACTAAGGTCTGTTTGTGTAATGGTGGCAACACAATTGTCAACAAACGTTGGCGCAGTATAATTGACCAAAGGATCGCATGAGACGATGTCATTCGGACATGTGATTGTTGGTAGAACAATCTCGTTCACTTGCAGATTGAATGAACACTGAGTAATATTTCCTCCGGCATCCATTACCTCAATCTGTATGGTATTCACCCCTGATTGCACAACTGTTCCTTGCACCGGACTTTGGCTAATACTATAGTTTGAGCAATTGTCCAATACCAATGCAGTTGACCCATAGAAAGGAAGCGTGAAACTGCAGTTTATGCCATTATTTACAGGTTGGGGTGTCGGACAAATCACGGTTGGTACGACATTGTCAATCGGAGTGAGCATTGTTACACATGTAGCAGAATTTCCCTGCTGATCCACCAATGTAATGAGTGCTGCGGTCATCCCAATTCCAGTAGCGCCAATGGGTGGATTTTGAGTGATCGTTAAGTTGGATGACGCGGTACAATTGTCCGTTCCAGAAATCACAGTTCCCAAATTCGGGACAGAGAAGCTGCACGAATTATCAATTACAACATCTACGCTCGTAGGACATTGCGTAATGACTGGATTTATCGTATCTAAAATTGCCGCAATAAAGGTGCATGAACCACTATTTCCTGCGCCATCGGTCGTGCTGATGGTGATAGTAGTATTTCCAGAGATCGTGGTTCCGGGCGCTGGTGCTTGTGTGAGAATCAATTGCGCCGTAGCAGTGCAATTGTCTGCCGCAGTGGCCAGAGCAAGATAATCTCCGATGGTTCCACTGCAAGCGGAATTGATGGTCACATTTTGTCCTGTAGGACATGTGACCACAGGGGCAGATATATCATTCACAGTGAGTTGGTACGAACAGTTAGATGAAAGCCCAATAGCATCTGTGAGGGTGTATGTAATGGTGTGATTCCCCACATTCAGGGATGTGCCAGCGGCAGGGGATTGAGTCAAGATGAGTGAAGCAATCGGTGTGCAGTTATCTGAAATAGAAGCTGGGGTGCCTGCTGCAAGAACATGTGTACATCCTACGTTCGTGTTCACCGTTGCATCGCTTGGGCACGTAATCGTTGGTGCTGTTTGATCACTCGGAGTAAGTGTAAAGCTGCAAGAACCATCATTCCCTGCAGCATCTGTAGCAGTAATGGTGACAACCTGTGCCGCACCGAAAGATGCGCCTGCAGGTGGGGTTTGAACAAACGTAAGTGCATTACCGAAAAAACAGTTCTCCAAACTCGAAACCAGAGGGATATAATTATCCAATGCACTTGTACAAACAGTTGTGTATGGGACGGATTGATTTGGTGGACATGTCAATGCGGGTGAAAGGGTGTCAATCATCGGTTGATTGAACGTACAACTCGTGACATTTCCACCCGGATCACTAATGCTAATTGTTACGGGTTGATTCGATGAGCTCAAAGTCCCTCCAACTGGGAATTGAATAAAGGACATCATCGATGATGATGTGGTGCAGTTATCAGACCAAACAAGTGAAGTGGTATAATCTGGAATTGATCCTTGACATGATGGGTTGAGATATACGGTGGTAGGAGTCGGGCACGTCAGCGTTGGTGCCTGAGTATCCGTTCCTGAAATAATAAAGTTGTCAATCGCCGCCGGAATTCCGGATATATTCGCGTCGTCGTAGGTAAAACGAAAACCTAAAAGAAAGGTCGTACCAGCCAAACTTGATGGAAGAACTATGTTTTGACCAGCCCAGGTAGCGGCTGGTGCAAAGGCAGTACCAATTGCTGTCCAACTTAATCCACCATTTGTGCTGTATATAAGTTCTAGGTAATCTTGACCGGCGACTCCATCAATTTTATAAACAAATTGAGATTCCACGGTGGTGACACACGTAGCATCCACAGCGACATAGGCAATGGCATTTCGAACGCCACTAGGAGCATCGTCATAAGCAAATTGTTCCGTTCCTGTTGAACCACAGCCAGGGATGGTACCTCCTTTCGTGATATACAACGCATTTGTTCCCGCATTGGCCGATCCGGCGCAGGTATTGCGAATCCATGTGTTGGGCAATAAATCTCCAGAAAATGTCCAGTCGGTCGTAGGTGATTCAAAATCTTGAATGTACAAGATAGTTTGACTATTGACTGTCAGACATACCATCGTCAGGAAAGCAAGCAGGTAGTATTTGCGCATGAGTAAACAGCATTTATTTAAGAAACGTAAAGATAAGTGATGCACTTGATATCTTCTCTTGAAAAATAGTTAGCTTTTCAACAATCCTATCTTAGCGATGCAAAATAGGAATCAACATTTGACTACTCAATAACTTTTTAATCTGAATGTTGGGGGTGAGTGATGTACGATTACTTTCGTTCAAAAAATAGTGAATGAAGACGATTGGAATTATCTGTGGTGGTTTTTCTTCGGAGTGGGAAATATCCATGAAAAGTGCAAAAACGATTCAAGACAATTTTCCCACTGAATACCGAGTTTTTCGGATTTTACTCAACCATGAAGGGTGGTTTGCACTGCACAATGACCAACGTATTCCATTGGATTTGAATACAATGTCATTTCAGTTGAATGGAAATGTAAGATTAGATGCTGCCATCGTTTTTATTCATGGGAATCCAGGAGAAAATGGCAAGGTGCAAGCTTTTCTCGACATGATGAATGTTCCATGCATCAATTCCGGACCATTGGCTTCAGCGCTTTCATTCGATAAATGGTATTGCAATCAATTCTTGCATAATTTCGGATTTAACATCGCGAAATCTGAGTTGCTGACATCAGTGAATCAAATGTCTTCGGAGGAGTTGGTTCAATCGCTGGGGCTGCCCATGTTCATAAAACCGGCAGATTCTGGATCGAGCTATGGCATCTCGAAAGCGAAGATAGTCCAAGATATTGGTCCTTCTCTCGAAAAGGCCTTTGCTGAGGGCCGCACCGTTGTCGTGGAATCTTTTTTGAAAGGAACGGAGGTAACTTGTGGTGTATATCGTCGAGCTGATGGGGTGTATGCATTGCCTTTAACGGAAATTGCTTCAGAAAATGAATTCTTCGACTATGAGGCGAAATATTTAGGTAAATCAAAGGAAATAACACCAGCAAGAGTGTCTGATGCAGTGCGCATCGACGTTCAAAAACAAGCCAAAAGAATCTATGAGCTGTTGCAGCTAAAATCTATTGCGCGCATCGATTTTATGGTAGTGGATGATGTTCCCCATATCATCGAAGTCA
>JBEIKR010000090.1:0-11253 GCA_040379705.1 Crocinitomicaceae bacterium
ATTCTTGGGTATGACTCCGTTTTGGTCTACTCCGTTCAGCCCGATTCAGCCATCTACCGCGCGACATTCACTTTTGTAGGCGCAGGAAAGGGGAACTATATTTTTAGCAATTTCAATGCATTGGGGCGGGTATATGAGTGGGTGGCCCCTGTAGGTGGCGTCCCACAGGGAGATTATGCGCCATCACGTGTGATTATTACCCCGAAACGCAAACAAATGGTGACCTCAGGATTTGTGTACCGCATCAATCCTCGACTGAGAATTGAGTCCGAGTTTGCATATTCTTCCAACGATGTGAATACTTTTTCCACCTTAGATGCAAAGGATGACCAAAGTGGAGCCAATCGGTCTCGCCTCATTGGCACAATTCCCTTGAGCCGTGATTCCTTGAAGTCATGGCAACTTGAAGCGAAGGCGGAGCTTGAAACCCTTGACCGCAACTTTAGCCCAATTGAGCAATACCGTGCTGTTGAATTTGACCGAGATTGGAACACCCGTAATAAGCGTTACGTGGGAAATCAGGTGGCATCTTCACTTGGTGGAAATATTAAACATCGAACCTACGGGAACATTAACATTGAAGGACAGCAGTTTTTAATCGGTTCAGATTTCTTTGGATTGCGTGCTGCGACGGATGGAAAGTGGAACCAAAAGGGATTTCATGCCAAATGGGATGGAAGTTATTTGTCGTCATCGGCAGCAACGAAAAACGAGTTTGTACGCCATCGGGTGGATGTGTCACAAGATATTGGTTGGTTTAAGTTGGGATACCGCGATGACCACGAATTGAATCAGTTTTCGGGAGGAACGGCAAAATTGGATCCTACGAGTTATCAGTTTTTTGACTATCAATTTTACCTGTCAAACAGTGACTCCGTAAAGAACTCCTACAAGATTTTTTATCGTGAGCGCTTTGATCAACGGTCGGATAGTTCTATGTTGAGAAATGCAGCGAAGGCGGTGACTGCGGGGGGTGAAATACGTTTGACAGAATTAAAAAATCAATCCTTAAACATTATCACTAGTTACCGTGAATTGCGGGTGATCGATGCACAGTTGATGCCTCAAACACCTGAAAACACTTTATTGGGAAGGGTAGACTATGAGTTGCGTTTATTCAAAGGTGCATTGACCTGGAATACCTTTTACGAGGTGGGATCAGGGCTCGAACAAAAACGGGAATTTCTTTACATTCAGGTAAACGATGGTCAAGGAATTTATACGTGGATTGACTACAACAACGACGGCATCAAGGATTTGAATGAGTTTGAAATCGCTCAGTTTGTCGATCAAGCAAGTTATATCCGAGTATTCACGCCAAGCAGCAACTATGTGAAGACGTATTCCAATGAGTTTAACCAATCGATTTACTGGCGTCCGGAGCGCATTTGGTCGAATAAACAAGGTGTATTAAAGTTCATGATGCGCTTTTCGGATCAACTTCGTGCGCGCATTAACCGGAAAACAAATTTCTTTGATGGGGCTGATGCGTTCAATCCTTTTGCAGCAGGAATAAGCGATACCAGTTTGATTGCGTCCAACTCGAACATTCGCAACACAGTATTCTTCAACCGCACATCCAGTATTTTTAGCGCAGAATATACCTTTCAAGATTTAGTGTCCAAGTCATTGCTGGCTACAGGATTTGACTCCAAAGCAAATCGCTACCATGAACTTTCATTCCGCTGGAACATCCAGAGGGTATTTTCCATTGAGTCGAAAGGGCAGGCAGGAACAAAAGACACTCGCGCTGATTACACCTCGGGAAGGAATTATTCCTTGTCGTATTATTTCATTCAGCCGAGTTTGATTTATCAGCCTACGACAGCATTCCGCATTACCTTGGATGGTCGAATTTCAGACAAGCAAAATGCGAAAGATCTTGGAGGAGAGCGGTCTTCACTGATTGAGATTGGAACAACGTTTAAGTACAACCAGCAGGACAAGGGAAGTCTTCAAGGAGGCGTGAAAATGGTACGGATTATTTACAATGGCAATCAAAATTCAGCACTTGGCTTTGAGATGCTGGAGGCATTGAAGCCTGGCGTAAATTTCACATGGAATGTTGGCTACCAGCGTTCTGTATCGAAGAATCTCCAGTTAAACCTCCAATACAATGGGCGTAAATCAGAGAATAGCCGCATGATTCATTCAGGTGGTATGGAGATCCGCGCATTCTTTTAGTCATATTGGCTTGATTCTTGTCAAAGGCGCCGCAAATCAAAAGAAATGTGTCATCTACATCTACTTTCCAAGCAACTAAGCAAAGTCACGTTTGTATTATTTGCATTGACCATCATCCTAAGTTCGTGTGAGAATCATTCACCAAAGTCAAAGCCCGAGTTGAAGCAACAAACAGCTAAATCAGAGGGTGCCGAAACAAATCGAGATAAGGAAGAAAAAGCGCAACCTGAAGCAAAGCAAACGCCTAAAGAAAAAATTATTCCTCCTGTAGTATGTCCTTACCCTGAGCCGGATCCCTATCCAGAGCCTTATCCCTATCCAGACCCCTTTCCCTTTCCAGAACCACCGGGTCCTGTTCTTCCAGGAGGACCTTGTCCTACGTTTAATGAAACCCCGTATGATGCTTTTCAAGTCGATGTACAACCCGAATATCCGGGAGGCGTGAAGGCATTGATGAACTTCATTGATTCCAACTTGGTTTATCCAGCTGATGCGGTAGAAAATGAAATTGTTGGGCGGGTATTTGTGCGTTTTACCGTGTTAAAGAATGGCGAGACAACGGATTTTAAAATGCTTCGAGGCTTGACTCCATCTATCGATCGCGAGGTAATTCGGGTGCTGAAAGGCATGGAAAAATGGCAGCCAGGGGTGCTGAAAAATGAAGCTGTTGATGTGTATTTTACTCTTCCTGTGAAGCTCTCGCTCGACTAAGATTCTTATCGAAGAAATAAGTCACAGGCTACACCATCCGACAAGGTAATTTCTGGAACATAGAGTTCTTCACAAGGGATACCTTTAACAAGTTCTAGAAACAAATCCACTGCGGGAACAAGTACATCGGCACGGTCAGGATTCAAATCAAAGCGCGACATCCTCTCTTCCAAGGTCATGTTTTCCATTTCAAGGCGTAAGTCACGCAATTCAGACAGCTTTAATGGATTTACTTCGTTATGCCCTAAGATTTTATGAATGCGTCGGATGTTCCCACCCGTCGCGAAGACGGTATAGTTGAGGTCTTTTGGAATGTTGTTTTCCATCCATTCAGCCATTTCTTCTCGAATGGTATTTGTGAATCCTTGAGCCAAGATGCGCACTGTTCCTGCATTGAAGGAATAGCTTGGACCATTTTCCCCATTCAGAAACGTACTCACCTCGGTACTTCCTCCTCCCACATCAATCATGATGCATGAGTCCGTTTGGGTTTTCGCTAGGGTTAGAATGCCAGCGCGAATTAAGCCTGCTTCTTCCTCTCCGGTGATAATGTCAATCTTTACACTGGTAGTTTCTTCAATATGAAGTGCGACATCTCTTCCATTTTCAGCATCTCGAAATGCAGAGGTAGCGACAGAACGCAAAGTTTCAACCTGCCACTCTGCGGCCATAAAATGTAATGTTTCGATTGCAGCGCGAAGGTTACTCGTTTTCTCTTCAGAAATATTTCCTGTATTGAAAACATCCTGACCGAGACGAATCGGGAAACGGTGTGAAAATAGACAATCCAACATGATTTTTGAATCATTTCGGGCAATGTCATAGACGTGCAAACGCACCGCATTGCTACCAATATCGATGGCACCAAGTCTCATCAGTCAAGGATTATTTTTTCCTGAAGAAAATTTTAATCGGCACCCCACAGAAGTCAAATTTCTCGCGCAAACGGTTCTCTAGGAAGCGCTTGTAGGAATCTGGAATATACTGTGGTAGGTTACAGAAGAACGCAAACGCAGGCGAATGTGTCGGCAATTGTTGTACATACTTGATGCGGATGTACTTCCCTTTAATCGCTGGTGGCGGTGTCGCTTGGATGATGTCCAACATGACCTCGTTCAACACTGAAGTGGAGATTTTCTTGGTTCTGTTTTCATGCACCAACATCGTTGCTTCAAGCGCCTTGTGGATCCGTTGTTTTGTCAACGTTGAGGTAAAGATGATCGGCACATCATTGAATGGCGCCAACTGTTGGCGAATATTTTCCTCGTACTTCGTCATGGTGTTTTGATCCTTATCGACCAAATCCCACTTGTTGACGAGTACAACCACACCTTTTGAGTTTTTTTCAATGATGTAGTAGATGTGCAAATCTTGTTTCTGAAGTCCTTCTTGTGCATCAATCATGAAGATACAGACATCTGCATTTTCAATAGTGCGAATGGAACGTAGCACAGAATAATATTCAATGTCTTCGGTGACTTTCGCTTGCTTGCGAATCCCTGCGGTGTCGATTAACATGAAGTCAAAACCGAATGCCTTGAAGCGGGTATTGATGGAGTCGCGTGTCGTTCCGGAGATGTCGGTAACAATGTTTCGTTCTTCTCCTGTAAGCGCATTCACCAACGATGATTTCCCCACGTTTGGTTTCCCAACAATGGCAATGCGTGGCAAGTCGTCCTTTTCGTTGACGGTTTCATCATTCTTGTCAAAGTACTTCACGACTTCGTCAAGAATTTCTCCCGTTCCACTTCCGTTGGTTGCAGACACATCGTAGACGTCACCCAATCCAAAGGCATAAAATTCTGATGAGAGTCCAACGCGGTCGGTATTGTCTACTTTATTGGCAACAATAAGAATCGGTTTTTTTGATTTTCTCAAAAGTCCGGCTACCATTTCATCCAAATCGATGATTCCAGCCATGACATCAACCATGAAGAGGATTACAGTCGCTTCCTGGATTGCGATTTCCACTTGCTTGCGAATTTCTGCTTCAAAGATGTCCTCAGAGCCCTTGATGTATCCACCCGTATCTACAACAGAAAACTGTACGCCATTCCACTCACCTTTACCGTACAAACGGTCTCGTGTAACTCCACTTACTTCTTTAACGATCGCGTTGCGTGACTCCGTCAGGCGATTGAACAAGGTTGATTTACCTACGTTCGGGCGACCTACTATTGCTACTATGTTGCTCATTTTTATAATAGTTACTAGTTACTAGTTACTAGTTACGAGTTGAGAATAATTAGTAACTCGTAACTCGTAACTCGTCACTGTTAGTATCCGTATTTTTTTAATTTATTTTCCGTTGATCTCCAGTCTTTGTCAACCTTGATGAATGTTTCCAAGAAGACTTTTTGATCGATGAATTTCTCTATTTCTTTACGCGCATCTCGACCCACGCGTTTCAACATTTCACCACCTTTACCGATGAGGATGCCTTTTTGAGAGTCGCGTTCAACGACTACAATAGCGCGAATACGTGTGATGTCTTGTTCTTCTTTGTATTCTTCAATTTCCACCTGACAACTATATGGAACCTCTTTGTCGCAGTGCAAGAAGATTTTTTCGCGTATAATTTCCGACACGAAAAAGCGCATTGGACGGTCTGATAATTCTTCCTTGTCGAAGTAGGCTGGGCTTTCAGGAACAAGCTCGAGTATTTTAGCCCAAACATGTTCGAGGTTGAATCCGTGAAGTGCTGAAACAGGGAGAATCATTGCATTTGGTAATTCATTGTGCCAGTATTGCACACGCTCCTCCATAGTATTTTGATCGCTCAAGTCAATTTTGTTGATCAAGCAAAGAACAGGCACCTTGAGTTTTTTAATTTTCTCCAAGGTTTCCTCGTGGTTCATGCTGTTCTCCTTCGTGTCTGTGATGAACAAGAGTACATCGGCATCTTTCAAGGAAGAATTCACATATTCCATCATTGCCTCGTGCAGTTTATATGCTGCATTGACGACCCCAGGAGTATCTGAAAACACAATTTGGTAATTCTCATCGTTGACAATTCCGAGAATTCGGTGGCGCGTCGTCTGTGCCTTCGATGTCACGATGGACAATTTTTCACCTACGAGTCGATTCATGAGGGTTGATTTCCCCACGTTTGGACTACCTACAATATTTACGAAACCTGATTTGTGCGACATTGACTTGAATTGCGGATACAAAGGAACGAAAATTAAAGGGGGGAATGAAGTAAAAGTTGAGAATTAAGCGTGAATCAACATTGTAACAGCCTTGTAATCCCTAATCTTTTTAGTTACGAGTTACGAGTTGCGAAGAAGGATCAAGTCTTTATGGCTCCGAGTCTGCTATCGCACCTAAGCCCGAGCTTTTGTCTTGGAGCGCAGCGGTCTAATTTAATTTCAGAGCGAGATTGAGAGCGTCCCTTCGAATTCTTCAGGGCAGGTAGTGAAGAAAAGCAAAGTGGCGTGAACCGCTCTCGCACTTCACTCTCACTCTGTTTTGTAGCTCCGACAGGAATCGAACCTGTATCTAAAGTTTAGGAAACTTTTGTTCTATCCATTGAACTACGGAGCCAAAGGAGTGCGAAGGTACGAAATATTGAAAAATTGAATTCACGATCTTTTTTGGGCAATGGTTGCTAGGTGATTGGAACCGAGAGAAGTCAAGCCTAATTTCTTGTATACAACTTGTGCATCCAAACCACATGTGGGAAACTAATGCAGGCGATAAAAACGAAGAAAATGCCCCATAATTCTGAACCCGATATTTTTGCGAAATATGCGTTGGCGATCAATGAGATGATCAGTAGTCCCCATGCTCCTAGATGAAATGGAAGGGCGTGCACCCACATACTTTTGTTGGATTGCTTTAAGTATTGGGATGAATGCGACCAACTCGACAAGCTGTGCTGCCCTAGAAAATAAAGCCCAAATGCCAAGATTAGCGGAAGTTGACTAGAGAAGCTCACCCAAACGAGTGTTAGAAATAATGGTGTTCGCTTTGTAAAAATGGAAAAGAAAAACCAAGGAAGCAAAGCCCAAAAAGGAAGATGAACATTGATGAGATCAATGCCAATGGCAGTTAATATCTCTCTTGTTTCAGTTGTATGGGTTCCAAGAATAAATCCCAATACAGATGCTCCCCACAAAAACGATGTAAGGTTCGAAAACCCCCAATTTTTGCCGTCTGTTTCCCCAAAATGCCAACTAGAAAACAATAGGAAAAATAGCAAGGCAAGGGGAGGAGCAATTATCCATAATAGCATCATGATGAGTGCCTTGGAGAGGTAATTCACAATAAATTTTGCGAGACCTTTGAACTCCCATTGATTACTTTCGATGAGATGGTCAATGGCCCCATGCGGTATTCCTACAGTGACAAAACCAATTATAAGGAGTCCATAACCTACGATGTCTTGTGCAAGCGAATTATTTCCTAGAAAAAACAAAGTAAGGCACGCAAGAATCAATAGTGTCGGACGAAAAGTAGTGGATTGGAAAAAGAGCTTTAAAACATTCCATAAAAAAAGGAACAGAGGAAGTTTTGAAAACAGCTTAATTTCTTCCCAAACCGTTGTTTTTTCATCCAAAAATTTCAAAACGAGGTGTGTTTTACTTTTCTGAAACAATGCAAGGAAAATAGACTTCCCCTTTTCTGGGGTTGAGTCAAGAATTGTTAGGAGAATAGAATCGTAAAAAGCAAAGCGTTTGGGTGTGATTTTATGTTTTTGTGGCGGAATTTCCTGAGCGAATGATCCACGTTCAATAGCATCTGCGATGATCAAGGATTGTTCAAACATGTTCTTAAACGCGTATCCCGTGCTTGGTTTAATCTGTGCACTTTTTGCACCGATGGGAATGATACCTCGATCTACATTTTGATCAATCTCAAAGTTGCTCATCGGAATACATCCGAACTCATGCGATGCTATGTTAAATTGCCCAAAATGTCTATTGGTATATGCGTGAAGAAGTGCTTCTGCATCTTTTGATTCGATGGGTTCATTTCCAAAACGTGTAACCTCAACCAAGGCGCTATTCTTTGAAAAGGGCAACACATACATGAATTGTGTAAAGCCATTTTGCGCAATGTTGAAGTCCATTAGTCGGAATGAGTCGCTGTCCAGAATGTCATCTTCCGTCTCAATGACCCAACCAACAAAGCTTTGGTATAAATGTCTTTGCGCTTTTTTCGTTTTTTGAAAAATTGGTGGTCGTGAATCAAAAATTGTTCGGCTTCGAATAATTTGATTATTCGCCAAAATAAAAGGTCCATTCTCGTCACGAGAAACGGTTTCCACTTTTGCTGTGAATCGATCGATCGATGATTCACCCTCGATGTCACGAACAAAATTGTAAAGATCTAGACTGTCAACGTGGTGGTACTTGTAGGGTAGAATTTCTTTTGTCTTTCCGCTACTGTCGATCATACTTTTCCAAGAGTGCTTGATCAAGAAAGATAGCTCTTGGGCTATCTGCGATTCTTCCTCCGCCCAGAAACAGAATGTTTTATCGCTGCGTGTCTTTAATTCCGAGTCAACAATGAGAACTGACAGTTTGTCGAGCAAATTCCTCTTCTTTAGCTGCAGAAGGATCAAGGAAGTCGATGCACCCGCCCCAACAAATAGTAAGTCATATGTCCGTGTTCCGTTATGCATCCAACAGTTTAATTTGCAGCTTCTCGAAACCAAAGGAATCGAAGTTGACGTTTAATTTAGAGGTATGAAAAAGGGTGGAAGAGCCAATAGCAATTCCACCCTTTTGATTTTGTTTAATTCCTTACGGACATTCGTTTAGTCTTCGTTTCTTGACAAAGCGTAGATTACCAAACCGAATCCGATTTTGTTGATTGCATCTGCGATGTTGTAAACGATATCCATTGCATGAGCAGCAGCAGCAGCGTCATCAACTAGTTTAAGTCCAAACAATCCACCTGGAGTACCCAAGATGTATCCTAGTGGATAGATCGCCCATCCAACAAGTACGAACCATGCCAAAATGCGTGTTGCTTTAGCAACTTGAGCTCCAGCTGTTTGTGCCAATTTAGCCACTTCACCGAACCATACAAGGTATGCAATGTAGAAGTAAGCTGCTCCTGAAAGTACTCCCCAAAGAACGCTATTGTCACGATCTACTGTTTCACCGAAGTAACCTGTTACCAACATAATCAATGAAGCGAAAATCAATTTCCACAACAATGAGATTTTTGCTCCTGCTTTCTTGGTGATGATGTAGAATTCAACACACATCAACGGAACTGTCAAGATCCAGTCAACATAACGGAAGAACGTTGGAGAATCTCCTGTTGACAAATTGTAACCTCTCATGTAGTAGTAGTGCACTGCTGCAATGAAGGTAATTAAACCGGAAACAAGAACTGACGTTCTCCATTTCTTAGGTGTGTTGTTTAATTCAAAAAAGAAGAAAACAGATGCGGCCATCATGGCCATCGTTCCGATGAAGAACGTGAATGCAACATAATTGTCGCTGGCAATTTTTAAATGTTCCATAGTAATAAATTAAATTAGTTTGCCCTACTCTTAAGGATTTTCGGTTACTCCATGTATCTAAAAAACTAAAACTTGATATAAAAACAACGTGAGGGTATTTTTGTTTAATTTTTTGCAAAAAAACGTTAAACAAAATGAATATTTTATAACTGCATAAATCGTTTATTTGAATCATTTATTTCTATAAATAATTATAAAAGAATGCATTAAAACGAATAATATATTTTTTTAGAATTAGTAATAATATAATTATTCAAACGAGAAAAAAATTACTTTTTTTCTCAAGTGTTGACATAAGGACATTTTTTAGCCAATGTTTTATGGTTTAATAAGATTCTTATTTTTCATTAAAATTTAACGATGCGTTTATTGCGTCTTGTTCAATATTATTTATTTTTCGACATGCAAAAACTACTATTTCTTCTCCTTGCCATATTTCCGTTTGTGTACCATGCGCAAACAAGCATTGCTCCTCTTGAATGCATAGCACCTTTCTATCACGGTGTTGCTTCTGGTGATCCTTTAACTGATCGAGTCATCATTTGGACACGTGTTACTCCGGTAGATTTTTCCTCGTCACCTGTAGTATCATACAAGATGGCTCTTGATCCAGGGTTTACCACTATAGTTGCCCAAGGTACTTACACGACCAACTCAGCTCAGGATTTTACAGTAAAGGTGGATGTTGATGGACTTGATCCAAATACCTTTTACTATTATGAGTTTGAGTATGAGGGAAGTTTTAGTGCTGTTGGGCGAACGAAAACATTGCCAGTTGGAGATGTTGATAATATTCGTCTTGCGGTTGTATCATGTGCCAATCTGGAGGCGGGATACTTCAATGTTTATCAAGCAATAAATGAAAGAAACGATGTGGATGCTGTGCTAATGCTTGGAGATTACATTTATGAATATGAAACGGGTGGTTACTCGCCAAATATCAATGTGGATAGGACGTGGGAGCCAGCTGAAGAAATTATAGATTTAGCTGACTATAGGCTTCGTTATTCTACTTACCACATGGACTATGCTTTGCGTAATTTGCATCAAAATTTTCCTTGGATTTGTATTTGGGATGATCACGAAACTGCCAATGATTCTTTCAAAGATGGTGCTCAAAACCATTCAGTTGAAGAGGGCGAATGGGATGTTCGAAAGGAAAATGGGAAAAAGGCATTTTTTGAATGGCTGCCAATACGTCCAAAGGTAGAAGGGAATACGCAGATTTTTCGATCTTTTGAATTTGGAAATTTGGCAGAGGTCATCATGTTGGATACGCGTCTCGAGGGAAGAGATGAACAAGAAGCATTGGGAAGTGCAGCACTTAATGATACATCCAGGACTATTTTGGGTACAGAACAGTTTACTTGGCTCAAGGATGAATTGAGTAACTCATCGCAAACATGGAAGGTGCTAGGCAACCAAGTAATGATGGGAAAAATCAATGTACTTGGTTCGCCATTGAACACAGATGGTTGGGATGGTTATCCTGCCGAACGTCAGCGACTTTATAATTACATTCAAGAAAATTCGATTACCAACTTTGTAGTTGCTACAGGTGATATACATACAAGTTGGGCAATGGAACTCAAAAATGGATCCACTCCAATTGGTGTTGAATTTGTAACGCCAAGTGTCACCTCGCCTGGAGTCCCAATCAATATTGGAGGATTTCTAACTTTTGAAAATCCTCACCTCAAGTATGTCGAGCTAACGAAAAAAGGATTTGTCATATTGGACATTACTGCTGAAAAAATTCAGAGTGATTGGTACTATATCAACACGATTGATCAAATGAATCCGACTAACAGCTGTCAAAAATCGTTAGTATGCAATCAAGGAACTGGAACATTGGTTGCATCAAATTTACCATCTAC
>JBEIKR010000091.1:0-11199 GCA_040379705.1 Crocinitomicaceae bacterium
GTTTATTCAAAAGTAGTTCGTGCTGGAAAACGCACCTACTTTTTCGATGTTAAATCTACGAAAGGGAATGATTTGTACATCACATTGACCGAAAGCAAAAAGACTCATTTTAATGATGGGCGCGAAAACTATGAGAAGCACAAAATCTTCTTGTATAAGGAAGATTTTGAGAAATTCAAAGAAGGACTTGACGACGTTTTAAGTAAAATTGATTCATTGCGAGGTTCAGATGATTTCGAAGAGAAATCAGATGATTCGTCAACGTTTACTTCTGTTTCCTTTGATGATTTATAAATCAGAACGCGCGTAATTCTTTCAAAGGATAGTTTCAACACCTTCATGGTTGATAATTCGGGAAAAAATCTTTCTTGCAATCCTTTGTATCGTGCTATCTTTATCGGGGAATTATATCTTGATGGGAAAAATTATAGCAATAGCGAATCAAAAAGGAGGTGTTGGAAAGACTACAACAGCCATAAATCTAGGTGGTTGTCTCGGTGTGCTGGAGTATAAAACGCTTATTGTTGATGCAGATCCGCAAGCAAACGCGACATCGGGCGTTGGATTAGATCCCAAAAACTCGAAAAATATCTATGATTGTTTAATCAATGAAGTGCACCCTTCGGAGTTAATCATAAAAACAGACAATCCAAATCTTGACATTCTTCCATCCCACATTGATTTAGTTGGTGCAGAATTGGAAATGATCAACCTTCCAAACCGAGAACGAAAATTGAAGATGGCATTGGAAAAAATCAAAGACCAATATGACTTCATCATCATCGACTGTTCTCCATCATTGGGTCTGATAACGGTCAATTCCTTGACTGCTGCTGACTCCGTGATGATTCCAGTTCAATGCGAATATTTTGCACTTGAAGGACTTGGCAAGTTACTTCATACCATCAAGATTGTCCAGGGAAGATTGAACCCTGACTTAGAAATAGAGGGGATCTTACTCACCATGTATGATACGCGTTTACGATTGGCCAACCAAGTTGTGGAAGAGGTGAAAACACATTTTCAAGAATTGGTATTCGACACTGTCATCCACAGAAACACACGATTAAGCGAAGCACCGAGCTTCGGGATGACCATCGTGATGCACGATGCTGGAAGTAAAGGTTCGATAAATTACCTTAATTTTGCCCGTGAAGTGTTGCAAAAGAACAACATGACGCAAATGGACAACGAGGATAAAATAATTTAATTCTACGATGAATAATAATCCGAAGAAACGCGGAGGTTTGGGGAAAGGCTTGAGTGCCTTACTAGAAAACTCAGAAACAGATATTACAACAAAATCAGAAAACGCTGGTGTGGTAAATTCTGTTTCCATGTTGTCCATAGAGAGCATTGAAGCAAACCCTTTTAATCCCCGAACAACATTCGAGCAAGATGCCTTGGAACAATTGAGTCAATCCATTGCAATTCATGGTATTATTCAGCCATTGACGGTCCGTAAGTTGGGGCGTGACAAGTACCAACTTATTTCTGGTGAACGTCGTTTTCGCGCATCGCAAATGGCTGGTCTTAAAGAAGTTCCCGCATACATTCGCGTGGCAAACGACCAAACAATGCTTGAAATGGCCTTGGTGGAAAATATCCAACGTGAGGACCTGAATGCGATTGAAGTAGCCCTTTCTTATCAACGTCTGATCGATGAGTGTAGCCTGACACAAGATCAGTTAAGTCATAAAGTAGCTAAATCAAGATCGAGTATCACCAACCATTTGCGTTTATTAAAACTTCCAGCGGATATTCAAGCTGCAGTGCGTGACACCATTATCTCCATGGGACATGCGCGAGCACTGGTTTCTGCGGGAGATGAAGCACTACAATTGGCCATTTACAGTCGTATTGTTGAAGATGACTTGTCTGTACGAGACGTTGAAGCATTGATCCGTGAAGGGTATGTTGAACCAAAAGAAAGCAAAGAACCTGAATCCAAATCCATTGGTAAACCTGCTGTTACACCCGCGCAATTTACCTTTAAAGAACATCTTGGTGACAAACTTTCAGCGCGCATTGACATTAAAAAATCAATTGCCGGAGGTGGTAAGATTGTGGTGAATTTCAATTCAGAAGTTGACCTTAACCGCATCATCGAAATTCTTAACCGTTGATTCGGGTTTTCTTTTTTGTCATCTGCTGTCTTCCTTTTGCAGTATTCGCTCAAAAGGATGCATCAAAAGACAGTACAACAATTCATGCCGATAGCACGATAGGGTATGTTCATTCCGTTCGTGACGCACTCATCTTTTCGGGAGTAATCCCCGGTGCTGGACAAATATACAATCACATTTATATGCGGAAAGGCAAGAAAAAGGCCTTTTGGAAAGTCCCGCTAATTTATTCAGCATTAGGAGCCACAGGTTATTTTTTATGGAGCAATCAACAAACGGTTAAAGAGTTGAAAACGGAATATACCAACCGACAAAATGGTGGGGTATTGTCCGATAAGTGGTCGTTGTACGACGATTACGCCATTCTCACACTCTTCCAACAGTATCAAAATCAACGAGATCTGTCAATCCTAGGTGTAGGTTTTGTTTATCTACTTCAACTAGTAGATGCCGGTATTGAAGCTCATTTTGTTCGATTCGACATTTCAGAAGATCTTTCGATGTCTATTTATCCTTCCTTCCCAATGGGACAAACCGTTGGAATTGGTATGCGTTGGAATTTCAACAATAGAAGTATCCTAGCCCGCGAAAATCCTTAATTTTACGACAAAGTAACAACGCATGAAAATAGCACTCATCGGATATGGTAAAATGGGCAAGTCAATCGAGTCGATTGCGCTTGAACGTGGTCATACGGTTGTTGCTCGTGTAAATAGTGCCTCACCGATTGACAAGACGGATCTATCCGAAGCTGATATCGCAATTGAGTTCTCTCGTCCTGAATTAGCTGTAGAACACATTCGCTTTTGCTTTTCAAAAAAACTCCCCGTAGTTGTGGGCACAACCGCTTGGAATTCTTCCGAAACAACACTTTTTTCTGAGGCGGTAGAAAAAAATGCCGCCTTGCTTTACGCCTCAAATTTCAGTATTGGTGTAAACATTTTCTTTGAAATCAATAAAAGACTGGCTGAACTGATGGAAGGCCATGTTGATTACCATGCTTCGTTGGAAGAAATTCATCACCTTCAAAAACTTGACGCACCGAGTGGAACAGCGATTACGCTTGCGAATGGTCTGATGGAGAACAATGATGACTATGTTTCGTGGGTGCATGCCGAAAATAAAACTCCACACACCACGGATGGTCAATTAGCTGTCACATCCTTTAGAAAGCCTGATGTTCCTGGCACCCATGTCATTCGCTATGTTTCGGAAGTAGATACCATTGAGATCTCTCATGAGGCCCATAATAGAAAAGGTTTCGCATTGGGTGCAGTGATTGCCGCTGAATTTCTACATGGAAAAACAGGTGTATTTACGATGTCTGACGTATTAAAACTTACATAAAATGAGCTTTATCTATTTCTATTTACTTATTCTCGCTCATCCCTATTTGGCGATGTGGCACAAAAGTTTTGAACAGGCCGGCCGAAAATCTTGGGAAGCACTCGTTCCTGGTTACAATTATTTCGTCGCATTTAAAGTATTTTGCCACAAGCCTTTTTGGTCCTTGCTGCTCATTTTTCCAGGCGTACATTTGGTGATGTGGTCAGTAATCAATGTGAGTTATATCCGCAGATTTGGGTACTTTTCTTTTGCAGATACACTCCAAGGTATCTTTTTCCCTTACCTCATATTTTACAAAATTACGTCGTCTAAGCAAGATTTTCTTCCAGAGACCAATTGGGCCAATGCGAAGGAATCTGAGGACCGTAAATGGGGTGATCATATTGCATTATTCCTAGCATTGCCAGTGATTGGTCATGCGATTGCTTTAGGAATTGGTGCTGTTTCGCGTGAAAAACCGGGAACGAAATCTAAAGTAAAAGAATGGGGGGATTCAATTTGGTTTGCGCTTGTTGCTGCCTTGATCATTCGCACCTATGTGTTTGAGCCGTTCCAGATTCCAACAGGTTCTATGGAGAAAACACTTTTGGTGGGTGACTTCCTTTTTGTAAACAAGTTGGCCTATGGTCCAAAGGTCCCTGTGACGCCTCTCTCCTATCCTTTGGTGCACAACACGGTTCCATGGGTGAATGTTCGTTCATATACGACATTAGAGAAAGGCAACTATACCCGACTTCCTGGATTCACATCCATCCACAGAAATGATGTCGTGGTGTTCAATTACCCTTCAGGAGATACTGCTGTTTACGACCCAAGAATGCCGAATGGATTAATGGGACATGATTACCACGGTATTGTGAACAACGAAGCCCTGCGTTTATGGAGAGATGAAAAGATCAATCCGTTGATGCAAAAAGCTGCAACGATCATCTATGACAGTTTAATGAAGGCTGATGAAAAGCCCGCAAATCCTGAACGCGTTGCACAAATGATGGCTTATGAATATTTGATTAACACACATGGTGCAGCCTATATCAAAGAGTTAGATTCTTGGAAAAATAAAGCGCGACGCATGTTGGCCGAAGACAAGGTGGCATTTGACAATAGCGAAGGGGTGTTGATTCAGCATTATGGTGTGATTTATCGACCTGTTGACAAGCGTGAAAATTACATCAAACGTTGCGTTGGTGTTCCTGGTGATCGTTTGCGCATCGAAAAATCTGTGCTTTACGTAAATGGTAAAAAAGCGAAGGTGCATCAGTTTCAAAATTTGCGCTATGTGGTTGAGAATTTCGCGATGCCAAGTCTCATGACAATGCGCGAAACATATGGTTTGGAGGAAGAGCGTGGCGACTATTATTCTGAAGATGGAGGAACAACCTATAAAATGAACCTTACTCGCTCCCAGCTCAATACTTTGAAAAAACGTTTCCCAGATGCAAAATTTTCAGTGGACTTGGAACCACAGTATGCGAAGAATCATGTTCCAACGCCTTTTGAGATGATCAACAACTTGACGATGTTCCCGAAAGATATCAATTGGAACAACACAACGACAGATTTCCATGAATTTCAAGTGCCTCGTAAAGGTCAAACCATAAAAATTAGTGCAGAAAATATCGCATGGTACCGACGCATTATCACTGCGTATGAAGGACATACACTTCAAGAAAAGAAGGACGGCATTTATATCGATGGAAAGAAAACGAAAAACTATACATTCGCCATGAATTATTACTGGATGATGGGAGACAACCGCTACAACTCTGCAGATTCGCGCGTATGGGGCTTTGTGCCAGAAGATCACATTGTTGGAAAAGCATCCATGGTGTGGTTCTCGAAAAGTCCGTATTTGGGAATTCGTTGGGAACGATTGTTTAAATTCATTCGCTAATGACCTCTGTGTTTCCAACAGCTTATTTTGGAAGCATCGCCTATTTCCGAGAATTGATTTGTGCCGATGAGGTGCGCATTGAAGCGAAAGAGCATTTCGTTAAGCAATCTGTGCGCACGCGTTGCGACATTATGGTTTCCAATGGGCTACGGCAATTATCCGTTCCTGTTGTCAAGAAAAATGGAAATAAAACGGTGATGGAAGACATTGAAATTTCATATACCGATCACTGGCAAAACGACCATTGGCGGACGATTGCAAGTGCATACGCATCCTCCCCTTTTTTTGAACATTACTGTGACGAGGTGAAACATCTTATTTTCTCTGGTGAGAAAAATCTCATGAGGTTGAACAAAGTCATTACCGAGAAAGTAATCGAATGGTTATCCATCGAAAATTTAGAGATAGAATACACCAAAGAATTTTCTCTTCCATTAGCAGCCAGTGACTTTCGACATTTTCCGTTTGATGATCGATTGTCCACAAGAAGATATCATCAAGTATTTGAGGTTGAAAATGGTTTTATTCCCAACCTTTCAATTCTTGATCTCATCATGAATGAAGGTCCTATGGCAAGACGATGGTTGGTGGATTCTGCCGACTAGTTATTCTTCAACCGCAGGTTCATCGCCGTCTAGTACCTGAGAAATACCGAACTCATAAGGCAATCGTTCTTTGTATAAAAAGCGTTTCTGAACGGACTCAAATGGTCGATACACATAGAATACCTGATTGTTGTGCACTTGAAGTTTGTCAATGTATCTGAATTCTAACTTCACCTTTTCCGAAATTTGACCTGTTGTCAAATCGACCAAACCTAAATAAGAATAACCCGCACGATCAAACACCGCATAGACCTGACCTGTTACACGATCTTGTATCAACTGACGTTTCCAACCAGTTACTTTTGGTTGATAATGGTGGTAAATGGGCACACTGTCAAGTCGATTTCCTTGATTATCAAAATGGAACAATAAATCTTTGTAATAGTCAAATACGAACACAGAATCATTGCGATAAAAAAGTGGTGCATATACTTCTTTGTAATAGAGCGATTGCGTGAAATAATTTGCGCCAACCCACACTTCTGCATCAATTCCCGTTGCATTTTCCTGTTCCTTTGCCCAAAGTTTTGTTCTCACATCCGCCCATTTGTATTCTGATCGGTACAATTCCATCATCAAATCATCTTGCACATCGATGATCTTTGAATATGACGAATCATACTGATCGAAAGTGAAATAGGTAAAGGCCGGATAAACATCACTGTAATTCGAAAAGAACATTTTGGAATGCACCGTATCGACTATCGGAGCTACATACTTTAAGAAATAGCCTTTTTCCAAGGACGCCACGCCGACGTTTTGATTCTTCACCAAGAGTCCAAATACATTGTCCTGGCATACCACGTGGGCATTGCCACGGTAATCGCGTGTTAATTCCTCTGCTCTTCCAGGAACACGAAACGAATGAAGAATGCTTATACCATCATAAAGCAGCAATTCACTACCCTTTTTCAAGTTTTTCGGATAGGTTAAAAGCACCAATCTACCATCGTTTAGTACCTCAAAATCTGCTACACTTAAACGAGTTGATTCAAACACTGTGTCGGGAACGCCAGGCGCTTTCACCACCACTTCATTCAACAACTGGTTGCGAATGGGATGCATTTCAACAGAAATTTGAAGGGTATCCTCAGATTTAGGTATTTTCTTCGTTACCGTAACAGGATTGAACAAAGGATGTGAGAAATACAATGTCAATGTGGTAGGCACCGAAACAGAAATGCAACTTACTCCTTTCATGTAGGTTCGAACAATTTCCTGATCGCTAACATTCAGTCCATTGATTTGAATGGTAACGTTTTGAATGGGCTCACCACGCTCGTCATCAGTGACGTTGACACATACTACAATGGAATCTTGCGCAAAGGACTGCTGTGCGTAAAGGATTACTAACAAGAAAATGAATACAGATTTCATAGATGCATTTCGCAATAGATGCGTAAAACGCTTAGAATCCATACGATTTATGAAATGAATGACAATGCTTATACATGTAAACACCAACCAAAGGTGTCTTCGGCCTTACCAGCTTTCAAATCGTCAAGGTAGTTCTTAATTTTTGTCGAAATTTCTCTTCCTTCCAAAGGTAAGTTCAACACTTCATCGCGGAATCCTATTTTAACAATGGGAGCAATTGTCGCAGCTGTTCCTGCCCCAAAAGCATCCGTCAAAGTACCATCTTTGATCGCATTCACCACCTCTTCCACTGAAACCTTACGCTCTTCTACTGGAATCCCCCAGCTTTGAGCTATTTCAATCACTGAACGTTTTGTTACACCGCGCAAAATTGTATCTGCATCTTCAGAGGGAGTAACGAGCACCCCATTGATCACGAAAACGATATTCATTGTTCCCGATTCTTCAATGTATTTGTGTTCTTTGCTATCCGTCCAAACGAGTTGATGGAATCCTTTTAACTGTCCTTGTTTCGCTGGAAACAAAGCAGCTCCATAATTTCCTGCAGTCTTCGCACGACCTACCCCGCCTGCTGAAGCCCGCGTGTAGAACTCTTCAATTTTCACATTCACCGGTTCAGAGTAATATGCTCCAACAGGACAAGTAAAAATCACAAATTTGTATGTTTCAGAAGGTTTGATTCCAATAAAATCATCTGTTGCGAACATGAACGGACGGATGTATAACGAATCGCCATCTTTCGAAGGAACCCAGTTTTTATCTACTTCAACCGTTTTTCTTACCAATTCGATGAACACCTCTTCAGGAATGGTAGGCATGCACATGCGCTCACAAGACTCCATAAAACGCTGTGCATTCATCTCTGGACGGAAAATAAGTATTTCCCCATCTTGCGTTTTGTTTGCCTTCATTCCCTCAAAAATGGATTGACCATAATGAATGGCAGAAGTTGCAGGATGTAAAGAAAGATTACCAAACGCCATAATTTCAGGCTGCTGCCATTCTCCTTCTTTGTAATCCATGACTAACATGTGATCAGAGAAAATACGACCAAACGGCAGGTTATCGAAATCCACCTCACCGATTCTGCTGTGCGTTGTTGGTGTTACTTTAATGGAAAGAGTTTCTGGCAACATATAAAAAATTGTATGCGAATATACACACAATACTCGATGATAACAACATGTAACATAGGCAAAAGCTGTATCTTTGATTTGCACAATCATTCATGCAAAAAAGCCGCGACATACTTAAAAAATATTGGGGGTTCGACCAATTCAGACCACTTCAGGAAGAAATTTCAGATGCGGTAATCAATGGTCATGATGTACTCGCATTGTTGCCCACTGGTGGTGGGAAATCTGTATGCTTCCAAGTCCCTGGGTTGGCGCGAGAAGGATTAACATTGGTTATTTCTCCGCTTATTGCACTCATGCAAGACCAAGTGGATCAATTGGAGAAACGTGGGATTCGCGCGAAATCGGTCATAAGCGGAATGAGTTACAGGGAAATTGATCTCACTTTGGACAATGCGCGATTTGGAGGCTTGGATTTCTTGTATACCTCTCCAGAACGTGTGCAATCAAAACTGTTCAAAGAACGCTTTCAACTCATGAATATCGGTTTGATTGTGGTGGATGAAGCGCATTGTATTTCAGAATGGGGACATGACTTCAGACCTTCATTTCTGGATATAAAAGAGCTTCGAAAACTACAACCAAATGTTCCAATAATTGCACTTACAGCGACGGCGACAAGCACTGTTCGTCAAGACATCCTAGAACAACTGGAATTAAATAAACCTGAGATTTTTGAGGCATCATTCATTCGATCCAATTTGAGTTATGAGTGCTATGCTTCTTCCAATAAATCAAAGGATATTATTGATTTTTGCCAATCGTTACCGGGTCAAACAGGGATCGTTTACTGTCAAACAAAGAAGAGTGTCAAAGACCTGGCGCAATTGCTTCATGCGCATGGTTTGAGCGTAGGAGTTTACCATGGTGGGATGAACAAACAAGATCGCTCTACCATGATGAGTGCTTGGATTTCTGGGAAAACAAAAATCATGGTGGCGACCAATGCTTTTGGGATGGGGATCGACAAACCAAATGTTCGCTATGTTTTACACTTCGAATTCCCCTCCTCTTTAGAAGCATACTTTCAAGAAGCAGGGCGTGCAGGTAGAGATGGAAAGGCGAGTAGAGCCATCACCTATCTCGGTAAAAATGACATAGAGCAGCTTGAGGAATTTTTAGTCCAACAGTTCCCCCCTCTCGACCAAATCAAATTGACCTACAGAGCGCTTTGCAGTTTCTTGAAAATAGCGATTGGTTCAGGAAAGGATGAAACATATCCCTTTGATCTTCGCACCTTTTGCAGCACATTTAGTTTGGATTTATCATCGACATTTAGCAGTTTAAAAATTCTCGAAATGAACGGCGACCTCACGCTTTCTGAGGCCATTCATCAGCCAACAAAACTACGATTGGCTATAGGTAATACTGCATTGTACGATTTTCAAGTGCATCACGAGCAGTTTCGACCTTTGATCTCTATGCTGAGTAGGAGTTATCCCGGTATTTTTGATCAATATTTTGCCATTGATGAAAAGGTCTTTGCGCAACGGTTAAAAATGACATTTCCTCAGATCGAAAAACAACTCAAAGAACTAGAAAAATTTGGGATTGTAGATATAACATGGAAAACAGATATGCCAACGATTACACTTATACACGAGCGTCTTCCGGATGATTATTTAAGCATTCAACCAGAAATGTATGGTACTCGAAAAGCCTATGCTGAAAAACGATTGTCGGCCGTGCGAAGTTTCCTCCAGGCGAATGAATGTCGAACGATTCAAGTACTAAACTACTTTGGTCAATCTTCCGAGGAATGTGGTATATGTGATGTTTGCAGAGTGGAGATGCTTCAGGAATCTCATGCGGCATATTCGATGATACAAACTATTCTTGACTTTTTACAAGAGCCACGCACTGAACAAGAGTGTTTATCAGAATTTCAGATCAGCAAAGAACATCTAAGAAAAACGCTAAAAACATTACACTTGGAAGAAAAGATTAGCTATTTAAACGGGAAGTTTCAGATAAAATAGTCGAGGTCTCGGTACTAAAAAAAATGATGCAAATCTAGAACGGGAAACACATCGAATGTTAAGAAATAAACTGAACAGGGTTAATGCATCGCATCAACAAGGAATTAAATACTCCAAATAGACATCCTAATTAAAGTCCTTACTTTCCCATCGCCACCTTCAACTCATGTACCTCCTTTTGAAGACTTTGAATTGACTTGCTGAGATCTGTGTCATCCATGCGAACTTCGGGCAACTCAGGAGAAATGTAATTCACGAATTTCCACATTTCGATGATGTTATTGGCATGAACGAGATAAGGGGCATAAAAGGTATTTGTGGAACACAACTGAAACGATTGACTCGATTCCAGCAGGTTGTGAACTACCTTAAAGACAATTCCCTCATCTTTCGTGACTACGATACATGGCGTTCCCGAACGAATCGTCATCCAGTTTTGGATATATTCAGCAACTACATACGAACCCTCAACAACAGGAGGCATTGAATCTCCCTTAATTGGGAAAGAGCGGTACTTTTTATTCTTGGATAGAAAAGGCAAATAGAACGTTGGCAATACTTTCAAATAATCTGGATCCGCATACCCCGATGCGTATCCCGCACTGGCCTGCATGGGAATCATCTCGATGAGTTCTTCTTCATCCTCAGTCACAACTGTTGTCAAAACACGTAATTTCTGACCTTTCAGGTCATTCAAAGGTTCCTTCCCCAATTGCTCCCATTCTTTTTCCGACA
>JBEIKR010000092.1:0-10917 GCA_040379705.1 Crocinitomicaceae bacterium
AATTGCATGCAGCGATGGATGCCGCAAACGAAGACGCGAACACAGGGGTGATTATCCTTACAGGTTCTGGTGAAAAGTCGTTTGTTGCGGGTGCAGATATTAAAGAGTTTGCGCATTTCAACATTGCTCAAGGTGGTGAATTGGCGATGAACGGCCAGAAGTCACTCTTTACTTTTATTGAAAATCTTAGCACCCCAGTTATAGCCGCTGTGAATGGTTTCGCCTTAGGTGGAGGTTTGGAGTTGGCGATGTGTTCGCACATCCGTGTCGCTTCAACCACAGCGCGCATGGGCCTTCCAGAGGTATCACTAGGGGTAATTCCAGGCTACGGAGGGACACAGCGTTTGGCACAATTGGTTGGTCGCGGAAAGGCCAATGAAATGGTATTTACAGCGGGCATGATCAAGGCTGATGAAGCGTTGCAATGGGGCTTAGTGAATGCGGTTGTTGAACCGGAACAATTGATGGCAAAGGCAGAAGAAATCGCCGCTAAAATCTTGAACAACTCATCCACAGCGATTGCTGCAGCCATTCGTTCAATCAATGCCAATTATGCGGATGGTGTCAATGGCTATGAGGTGGAAATCGAAGAGTTTGGAAAGTGCTTTGGCACCAAGGATTTTACGGAAGGAACATCCGCATTTCTCGAAAAACGAAAGCCTAACTTCCGCGCTTAATGTCAAACCCCATCCGTAAATTACTGGGGCAAACTGCTGTATATGGTCTGTCAAGCATCATTGGCCGGCTATTGAATTACCTGCTTGTACCGCTTTATACGAGTGTATTTATCGATCCATCGGATTATGGCGTTGTTTCGGAATTGTATGCATGGGTAGCGTTCCTTGTGGTGCTGTTGACTTTTGGAATGGAAACGGCCTTTTTTCGTTTTCTTCAACAAAAAGAGGACAAAGAAGCGGTATTTCGTAATGGCTTTTTGACCGTAATTGGAATCAATGTCTTGTTTTATTTTGCATTGCTGTATTTCAATCAGGACATCGCCGACCTTATGTTGTATTCAGATCACAATGAGTACATCATCCTTTTGGGGACGATTGTCTGCATTGATGCGGTTACAGCATTACCCTTAGCGAAACTTCGTTCAGAGGAAAAGGCTGCGCGGTTTGCGACCATTCAATTTGCTTCTATAATTCTGAATGTGTTGTTAAACCTATTCTTCATGCTCGTGATTTTCAATCCAGAGCTTCCGGAAGAAGGGGTATTGTTCATTCTGTTCTCAAATCTTTTTGCCTCATTATTGAAGCCTGTCTTGCTGTATAAGGACTTCAGCGAGTTGCGTTTTTCCTTCGACAAGGAACTAGCCAAGGAGATGATCTTTTACTCTTTTCCATTGGTCATTGCTGGATTTGCGGGGATCATTAACGAAACTTTGGACCGAATCCTACTCAAGCAGATACTTTTTGTCACCGAAGGATCCTCCGCAGAGGCTTTGCATATTGCTGAAAGTGAAGTGGGTATATACAGCGCCTGTTACAAGTTGGCGATGTTGGTGACCATCTTGCTACAAGCCTACCGTTACGCGGCAGAACCGTTTTTCTTTGCACAAATGAAGAGCGATGATCGGAACAAAGTGTATGCGCGCGTCATGAATTTGTTTATCGGTGTGGTATGCTTGGTGTTCCTTGTTGTATCGCTCAACTTGGATATTTTCAAGCATTTTATTCAAAACGAAGCCTATTGGGTTGGACTGAAAGTCGTTCCAATCTTATTGATGGCCAATGTGTGCCTGGGAATTTACTACAACCAAAGTATCTGGTATAAGCTCAGTGGACGAACAACCTTTGGCGCCTATATTGCCATTGGAGGTGCTTTATTGACGGTATTGATCAACATTCTGTTTATTCCAGAGTACGGCTACATGGCAAGTGCGTGGGCGACCTTGATTGTTTATGCCGCACAAATGATTGCGTCTTACATGCTCGGTCAGCGCTTTTATCCGATCAAATACAATCAACGCAAATTTGTCCTTTACATCGGAGGTGCACTTCTTGTTTATTTACTTTGTGTAGGTGTTGATTTACAGTCTGTTACATCTCGGTTTATTGTGCACAATGGCTTGATTTTCCTTTATGTAGCGATGGTTTTTCAGATGGAGCGCAAGTCATTGAGAAAAGTGGTGTAAGACCAGAGATCACTTTTTGTTAATTGTTTTGTTCATTACTCCGAAATCACTGAAAAATCCCTCCCTTTCAATTTCGTACTTTTGACTAGTAAAATCAACGAATGAAAGTAAAAGTCATTAACCGATCAAGCCATGCATTACCTGCCTATGAAACTAGCAGTTCAGCAGGGATGGATGTTCGAGCCAATATTGATTCACCCGTTGTCTTGAAACCGATGTCTCGTGTATTGATTCCCACAGGATTGTTTCTTGAGATTCCCCAAGGTTATGAATGCCAGGTGCGTCCACGCAGTGGTTTAGCATTGAAAAAAGGTGTTTCTGTGTTAAATACCCCAGGAACAATTGATGCGGATTACCGAGGTGAGGTGGGTGTCATTTTATTCAATATGTCCGATGAGGAGTGTACGGTGGAAAATGGCGAACGCATCGCACAACTTGTTTTTGCTCCTGTGCTTCAAGTGGAGTGGGATGAAAGCGAAACGCTGACAGAAACCGATCGTGGAGCAGGTGGTTTTGGTAGCACTGGAACACGTTGATTGTTTGATAAATAGAAAAAATTCGATTCAATGAAAGTAATTGTCCCGATGGCTGGACGTGGAAGTCGCCTCAGACCACATACACTCACTGTACCCAAGCCGCTTGTTCCTGTTGGTGGAAAGCCAATTGTACATCGCTTGGTGGAAGATATTGCGGCGGTTTGTGCCGAACCGATTGAAGAAATTGCGTTTGTTATTGGTGACTTTGGTCCTGAAGTGGAAAAGGAGTTAATTGCTGTAGCGGAAAAGCTTGGAGCAAAAGGTACAATCCATTACCAGCATGAGCCCCTTGGAACGGGTCACGCCGTGCTTTGTGCAAAATCTGCCTTGGAAGGTCCTGTTGTGGTGGCATTTGCAGACACTTTGTTTAAGGCAAACTTCCGCATCGACCCGAATGATGATGGCATCCTATGGGTGAAGCAAATCGAGGATCCAAGTGCTTTCGGAGTAATTAAAATGAATGACAGCGGTGAGATTATTGACTTCGTAGAGAAACCGAAGGAATTTGTATCTGATTTAGCGATGATAGGCATTTATTATTTCAAAGATGGCCAACGTCTATTGCAAGAGTTAGAGTACCTCATTGATCATAATGTAATTAAAAGTGGAGAGTACCAATTGCCTGATGCACTTCGTCGTTTGACGGAAGCAGGGTACCGTTTTAAGCCAGGAGAAGTGTCAGAATGGCTCGATTGCGGCAATAAAGCAGTGACGGTAGAAACCAATCAACGTGTGCTCGAGTTTGACTACGAAAACAATGCATTGATGTTTTCAGCATCTGCCAAAATGGTCGACTCAATCGTTATTCCTCCGTGTTATGTTGGTGACAATGTGGTGATTGAAAATTCAGTGGTTGGTCCGCATGTTTCCATCGGCGCAGGAACAGTTGTTCGCAACACGATTATATCAAATTCGATCATTCAAGAAAACACCCACATTTCCGATGCAGTGCTGAAGGATTCTATGATTGGTTCGTATGCTAAATACCAAGGCAAGGCGGGAGATATTAGTTTAGGTGATTATTCTGTGATTGAATGAAAAGACTCGGATTAATAGTGCTCATTGCCGTTCATACCGCGTGTGGGACGGCGAAAAAATCAACGGATGGTTTTTCGACCAAGGATTTTCCATTTATTGAAAAGTTCCACGAAGGGGTGCGCTTAAAGACACGGGGACAAATCAATGAAGCAATCGTAAAGTTTGAAGAATGCATTGCGATCAGGCCTGATGATGCGGCCTACTATGCCTTGTCTGAATGTTACCTGATGAAAAATGATCAAGCGCGCTCGTCAGAATATATCAAGATGGCGGTGAAGTTGGATCCAAAAAACATATGGTACACACAGGAGTTGGCGTACATGTATTTTGAGGGCGGCAACTATGCTGAAGCGGTTAAGAATTTTGAAAAATTGGTGAAGTACGCTCCTCAAAATGTAGAATGGCTCTATGGCTACGCGGAGTGTTTAATGAAAGTGGGTAAAATCGACGAGGCCATCAAGTCCTTGGATAAAATGGAGGAACAAGTTGGTAAACATCCCGAATTGGCGTTGCAGAAATTCAACCTTTACCTTCAAATCAAACAAGTGGATAAGGCAATCAACGAAATTGAGAAAGCCCGAAAAGAGTTCCCTGAAGACCCACAATTGTTGGCGACATTGGTTGACTTTTACTTCCAAACGGGACGTGAGAAGGAAGCAATATCCATGTTGGAGGCTTTGGTGAAATCGGATCCTAACAACGGACGAGCGCGTTTGGCCTTGGCGGACATCTACCGTCAGAAAGGGCGCAAACAAGATGAGCTTTTACAATTGAAAGCAGCATTTTCTTGCGTAGATGTAGATCTTGACACCAAAATGAAAATACTCATTGGCATTTACGACAAGTCATCAAAGATTGATCAGGAGGTGTATGACTTGGTAGATGCTCTTGTGGCTCAATATCCCACTGAGGCGAAGTCCCACTCCATTAAAGGAGATTATTTGCTGCGGGCAGAAAAAGAAATCGAGGCATTGGAGTCCTATCGTGAGGCGCTGAAGTATGATAAAAATCAATACCCGATTTGGAACCAAGTATTGTTAATGGAATACCAAGAAGGAAAATTCGAGTGGTTGTATGAGGACAGCAAGACATGCATGGAGTATTTCCCATCCATTCCATCTGTGTATTTACTCAGCGGTGTAAGTGCTGTTCAGTTGAAGAAATACGATGAGGCCATCACAGTGCTACAAACAGGAAAAGAGCTAGTTGTTGGTGACAAAGCATTAGAAGCAGAGATCTATGGGCAGTTGGGAGAAGCGTATTTTGGCCTTGGAAAAATCAGCGAAGGAAAAGATGCTTATCAGGATGCAATCAAAATGGATCCTGAGAGTAGCTTATTGCGAACAAATTATGCGAATCGATTGGCTTTGAGCAAAATAGATTTGGCGTATGCACTGGAATTGATTGACGCTGTCTTGAAAGACAATCCATCGGTAGCACAGTTTTTAGATACCAAAGGCTTGGTTCTTTTTCAATTGAATTTGTATGCAGATGCGATAACTTTTTTCAAAAAAGCGGATGAATTAAAACCTTCTGACAAGATTATCGTTGAACATCTTGGTGATGCATACAGCAAGGCTGGTGATGCGCTGAAAGCCGTTGAACTTTGGATGAAGGCAAAGGAGCTTGGTTCGACCAATAAACTCTTAGATAAGAAAATTGAAAAGAAAACATATTTTGACCCAACGAACTAACTGGATTGTTCTACTGAGCATTCCGTTTTTTCTGTTCTCTTGCGCCAAGCAATTGACGGAAACGGAAGAAGTAAAATTGCCCAAGAAAAAACCACAGGAACTGATTCACGTGCTCGATAGTTTGTCACAACCCAAACCTGGGTTTTTCTACACAAAAATTAGTACGACCTATACAGATACAAATCAGAACATCAGTTTCAAAACCTCGGTGCGCATGGTGAAAGATAGCGCCATCAATACGTTGATCACTTATGCGAGAATTCCAATTGTTAACGCAATCATTTCAACTGATAGTGTAACCATTGTAAACAAACGCGATAAATGCTACATCCGTCAAAGCTTAAGTTACATCAAGGACAACTTTGGGATAGATTTCAATTACCGCAACATTGAAGAACTGATTTTGGGCATGCCACTCGATTACGACACCACTCAGAAGTATTTTGTGATTCACGATCCACGCAATTATATTGTGTCCTCGCATAAAAAACGTGAATTAAAGCGCATCGACAAGCAAGATAAAGTGCCTCAACGTGAAGATATTGCGATTCAGTACTTTATAGGTGATGATGCGAAATCCTTGAAGGGAATGTTGATTGAAAGTCCAGAAGATTCGACGTCCATTCGTGTGGACTATTTGAAGCGAGACACGGTGGCAGGGTATTCCATTCCTCTTGAAGTGTATATCCGTATCATTTCTCCACGGAACGATATCCGCATTGAACTTTCTTATGATAAGGTGGAAATTGATCAACCACAACCGTTAATCATGGTAATACCAGAAGGCTATGAAGAATGTAAGTAAACTAATTTGGGTGCTCACCTTTATTTTTGCAGGAAATACTTTTGCGCAATCCACGAGTGAAAAATTGAAAAAGGAGCAATCCAATTTGGAAAAGAAAATTTCTAACACTCGTTCCTTGTTAGATAAAACGAAGAACAATGCCAAAGCATCATTAAATGAATTGCGTTTGATCGACAATCAAATCCGTTTTCGCGAAGAACTTGTGACGAACTTTGATCAACAAGTGCGAGGGGCCGAAGTAAAAGTAATTTTAAAAGATGCAGAGGTAAAGGAATTGACAAAACGCCTTGCGAATCTTAAGGAACAATACCGTCAACTTCTCCTGTATGCCTACAAACATCGAAATAAGTTCGGAAAGTTGATGTATTTGTTCTCCGCCTCAACGTACAACGAAGCAATCAAGCGAGGTTCATATCTGGAGCGAATCGCGGATGTTCAGTTGAAGCAGTTTCGTATGATTCGGCAGCATAAATCACTGATTTCCAAGGAGATTTCAGCAATACAGCAAGAGAAGGAATATAAATTGAAAATATTGAATGAAAAGCGTGGAGAAAAGTCTGTCATTGAGAAGGATAAACGGAAGCAAGAAGAAGTTTACAGGAAGTTCAAGCAAGAGGAATCCAAGTTGTTGTCGCAATTGAAGGAAGACGAAAAAAAGAAAGAAAATCTAAAGCAAAAGATCAATTCAGCCATTCAAAAAGAAATTGCTGATTCGGATGCGAAGCGCAAAAAATCGGAAGCCGAAAAGGAAAAGAAATCGACCACTTCAACTACAGCTACAAGCGGAACGGCAACCACCAACACAAAGCCAGAGACAACTGTGACTACCACAACCAAAAAGGAAACAACTCTTCCTGAAACGAAGGAGTCTGCTGCCTTGAGCAAGAGTTTCGAAGGCAACAAAGGAAAATTACCTTGGCCGGTAGATAAAGGTTCGATCACTGAAAGTTTTGGCCGCAACGCACACCCGACCTTAGACAATGTCTTTACAAATAATAATGGTGTGGATATCAGTGCATCAAAAGGGGCATCTGTAAGGGCAGTATTTGAGGGCGAAGTAACCAGTGTCTTGAATATCCCTGGCGCTGGAAAAGTAGTGATCATCAAGCATGGAAACTACCGCACGGTGTATAGCAACCTACAAGATACCTATGTGAAAATCGGAAGCAAGGTGACCACCAAACAAGCGATTGGAACCTTACTCGTAACAGAGGGGTTATCCGTAGCGCATTTTGAGATACACCAAGTCGCAGGCACATCTAGTGTAGCCTTGAATCCAAGCTTGTGGATTACGCATTAAGTTGACGAACAAACTTGCTTCATTCTCGTCCTTCTAGAAATTATTTAATTTCTCTGAAACGCCGTGTAAAGAAATAATCTACAGTGATTCAGACTATTGATTTTTTTTGTAAATTAATGTTCAGAGATGAATAAACTGAGTTTCACAGTTGGATTAAGTTAGTCAACATACCCCTGCGATTGTGTTAAAAAATGTTCGCAGTTAGCTGAATTCAAGGAACACGAGATTTTTAAGATCCATTGAGGTTTTGAATTCTTTTGTTGGTTAATAAACAAGAAAAATATGGAAGTCAATGATTTAACAAAAACAATTATAGGAGCAGCAATTGAGGTTCATAGAACTCTAGGACCAGGACTACTTGAATCAACGTATGAAGCATGTTTGTTTTATGAACTTGAGCAAATGGGAATTTTTGTCGAGAGACAAGTTGAACTTCCCGTAAAGTACAAAAATGTGAGGGTGGAAATCGGTTATAGAATTGATTTATTGGTGGAAAATCAAGTCATTATTGAAGTGAAATCAGTAAAAGAACTGCTGCCAGTACATATGGCTCAAATGATTACCTACTTGAAAATCTCCAATAAATCCAAAGGATTGCTCATGAATTTTAATGAAGCAAAATTGATCGATGGGGTTAAACGAATTAGTAATGATTAGATGCTGAATTCTCTGTGCCTCTGCGGTTAAAAGCCCAATCATCAATTAAATCCATTCTTTATAGCCGCAGCATTTTGTTGAAGGAACTCGGCAAACTATCGAATTAGATGTAAAAAGCCCTGTTTCTCGATACGGTCCTCATCGCAATCCGTTTTCATGCTTATTTTCCAAAAATAAACGCCTTCACTTAAATCAGTGCCATCTCCAGTTTTTCCATTCCAACCGGTGCTTGGGTCTAAGGTTTCAAATACTTTATTGCCCCATCGATTGAATATTTCTAGTGTATATTCAAATGAAGAAAAATAATTCTGATTTTCTATGATTTCCAAATAGGGAATAAAAACGGGATTTACACCGTCATTATTGGGAGTAAAAACATTGACAGGTTCGATGTGTGAAACCAATTGGTTAAGATCGATTATTCCGGTTATTTCTACCGTATCTGTTACTTTTATTCCTTTGCATTTCGAATCGTTCACAGTTACCGTATAGAGCCCAGGATTTAAATTCGTTGCAACATTGCCATACTGCGGAGGTGTTGTATTCCAAATGATGTCATAGGGTGGAGTACCCCCAAAAACTTGAATGCTCACGGAACCTTTCTCAGTGCATGTAGATGCTATGACATTGGGTTCTATATCGATGAATGCGTATTGACAGTTTGGATTGGTTTGTAAAGAAATTTTACCCACAGAGTTATAGCCTGCAACGAGAAGATCATTATTTAAACCTAAAACGAGATCTGTAATGGTGTCTGGATACGGGATGGTATTCACCAAATTTAACAATGAATCATAGTGTAGGATTTCATTTTTATGACCCACAAATAAATTTTCACAAGCATCAACGGCGATACCACACCAATAAATATAGGTTGAGTCAATGCCTGGGCAGCAAGGATCAATTGAAAACCTATTTAACACTGCGCCGTTTGTCCCATCCCATCTTGTGACTTTGTATCCATTGGTCGTGTACACCTTATTGTTGATGGTTGCTATCCCATTGTATCCATTTTCATAATTTTGCGGAATCCCAGGAATATAAAGAAGGTTATTTGATATTTCGGTGAAATTGTATCCGGAGGAAACAGAATAGGTAACAGGTAATAAATTTGGCAAGGGAAGTTTAACAAGCTGATTATCAAATAAACCATCATTATCAAATGTTGGTCTATTGGTTACCTGATAACAACTACCATATTCATCAAGAGCTAACATATTTACATCATGACAACAGTTGCTGGTGTTGACGTATCGGACCATCGTCATTTGAGCCAATGCAGTGTCCAAAAAACAGGTTTGATGGGTTGGGCTATTAACACCTCCCCCGGCAATCACCGCTCTATTGTCACACTTGCTAAAGGAAATTCGCCACATTTCCTGAAAATAGGGATCGCCCTGGAAAAAAGCAAGCTCTTGGGCATTTTTATTGATCTTAACAACTCTTGCACCTCCTGCACTATATCCTTCTACCAAATAAATATGATTTACGGATTTATCTATGGCAAAATCGCCATAACAGATATCAAAACCAGGCTGATAAACCCAAAGAATTTGACCTTGGCTATTTAATTTTACAAGTACAGTCGTGAGCCCGCTTTTTTCAATTTGGGCATAAACATTCCCTTCGCTGTCAAAATCAACATCATAAGTCCTATTTGGGATTACATCTAGATTTGTGGTTACCCAAGGGTCAAGAATGATTGTTTTTGAAATTTTTTCAAAAGGTAATTCAAAGCCAACAACATTGTTTTTCAATGTATAACTGCAAGCAACAGGCTGTAGCGATTGTTTTTCAAAAACGCTTCCCAAACTATCTTTCATACTGCCAAGATTGGATGCTATGGATAAAAGATGTTGAGTGCGCAATTCAATCTTCGCATCTGGAATCTGAATCTTGATGTCATCAACAGTACTTCCCTTGCGCAAAATAAAACTGTACTTTAAACCATGGTCTTCAGAGAAGACGAACTCAAGGTCAATATTCGGATAGATGTTACTGTACGTAATTTTCCTGTATCCTTTGGAAATGATTGTTTCTCTTTTCTTATTTATTGATTTACTAAAGGAAAAGTAATAAGGAAGCTCATCTTCATAGCTTATTTCAACATTTTTATTTGCCGACAGAAATGTATACTGAATGAATTTTTCATCGATTTCAAAGTGTTCAAACTCTTCTTCTGTTTTTCGTGTTGGCGAAGTGATTTCTTCGGCCTTAATAGAATGGTGAACAATGAAAAAACCATTTTTCGTAAAAAAGTACTTAATTCCGTTGTATTCTGAATGATACAGTACTTGATTATCTTGAAAATCATCTAACTGACCATTGTTCTGTATAAAACACTTATGTGTTTGAAGATCTGTAATTTGCCAATTTACCTGAGCGGATGTTGGAAAAAATAGACTGCAAAACAACGCGCCCAGAAAAAGGATATAGAATGATTTCTTTTTCAAATTTTTTTCACTACTGTCCGATAAAAATTCAAATTAGCCAATTTTCTTCCTGAAGCCCTTGATTTTATTGATATTGATTTAACATTTTCAAAAGTAAGCCCCCCCCTTTTTAAGAACTGCTAAATTCAAGCTGAAGTTGAGCGTCGTATTCTTTGAGCCAGTCTTTCTCTGGATTTTCAAGGAATTTCATCAAATGAATGTAGTTGAATAAGTGCAATCTGCAGAAGCTGGCAAGGTTGGAGAACGCCCATTTTCTCTTGATTTTCTTACGTATTACGGTGATTAGTAAATTGA
>JBEIKR010000093.1:0-10762 GCA_040379705.1 Crocinitomicaceae bacterium
AATGTTAATTTTATTTTGTTTAACTTTTTTTTTGAAACATTAAACACTTTTTGTTTAACTTTGACCTATCATTGATTAAACAAAATAAAATGTCAACAGTAGAATTCAACGAAGCACTTATTGGAATGGAGAACAATCTTCACTCATTCGCAATGAACTTTACTCGTAATCGGGAAGATGCACGGGATTTAACACAAGAGACGATGTTGAAAGCGATTACCTATCGCAATTACTACACGCCACAGACCAATTTCAAGGCGTGGGTTTTTACAATCATGCGTAACATTTTCATTAATCAATACCGCAGAAGACAAAAGTCTGGGTCTATTTTCGATCATTCGAAAGAGGATTTCGTGATGAACAACACCACAGATGGACAAGTATATCCGATGAATTTGTTAATTGAGAAGGAAGTAAACAAACAAATCAGTAATTTAGAGCGGGAATACAAAGAACCTTTCGAAATGCACTTTCAAGGTTTCAAGTATAAAGAAATTGCAGATAAGCTTGGAATTCCAATCGGTACAGTGAAAAGTCGCATTTTCATCGCCCGAAAGAAATTAATGGAATATCTTCCTGACTATCATTATTCACTTAACTGATTCAATGAGTAAAAAAGTTACGATTGTTGGTGCTGGAATCTCGAGCCTCTCTTGCGCAAGTTTCTTAGGGAAAGCAGGTTACGATGTAACCATCCTTGAGAAAAACAGCAGTATCGGAGGACGTGGACGACAGTTTACCGAACAGGGATTTACCTTTGATATGGGTCCTAGTTGGTATTGGATGCCAGATGTGTTTGAGGATTTTTACAAGCAGTTTGGTTACACGGCATCCGATTTCTACGACCTCAAGCGTCTTAATCCGTCATACCGAGTATTTTGGCCTGATGACAGTCACACCAACATTCCTGCAAACGAAGAAGAATTGTTTGCTTGGTTTGAAGCACAAGAGCCAGGAAGTTCTGTCCAATTGAAGAAATTCTTGAAGGACGCCGCATACAAATACCAAGTGGGGATGAAAGAATTGGTATTTAAACCAAGTTTAAGCATCACAGAATTTGCGGAAATGCGTATCCTCAAAGGATTGTTCAATATGCATTTACTTTCCTCTTTCTCCGGATACATTCGACGTTACTTTAAAGACGAAAAAATTCTTTCACTCCTTGAATTCCCGGTATTGTTTCTTGGTGCGATGCCAAAAGACACTCCAGCGTTGTATTCTTTAATGAACTACGCTGATATTTCGCTTGGCACATGGTATCCGATGGGTGGAATGTTTAAATTCTACGAAGCATTTGAACGAATCGCGAAAGAGAATGGTGTTAAAATCTTGACAGATCACGAAGTTACAGGAATACGCTACAACGGAAAAACAGTGACGCATGTGGAGACGGCGCACGGCGCATTTGAAACGGACGTTTTCATTTCAGGCGCGGACTACAACCATACCGATAAAAAGATACTCAACGAAAAAGCAAATTATTCAGATAAATACTGGGACAAACGGACAATGGCACCTTCATGCCTGTTGTTTTATCTCGGGGTAAATAAACGAGTGCCAAATTTATTGCACCACAATCTTTTCTTTGACGAAGCATTTGAACAGCACGCCAAGGAAATATATCAAAATCCACAATGGCCATCCTCACCGCTTTTTTACGCGAGTGCTCCATCGATTACAGATCCATCGGTTGCACCAGAGGGTATGGAGAATATCTTCCTGTTGATTCCAATTGCCCCAGATTTAACTGACGACGATGCGACACGTGAGAAATATTTCGACATGTTGATGGACCGACTTGAAAAACATACAGGCACCACTATTCGCGAGCACATCGTTTACAAAAGAAGCTACTGTATCAAGGATTTTAAAAACGATTACCACGCCTTCAAGGGGAATGCTTACGGTTTAGCAAACACGTTAATGCAAACAGCCTTCTTGAAACCAGCGTTGAAAAATAAGAAATTGACAAATGCCTTTTATACAGGACAACTGACAGTTCCAGGGCCTGGAGTACCTCCAGGAATCATCTCTGGAGAAGTCGTTGCCCGCGAGGTCATGAAAAAATTTAAATAATTGGTCAACACTTTGAAATGTTGATTGTTACACTACAAAACCGAACACGAATATGAAGACATTGTTTGATAGCGTATCCCACGAGATGAGTCAGCTGACAACCAAGCGTTACAGCACCTCTTTTTCCCTAGGAATTAGTTTCTTACACAAGGATTTACACAAGCCAATCTATGCCATCTATGGATTCGTGCGCTTTGCCGATGAAATTGTAGATAGTTTTCACGATTTTGACAAAGAAGCGCTTTTGGCTGACTTCAAACAACAGACATACGCTTCTATTGAACAGGGTATTTCACTAAACCCAATATTGAATAGTTTTCAATGGGTGGTAAACGCCTATCAAATTCCACATGAGTTGATTGAAACATTCCTTCAGAGCATGGAAATGGATTTGGACAAGAAAGCATACGATTCGAGCAAATACGAACAGTATATCCTCGGATCTGCCGAAGTAGTTGGACTCATGTGCCTCAAAGTTTTTGTGAACGGTGATGAAACCGAATATAACCGTTTGAAACCTGCGGCAATGAAATTAGGGTCAGCATTTCAAAAAATTAACTTCTTGAGAGACTTGAAAGCCGATTATCAAGAACTTGGACGTACATATTTCCCTGGAATTGATTTGAATGAATTCAATGCAACGGTGAAGAAAGAAATCGAAGCAGATATTGAAATTGATTTCCACCTGGGATATGAAGGAATCAAACAACTTCCAAAAAATGCGCGATTTGGGGTGTACATGGCCTACATTTACTATTACAAGTTGTTCAAAAAAATTAAAACTACGACCGCAGACACCATTTTGAATGAACGCGTTCGTATTCCAAATAACAAAAAATACCGTTTATTCCTTACCTCGTATTTGCGTCACAACCTCAATTTAATCTAAGAAAATGAGTTTCAATTTCAATGATGTCGTGCTTGTAAATAGCAATGACCAAGAAATGGGAACTTGCGAAAAAATGGAGGCCCATGTAAAAGGTCTTCTTCACCGTGCATTTTCAGTCTTCATTTTTAACGATGCCGGAGAATTGCTTTTACAAAGACGTGCGTTCGGAAAGTACCATTCTGAAGGATTGTGGACCAACACCTGCTGCAGTCATCCCGCGCCGGGTGAAACAACTAGTGAAGCTGCAAAACGACGATTGAGAGAAGAGATGGGAATGGAGTGCGAACTTCATTTGTCATTCTCATTTGAATATAGCGCTTCACTCGATCATTCATTAACTGAACACGAGTTGGATCATGTTCTTTTTGGTTATTCGAATGAAGTACCGACACTCAATCCTGAAGAAGCGATTGATTACAAATGGATTGCTTTAGAAGAACTGAAAAATTCTATCGTGATTCAACCCGAATTGTATACCGCATGGCTAAAAATTATCCTGCGCGATTATTACCAACACATCGAATCATTTTCGCGTTATGAAAGTCTGTCGGAGAGAAACATTTAATGCTGCACATCGTCTGTATAACGAGCATTGGAGCGACGAAAAGAATTTTGAAATCTTTGGGAAATGCAGCAACCGCAACTTCCACGGGCACAACTATGTTCTCGAAACTTGGGTGGATGGTCCAATCGATGACGAGACAGGATATGTCATCGATTTGAAGATGCTCAAGCAGCTCATTCGCGATGAAATCACAGAGCGTTTTGATCACCGTAACCTCAACTTGGATTGTCCTGAATTTAAGAATCTGAAACCATCTGCTGAGAACATTGCCTATGTCATTTGGCACATCATTCGACCTAAATTGGACGCGAAATATGAACTTTCGGTGCGCCTTTGGGAAACCGAAAACAATATCGTGGAATACTCAGGGATATGACAAGCATCTTTTGGCACCGACGAGATTTGCGTATTGAAGACAACTCTGGATTATACAAGGCGCTATCAAAAAGCCGTTCTGTTGTCCCTTTATTTATTTTCGATTCGACCATCCTAGAACGGCTTCCGAAAAATGATCAACGTGTCATTTTCATTCATCAGGAAATTGAACGCCTAAAGAGAGAATACCGCAATTTAGGATCAGATCTTCGTGTGGAATATGGAATTCCTGCGGATCTTATTCCTTCGGTAGCGAAAGAAATCAATGCGACAGCTGTATATACCAATCGTGACTATGAGCCCTATGCGAGAAAGCGCGACCAAGAGATTTTCGAGGCACTAAAAAATAGCGGTGTTGACTTCATCGGTGCCAAGGACCATGTCATCTTTGAAAAAGATGAGGTACTTAAAAATGATGGCGGTCCATACACTGTATTTACGCCATATTCGCGCAAGTGGAAAGACACCCTGAATGAGCATCCTATCAATTCCTATCCTACTGATAATCATACTGAATCACTGGCAAAATTTCAGCAAGGCGACTGTATTTCATTGGAAGCGATGGGATTTTCATCCAAACAACATGTGGAATTTCCTGCGAGAGTTTTTCCAACTCAGATTATAAAAGACTACACACAAAAGCGCGATTTTCCTGCACTTTCGAGCACCAGTAAGCTCGGGCTGCATTTGCGTTTTGGAACCATCAGCATCCGAGATCTTGCACGTGTAGCGGTAAAATCTAACGAGACATTTTTGAATGAACTGATCTGGCGAGATTTTTACCAGATGATCATTCACCACTTTCCACATTCAGCAAACGATGCTTTCCGCCCAATTTATGACCGAATTCCTTGGGAACACAATGAAGCACAGTACAACGCATGGTGTGAGGGTAAAACCGGTTATCCGCTCGTCGATGCAGGCATGCGCGAATTGAACGTAACGGGCTTCATGCATAACCGTGTGCGCATGGTTGTCGCGAGTTTTTTAAGCAAGCACCTCCTCCTTGATTGGCGTTTGGGTGAAGCCTACTTTGCTGAAAAATTGCTCGATTACGATTTGGCGAGCAATGTCGGTGGTTGGCAGTGGGCGGCAGGATGTGGTTGTGATGCTGCACCGTATTTTCGTGTGTTCAATCCACACAGTCAACAAGAAAAATTCGATAAAGAATTTGTCTATATTCGTAAGTGGGTACCCGAATTTGGAACATCCGCTTATCCGCAACCCATCGTCGAGCATTCATTTGCACGCCTTCGCGCCATCGAACGGTATAAAACTGCACTCAATGAGCAATAAATCACTTTCTGTTGGGGACCAATGTCCTGCTTTTTCTTTGTTGAATCAACACGGTGAAAACATTAACTCTTCCGACCTCATCGGCAATCAAATCCTAGTAATCTACTTTTATCCAAAGGACGATACACCCGGTTGCACCAAGGAGGCCTGTTCCTTTCGCGATAGCCACGCAGACTTTGCCGATTTGGGCTGCAAGGTGATTGGGATTTCCTCGGATAGCGTTGCTGCCCATTTAAAATTTGCTGAAAAACATCGGCTCAATTTCACCCTATTGGCGGATGAAATCGGCGCAGTGCGCAAGTCTTTTGGTGTTCCTCGTGCATTGTTTGGCATTCTTCCTGGCCGTGTGACCTACATTATCGATAAAAATGGCGCAGTACAAGGTGTTTTCAACTCAATGACAGATCCCATGGGACATATTGCACATGCGCTTGAAACTGTTCGGGCCTTGCAATCCGTTGAGTGACTTTCATCTACTTTTAACCTGACCAAAGTCTTTTCATCGACCATAGGTTTTACTCAACTTTGTGTAAACCACCCTATCGATGAAAGGAATAAAAGTCAACATTGAAAAAGCGACACAGGAAAACACCGATTTTCGGCATGTGTTGTATACCTCAAGCCATAGTCAACTCGTGCTCATGCACCTTCAACCAGGTGAAGAAATCGGACAAGAAGTGCACGGCGCAAACGATCAATTCTTTCGTTTTGAATCCGGCATTGGAAAATGTGTGGTGGACGGACATGAATATGTCGTGAAGTCAGGCGATGCACTCCTCGTGCCAGCCGGAGCCAAACACAACATCATCAATCTCGATGATGCTTCATCGCTCAAGTTCTACACCTTGTACGCTCCTGCACACCACAAAGATGGCATTCGCCGAAAAACGAAGAAAGAAGCTGAAACCTTTGAGGCACCCTTCGACGGGGCTACTTCAGAACAACCTTTTTATTCGTGATGAAAAATTTCCTCTACAGCAGCGAAGCGGAAGGCAAAGATTTCTTCCAACTTTTTCTTGACAAGGATCGGGTGTACCGCTTTCCCGAGCACACCAAACGGCAATTCATAGGAGACGATATCCGTCATCTCGACACCCCCTTCTACCGCTTTGAAATGATGCTCGTGGTGCCAAATTGTATACGGCCCTTTACGCTGTTCATCGACAAAGAACTTCCCCTCCTCGACATGCGTGATTTCCGTAATCCACTTCATCGGGATATTCATTAACGGACGAACACGGTATTCGATCATCATGCCTGGATACATTTTTTCAGCGACCTCAGTCAACACATCAAAGCCCATGTATTTTGGTGTGATACGTGACAAGTTAGCCGGTGAAGAAAAGAAATCCCAGCAGGTGCTTAAATCTGTTCTAACGAATTGGGTGCGCTTGAGTTGATACATCTTGAATCTTTTAAATAAAACACCCAGTGATATGAAATGTTTAGCATATAGCTTTTCTAAATAGTTGGCTTGGCTTCATCTGTCAGATCTCTAGGCTTTAATGCATCGAAATGAGTAATAATGTCAACTGTCTTTTGCTTAAATATTAACGTAAAACTAAAAAATGGAAACAAATTGGAACATTGACGCAATGCACAGCGAGATTGGGTTTAAGGTCAAACACATGATGATTTCGAATGTACACGGAATATTCGCGGCATTCCATGCGATTGCAAAAACACACGGAGAAGATTTCAGCTCAGCGAAATTTGATTTCTCTGCGGCGGTCAATTCAATCGATACAGGAGTTGCTGATCGCGATGCGCATTTGAAGTCGGATGATTTCTTCAACGCAGAAAAATACCCGGACATGATCTTCAAGAGCATCGGCATTGAAAAGAAAGACAAACACAACTTCATCATCAATGGGGAATTAACAATCCGCGACGTGACAAAACCAGTTGCCTTAACAGCGGAATTTTCAGGTATCGTAAAAGATCCATATGGACAAACAAAAGCAGGTTTGACGGTAAACGGAAAAATCAAGCGCAGTGAATATGGGCTTTTGTGGAGTGCAGTCACTGAGGCGGGTAAAATCGTAGTGAGTGACGACATCCAATTGAACTGTGAGATGCAGTTCGTGAAAGAGGCGTAAGCACAAGTAGTATAAGTAGTAGGTAGGTAAAAAGGCACGCCCCGAGGAATTCATTCTTCGGGGCGTGTTTTATTTTATTTACTCAGAAAAGGTGTGAGAACTAATCTCCCCAGTCCTCACTGTAATCCGATTCATCATAGGAGTCACCTGAATAATCGCCTCCATATTCACCGCTGTAATCCCCCTCCATGTCCATAGATTCTTCAGGTGCTGGTGGTTCATTTTGAGAAGGTGCCGAAATATTTACCTTTGGTTTTTCCTCATCATCGGATTTTTCTGCTTTCTTCTGTTTCGCCTTTAATTCCGCCTTAATTTCATCTAAGCGTTCTTTGTCTTCACAAGAGTTCAACCCCATTGCAGCGAAGCACAAAGCTATTATCATTAATCGTTTCATAATTAAATCGTATTATTCGTTTTTAATCTCGCATTCAGTTTCGCTAAGAAGACAATGATGACTCCAATAAATGCGAACAACAATCCATTAAACACCCATTCTCCGGCAGTTTTTCTATTTTCTTTGCGGAGAATTTCACGTGCTTTCTTTTCTAAATTGGCTGCTTCGAGCTTCTTTCCAAAAAGATCTGTGTATTTATTGTATTTATTTTCAACATCATCTTTTGTGAAGTCAATTTTTCCACTCATGAAAAAATCATCGATACATTGCATTTCCAATTCATCTTCAGACTCACCCTCCTCTTTGAATTTCGTGAAATTTGTATTCATTGCACTTGCGAGTACATTCAAAACAACCACGGTATCTTTGATTTTCTTTGATTTTAGTTGCTTTACCAATGCATCCATTTGCGTAAATCGGGCCTCAGTAATTTCACCGTTTGCCGCTGCTTCATACATTCTGAACAATTCAGCTTGTCGCTCCTGATCAGAATTCGGTGCTGTCAAACTAAAAACAAGTGGTGTTTTTGTAATGCTTTTGTGCAATTTCTCCACTGCCTTTATTTCTTCAATAGACAAATCTTTGCTGTTCACCAATACACTCTTAAATTTATCCACTAACAAAGTGTCGGTTCCTTTTTTGTCCGTCATTTCAAGGAAATGATCGATTTTTTCCACAATGCGAATTTTAGAGTCAAAGTCTGTAGAATCCGTATCATATGCCTTTAGTATCTCATCCATAAAACCTTTCATGGAGTATGGGAATGTTTTTACTCGTGTAGGTTCAGCTGGATCTGAATAAAGATAATCCGGTGGCGTTATTCCATAACTTATATAATCATACAACAAGTTTGATCTTCTTTCTTTAGCCGCCAAGTACTCCTCATATTCCACTTTATATTCAGCATTTGTCAATGCTCTCTCCGTCAATTTCCACTCTGCTTTAGGGATTTTTCTAGATAAAGCCTTATATTTTGCATTGAATTCCTCGAAAGTCGCCTCACTTTCCACTTCATCTGTTTGTGACAAGTCTTTGTTAATTTTCCCTTTTTTGAGTTCTTTTTTACTAATCGTCACATGTGGACGACTTGATTCGAGGAAATTGACGGCATAATAAAGAGCACCACTTATGAGTACTACAATCATTGCCAACACGGTCCAACGCCAAGTTTTGACATTGTAAATACCCTTCGCAAGTTGGGTTAATTTGTTTTTCATAATAGCATTAAGTTTAGTTTTCCTACTCTATTCGCTTTTCGGATTCCGCGTGTTATTGTTTTATAATTCGAATAGGTACTTTATTATTCTCGATATGCAAAGTATAGGTTCCAGGAGCCATCATATTTATATCAATCGTATTGAGTTCATTTTGGAGCATTCCAGACATCACATTTCTTCCTGCCGCGTCTAAGATGGTGAAATTCAATTGAACGGCATCATAATATTCGATATTTAATACCTCCGTTGTTGGATTTGGATAAACGCGTATTCCTTGTTCCAAATCGCTCAGGCCTGTAAAGCTCAAGGTAAGATTCAAGGTTATCGTACTATCGCAACCTGCAGCATTAGAAATCACCTGCGTGTATGTACCTGACTGCGTGTAGATTTGACCGTTCAAGGTGTAGGAATCCATGGCTGACTCTGTAAGGGTTGATGCCGAGGCCTCATTGACAGTGACGAGCACTTCATCCGCATTCACGCAGCCATTGACATCTGTACCCGAAACGACGTAGGTCGCTGTTGCATTGGGGTTGAAGGCAACACCATCCACGACATTGTTGTCCCAAGAATACGTGCTTGCTCCAGTTCCCGATAATGTCACCGCAGCGCCTTTACAGATACTTTGATCCGCACCCGCACTTACGTTTGGTAAGTCAGTAACAGTGACGATCACTTCATCCGCATTCTCACAGCCATTGGCATCCGTTCCACTTACTGAATACGTAGCTGTTGAAACTGGCGTAAATGATACTCCATTGCTAATTCCGTTATCCCACGAATAAGAAGCTGCACCACTTGCCGTCAAGGTTGCTGTTGCTCCTGCGCAAATTGTTTGATCAATTCCTGCATTCACTGAAGGCAAAGCATTCACCGTTACCAAAACTTGGTCGGTTCCAATACATCCGTTTGCATCGGTTCCTGTCACCGAATAAATAGAGGTCGATGTTGGTGCAAAGGCAAGACCATTGCTTACTCCGTTGGTCCAAGAATATGTGAAAGCTCCTGTTGCGCTCAACGTGGCCGTTGCACCTGAACAAAGTGATTGATCTAATCCCGCATTGACAGCTGGAAGTGCATTTACCGTAATAATAACTTGATCGCTGCTTGTGCACCCTGAGCTAAGATCTGTGGCAGTCAAGGTATAGGTGTTCGTTGCTCCTGGCGCAAATGCAACTCCATTGTTCACATTATTATCCCATGTATATTGCGCATTTCCAGAAGCTTGAAGTACTGTAGTTTGTCCCGCACACAACGATTGATCAGCACCAGCATTCGCCACGGGACTAGTTTCATTCACTGTCACCACCATTTGGTCGGTGGCAACACAACCGCTGGCTGGATTTGTAGCCGTTAGCGTGAATGTTGTTGTTGCTGTTGGGTTGGCCGTTGGATTTGAAATAGTAGATGAAGACAATCCTGTCGTTGGACTCCAATTGTAGATTATTCCGGGTTGAGACGCTTGACCAATACTTAAACCTGTTTGATTTTGAGTACAATTTTTTGTAAAATCCTGTCCCGCAGAGGCTAATGGAATAGTCGTGTTCACTGTGATAAGCAACTGATCGGTGGCTGCACAACCGCTTGCTGTATTTATCGATGTAAGCGTATATGTTGTTGTCGCTGTTGGATTCGCTGTTGGATTTGACACCGTTGACGAATTCAAGCCTGTCGCAGGAGACCAGCTGTAAGTTACTCCCGCTACAGATTCTGCACCAATTGCTGTCCCACTTGGATTTTGAACACAGCTAATTAGTACATCAGCACCTGCATTTGCCACTGGAACCCCAGTATTCACTGTCACCACCATTTGATCGGTGGCAACACAGCCGTTGACAGAATTGGTGGATG
>JBEIKR010000094.1:0-10685 GCA_040379705.1 Crocinitomicaceae bacterium
CGAATCATATATATAGGTTTTTGCAATGGCAATGTGAACGGCTGCGGCTTCTTCACCTTGGTTTTCAATGATTTTCTCTACACGCAGCAAAACAGATTCTGCTTGGTAGGTCCAAATGGCAATGTCCGCGATATTCATCAATACTTCTTGCTCCTTAGCGAGTGTCATCATCAACTTTTGAACGGCACTTCCTGCGACCATCAAGATGGTTTTCTTAAATCCTTCAAGCGCTTTGTACTCATTGCCAAAAATCCCTTCGGGTAAACCAGACATGTCTGGAATACTCATCAGTTCACTGGCAATTTTCATCGCAGGTCCCATTAAATCCAATTCGCCTTTCATCGCACGACGTAGGATCATGTCGACGGTGAGCATGCGGTTGATTTCATTGGTTCCTTCGAAAATTCGGTTGATGCGGGAGTCACGGTAAGCACGTTCCACTGGTGATTCCGCGGAGTAACCCATTCCACCATAAATTTGTACGGCTTCATCCACTACGTAATCCAAACACTCGGATCCAGCTACTTTCAATGCGGCGCATTCTGCTGCAAATTGTTCAATTCCTTTCAATGTAGCCTTCCCTTTGTCCATGCCTGAGGCAATCAATGCGTCGATGGCATCGTCAATGTTTTGTGCGGCGCGGTAGGTAGCAGATTCCAATACAAAGGTACGGATGGCTTGCTCAGCCAATTTATAGCGAATCGCGCCGTATTTTGAGATTGCACGACCAAATTGTTCGCGTTGTGTGGCGTAATGAATGCTTTCGTTGATGGTTTCTTTGGCTCCACCAAGTACACCACCAGCCAATTTGATTCGGCCAATGTTCAAGATGTTGAGTGCTATTTTAAACCCATTGCCACGCTCAGAAAGCAAGTTTTCAACGGGAACTTTTACATTGTTATAAAACACTTGACGCGTCGATGACCCCTTGATGCCCATCTTCTTTTCCTCAGGGTTCAAGCTAATGCCATCGCTGTCTGCTTCAACCAAAAATGCAGACAGATTTTCATCATCGTCAATTTTCGCAAAAACGGTCATGAAGTTGGCAAAACCACCATTCGTGATCCACATTTTTTGTCCATTCAAGATGTAATGTGTTCCATCTGCGGAGAGTGTCGCTTTCGTTTTTACTGAGTTGGCAACTGAACCAGACCCAGGCTCCGTAAGACAGTAGGAAGCTTTCCATTCGCCACTTGCCAACTTTGGTATGTACTTCTTTTTTTGGTCATCATTGCCATAATAGAGTAGTGGTAGAGTTCCAATTCCGGTATGTGCACCGTAGGCAACAGAAAATGAATATCCTTTACCAAGTCGCTCTGCAGCAAGTAAGGATGTTTTAAAGTCGAGTCCCATTCCTCCAAGGTCTTCAGGAACAGACAACCCTAGTAATCCAAGTTCGCCCGCTTTCTCTAATAACTTCTCCATCAGGTCTGGTTCCATGGCATCAATACGCTCAATGTTCGGTGCGATTTCTTGATGAATAAAATCGTCACACATCTGGGCAATCATGCGCTGTTCCTCCGACCACTCTTCTGGAGTGAATATTTCATGTGGGCTTGTATTTCTGATGATAAATTCACCTCCCTTGATTGGATTTTTCGCTGTGTTTTCCATGATGATGTGAGCGTTTAATTTGAACGAAACGAATGTACAAAATCCTTCTTTATGTTATGCGTGCATATCTAAATTTATTTCGATGTCAAGCGAGCTCAAGTCATTTACACCAATTTGCGCAGCAATAAAATTCGCTCCGAGACCAAATCTCAAATTCAGAATTTGTAGTCTATCGTGCTATCGCAATGCGGAGTTTTTGACCTTTCACCTTTTGATCCCGAACAGTTTCTAGCAGTGCTTTCACTTTCTTTCTGGGCACTGCCACAAAAGAAGATCGATCTTGCACGGTGATCAGTCCGATTTCATGTTTTTGCAAGGAGCCTTTTTGACCAAGGAATCCAACCAAGTCAATTTTATTGATTTTATCTTTTTTTCCTGCACTGAAATAAAGTGTCACCCACGGACTTTTTACCGGCGTTGCCTTTCCAAATGGAGGCTTGAATTCAGATTCTGGCAGGTCTAAATAGTCAGGTGTTTCTTCACTTTTGTTGATCATCAAATAGGCACTTCCATTGGCTTTCATGCGCGCTGTCCGACCATTTCGATGAATGTAGGCTTCTTGGTTTTGTGGGTATTGAAAATGCACGACATGTTGGATTTCTGGGATATCCAAGCCGCGTGAGCCAAGATCAGTACATACCAAGGTATGAAAACTCCCATTTCTGAATTTGACCAATGCCCGTTCGCGGTCTTCTTGCTCCATTCCTCCATGGTAAGCTACAGCCTCGTAGTTCATGGTGTTGAGGTAGTCCACGATGGTTTCTGTCGCTTCACGAAAGTTGCAAAAGACGATGGTCAATTCTCCGTTAAATGTGCAGAGTAAATCGAAAAGTCGTTCAAATTTTGAGTCTGCCGTGTAGGACACCTTGAAATACGTGATATCTGGCGCTTGAAAATTGTCCAGATGATTGATGATGCCGGGGTCATTAAACGCTAAATAACTTGGAAATTCCTTCAATTCTGTCGCCGATACTAGGCAAGTGTTCTTTACGCCGGTGAGTTCCGTTTGAATGAATTTCATCTGATCTTCGAAGCCAAGTTCTAGGCATTTGTCATATTCATCAATGACCAATTGCTTCACGTCGCTCAAATCCAATTGTCCACGTGTAATGTGGTCACAAATTCGACCAGGTGTTCCAATCAACACAGCAGGGGCTTCGGTAAGACTGTTTAATTCTGTTCGCATGGAGTGTCCTCCATAGCACGTAAGCACCTTGAAATTTGATTTTAAGGACTTAAAAACATTTTCAATTTGTATCGCCAATTCCCGAGATGGAGCAAGGATCAGGGCTTGTATGGAATTGGATTCGGTATTTAATTGACAGAGTGTTGGCAACAAGAAAGCCAATGTTTTCCCTGAACCTGTTTGTGAAAGAATCAATAGATTGTTGTGCTTAGTATGTGCATCGATGGTTTCACGTTGGAGCTCATTCAAGGATTCAAATCCCGCACTTTTCAAGGCACGGTCAATGATGTGTTGTGGTTTATTCATGTGGTAAAGGTAGGGATTTGGATTTTAGGACATCAAGATTTTAAGATGTTAGGACTAGTGACTCACTCTGGTGGCTGAGGTTCCGAAGGAAGTCTCGAAACCACATGAGGGCAAAGGACCGCTTTGCTGATGGAACATGGAACAAGGACTTGATCGTACTTCGAAATTTGCGCAGCAATCAAATGTCCAATTGCCGTATGCATCAAATTCCGTCAGGAACGAATTCCAAATTTGCGCAGCAATCAAATTTCAAATAACCTCCGGCATCAAATCCCTACAATATCTCAATAACCCCTGCAGCGCCTTGACCAGTTCCGACACACATCGTAACAACACCGTATTTCTGTTGGCGTTTTTTTAGTTCGTTCATCATTTGAACACTCAACTTAGCTCCTGTGCAACCAAGCGGATGACCGAGTGAGATGGCGCCACCGTTGACATTCACCAAAGATGGATCTAAACCTGTTTCGCGGATTACTGCGATGGATTGAGAAGCAAAGGCTTCATTCAATTCGAATAGGTTGATGTCATTCAATTTTAGTCCAGCAGCGGCGATGGCTTTCGGTATGGCATCGACAGGCCCGATTCCCATGATGCGTGGTTCAACCCCCACAACTGAATAGGATGCCAATCGAGCAACGGGTTCCAGATTGAGTTCTTTCACCATGCGTTCTGACATCACTAAAACAAAAGCTGCTCCATCCGAAGTCTGTGACGAGTTTCCTGCAGTGACAGATCCGCCCATCGCGAAGACAGGTTTTAATTTGGCCAATGCATTGATCGTGCTTGCACGTGGACCTTCATCCGTATCCACAATGTAGTTCTGAACTTGTCGCTTTTCGTTTTCGTCAAGGAAGATACGCTCAACGTTCACGGGCACGATATCGTCTCGAAAACGTCCTGATTGAATCGCTGCCAACGCTTTTTCATGAGAGTGAAGTGCGAAGGCATCTTGTTCTTCTCGGCTTACATTGTATTGTTTTGCCACCGCCTCTGCGGTAAGTCCCATTCCCCAATACCAGGTTGGATTCTCTTTACCCACTTTTGGATTTGGAACGATGCGCCATCCTCCCATCGCCATGACCGACATCGATTCCACTCCACCTGCAATGATACACTCCGCCATTCCTGCTTCAATTTTTGCGGTAGCAATAGCAATCGTTTCCAAGCCAGACGAACAGTAACGATTGACAGTCATTCCCGGCACTTTGTCAGTGTTCAATCCCATCAATGAAATCATTCTTCCGATATTTAAACCTTGTTCAGCTTCTGGTGTTGCATTTCCAACAATTACATCGTCAACACGCAATTTATCTAGTTGTGGAACAGAAGCCATTAAGTGTTTAATTACATCCGCTGCCAAATCATCGGGTCTGTAAAACCGAAATCCTCCCTTTCCTGCTTTTCCCACTGCGGTTCGAAATCCAGTGACTATGTATGCTTGTTGTTTCATTTTGATTAGATGTTAAGATATTAAGATGTCAAGATTTTAGGACTTGAGTTCAACATTAAAGAACTTGATTGTTTCATTTCAAATAGATATTAAGACGTTAAGATTTCAAGATTTTAGGACTTTGATAATCATCATTATCATTTCTCAGTTTCTTGCAAAATCCACCAATCATTTTCTGGATTGATGTTATTTGGGTTAATGTTTTTTGCGTGTTTATTGTATACAATTCATCCAATAAAATAAGTTGTGTTTCAAGTTCATATGACGATGATATTGAAATGTTTAAAAAGTGTAAAAATTCTTTTTCGGAACTTCTTCCCGAACCTTCTGCAATGTTTGAAGGAATAGAAATGGCACAGCGCTGAATTTGAGAGATGAGTCCAAATTTTTCATTTACAGGTAGTTCTGTTGTTAAAGAATATACTTGTTTTACCAAATTCATTGATTCCTGCCAAATTTTTAATTCTCTGAAATTGTGAGTTTTTTTCATTTTCGCCTTTGATGTTTTGAACTTTTGATATCGAGTTCTATTCTATCAATTTACGTCTTTTATCCTTGAATTGGAAGTCTTAACATCTTAAAGTCCTGACATCTTAATATCTCATAAGTTACAGCTTTTCTCGTTGGTTTAAAAGTCTTAACATCTTAGTATCTTGACATCTTAATGTCTAATAAGTTACCGCTTTTCTCGTTGATTTAAAAGTCTTAACATCTTAGTATCTTGACATCTTAATGTCTAATTCCTAAGAATTTTTCCCTTGCTCACCAAACTCTCCAATCGTTCCAACGTCTTTCGCTCAGCGCACAATTCCACAAACGCTTTCCGTTCTAAATCAAGTAGATACTGCTCGGAAACAACCGTGTTTTCGCTCAAATCGCCTCCGCACAATACGAACCCCAGTTTTTCGGAAATAAGTCGATCGTGCTCTGACATGTAATTCCCAGAAAGCATCGTGTTCGCGCCAACATAAACGATTCCGAGGCCTTCTTGTCCCATTACGGTGATGTTCTTTTCGCGTTTTGGCGCCACATATCCTTTATTGGCAAGTTCAAGTGCTGCAGCTTTGGCACGCGTCAATTGATGGTCACGGCTCACAACGACTTCATCTGTTCCCTCACGCAAATAGCCCAAGTCGAATGCCTCGTAGGCTGAAGTAGCAACTTTTGCTTGACCAATGGTCAGGAAACGCTCACGCATGCGATTGATTTTGATGTCGCCGTCTTTCAATTCATCCGAGAGGCGTTTCGCAAATTCCTTTGAACCACCTCCACCAGGGATAACACCAACACCGAATTCAACCAACCCCATGTAGAGCTCTGCATGCGCCACTACCTTATCTGAATGCATGGAAAGTTCACATCCTCCACCAAGGGTGAGGTTATGAGGTGCAACAATCACTGGAACATCGCAGTATCGAACACGCATCATGGTGTCCTGAAAGGCTTTCACTGCAAAATTTAACTCGTCGTATTCTTGTTCAACAGCCATCATGAAAATCATCCCGACATTCGCACCAGCAGAGAAATTCTGCCCGTTGTTGGAGATGACAAGCCCTTTGTATTCTTTTTCAGCGAGATCAATGGCTTTGTTGATGCCTTCAATGACGCCTCCTCCTATGGTATTCATCTTTGTGTGAAATTCGAGATTCAGAATGCCATCACCCAAGTGTACAAGAGTGGTATCGGAATTTCCCCAGACTTTGTTTTCACCACGTAGCGCATCCAAAATAACCAATTCCTCTGTTCCAGGGATCGTTTTGTACGTTTTACTTGCGACATCGTAGTATTGTTTGCTTCCTTTTTCGAGTTTGTAAAACGAATTTTCTCCCGAGGATAACATGTCAAAGATCCAATCCGCTGGTTTGCGATTCGCAGCTCTAATCATTTTCAATCCTTCTTTAAAACCGATGAGGTCCCAGGTTTCGAATGGACCTAGTTCCCAACCAAATCCTGCCTTGAGGGCATCGTCAATTTTGTACAAATCATCAGTGATTTCAGGGAGTCTGTTCGTGACGTAGGCCAGTAATCCACCGAACAATTTGCGGTAAAATTCACCTGCCTTATCCATGCCCATGAAGAGCATTTTGGTTCGTTGTTTCAAGTCTTCAATGGGCTTTGCCATTTCTAAAGTAGGGAACTTCACCTTGTTAGCGGAACGGTACTCAAGGGTATTTAAGTCAAGGACAAGGATTTCACTTTTCCCATCTGCTTGCTTCACTTTCTTGTAAAACCCCTGACCAGTTTTTGATCCAAGCCAATTGTTTTCAACCATTTTGGTGATGTAATCAGGCAAGGTGAACAAGCTGTGCTCTTCATCGTCGAGACAATTGTTCTTCAAGCCATTGGCTACGTGAACGAGCGTATCCAAACCAACAACATCACAGGTTCTGAATGTTGCTGACTTCGGGCGACCCATGATCGGCCCCGTTAACTTATCTACCTCCTCAATGGTTAAGCCCATTTCTCGAACCGTATGAAAGAGTGCCATGATGGCATACACCCCAACACGATTGGCGATAAATGCAGGTGTATCTTTACAAAGTACGGTTTTCTTTCCGAGGATTTTTGCCCCATAACCCATAAGGAAATCAATGACTTCCTGCTTTGTTTCTGGGGTTGGAATGATCTCTAAAAGTTGGAGATACCGTGGCGGATTGAAAAAGTGACTTCCGCAGAAATGGGATTTAAAGTCGTTGCTCCGCCCTTCCAACATCAAGTGAATTGGAATTCCTGAGGTGTTCGAAGTGATGATTGTTCCTTGTTTTCTAAATTTTTCTACTTGATCAAAAACCAATTGTTTAATGTCCAATCGTTCAATAACAACCTCAATGATCCAGTCGCAACCATAAATCAACGACATGTCATCATCGAAATTCCCTGTTTTGATGCGGTTTGCAAAGGATTTACGATAGATTGGTGAAGGGTTCGATGTCAAAGCAGACGTTAACGATTCGTTGACAATGCTATTGCGGATGGTTTTATCATTTAATGTCAAGCCTTTCATTTGCTGTTCATCGCTCAATGCTTTCGGGACAATGTCGAGCAAGAGTACTTCACAACCAATATTAGCGAAATGACATGCGATGCGCGATCCCATCACTCCCGATCCGAGAACCGCTACTTTTTTAATGTGTCTATTCATGACTTAATCTTTCTTTACTTCTTTTTCGATTACTTCATCGATGGCGTTAAACACTTCGAAGAAGATACCTAGTTTTTTTTCTGAAACACGTTGTGTAAGCGCGTCGTTGAAACCAACCACAAAGTTTCGCACTTCACGTCGTTTTTCAACCCCAACTGGAGTAAGGAAAATCAACACCTTGCGTTTGTCCTCGCTGCTTTCTTTTCGAACAATAAACCCACGGTCTTCCATGGTTTTTAAGGTGCGGGATAGGGAAGTGGGTTCCATGCCCATGCGTGGCCCCAGCGCTGTACTTGGCGTCCCTTCTTTGTCGATGCTCATCAGAATGAACCCAATCGACATCGTAATGTCATGCTCAGCTGCCTTCTGATTGTACATGCGCGAAAGTCGATGCCATGCGTGACGGACAACGAAATCAACCAATTGTTCAGGATGTTTTGACATGTAAACTCAAAATTTGAGCTATAAATGTAGGAAAATATTCTATGTACGCATAGAATTATCGAGGTCAAAAAAAGAAATTTTTGTCTTTACCAAATGTCCTTTGAAATGTGCACAGTACCTTTAAAAAGTGCGATACTTTTCCCGTCTTGATTCGTGACGGTGACCTCGTAAATACCAACCGTTTTTCCCCGATGACGTTCGATCGCATTGGCCATTAACGTATCACCAACTCGTGCTGGACGAAGATGAGAAATCGAAGTGTCGATGCTTACACATTTAATCCCATAGGAGTTAGAGGCGAAAGCAAGGGCTGAATCTGCCAAGGAATAACTAATTCCACCGTGTAGGATGTTGAAACCATTCAACATTTGTCCATGAATCGTTGCGCGAAGGGTGCACGAACCGAGACCAATGGACACCACTTTCACATCTAACCATTGGCTAAACGCATCGTTTTCCAACATGGTCGAAACGATTTCTTCTGGTGTTTTCATTGGGCTCATTGTGAAGAGTTTAATTCTTAAATGGCACCGAGTTCAGGCGAGAATTCTTGAATTACGCGGCAACAATCGCACGATTCATCAAGGTAATCATCGCCAAGATCACGATAAACAACTGTGTTGCTGTTTCGTCGCTCAATGCTGTACCATCTTCGTCCTCCGTGGAAATTTCCATGGCCATGAATTGAGCAAGCTCGGGTTGATCACAAAATGTTTCTAGTACTTCTTCGTCATCATTCTCGAAGTAGCTGTCCAACATTTCAAAATAAGGCTCTTCAAAAGCGTCGATATCCGCTTCAGTGATGGTATTTAATTTCAATCCTTGAGCCTCAAAGCATTCTGAAATCAAGCAATAGTAATATACGAGCAATCCTTCAAGTTCTTCATTTTCATACTCTTCAGGCGCGCTCATCACGTAGCCCAGCAAGGTTTGTTGTGCCAAGGCATATTTCTCAGATAGTTTCTCTAATCCATCGTCATCAAGATTATCCACTGTCTTGATTGCTTTTTCTATACTGGCAAATTTTACGTGACTCATATCGCTAATTTTGCCATAAAGGTAGTGTTTATATTGAAATTAACGCCTTCGAAAAGCCATGATGCTAATGTTGGAAAGGTCTGTAAAGTACAAAAATCTCTTACCTTTGGTGCAAAGACAACAGATGGCCTTTTTTAATGCAGATTTTTTAGCGTTCTTCATAGAGCTTGCGCCGAACAATAACAAAGAGTGGTTTGACCTCAATCGAAAGCGTTACGAAACGAGTGTGCGTGAACCTTTTCGCCATTTTGTGCAGCATTTGATCGATACCTTAGCGGTAAAACAACCGGAATTTAAAGGGCTCGAAGCGAAGGATTGCGTGTTTCGCATCAACCGCGATATTCGTTTCTCTAAAGATAAAACGCCATACAAGATGAATGTGTCTGCGATCATATCACCCAATGGTAAGAAAAGTCAAGCGGTGAATGGGGTGTATTTTGAACTAGGTCCTGAACATGTTCGTGTTTACGGCGGTATCTATGAAATAGACAAGGATGATTTACTCGCTGTACGTGAGGGAATCGCCGCCAATCTCGATGGATTCAAAAAAGCGTATTCCAATCCCAAATTTGTGAAGGTCTTCAACCACATTATCGGTGAAAAGAATAAAATTATTCCAAAGGAACTGCGTGATGCAGCCGAAGTCGAACCATTGATTTTGAACAAACAATGGTATTTTTATGCGCAATTTGATGCGGAAGATATCTTGCGCGAAGACTTGGATGCTGTTATTTTGAACTGCTATGAAGCAGGAAAGCCTGTAGAGGAGTTCTTTAGTAAACTCATTAAAAGAAATTAATCCAATATACCCATGAAAAATAGTATTCACTTTTCACTTTTCGTTGTTGCGCTGTTCATTCAAACGGCTGTTTTTGCGCAAGAAAAAGGTGCAACAAAGACTGAGCTCACGCTGAAAGATGCTGTTTTGGGACAGATGCGCATCTATGGTCCTGACCGCATGTTTGGATTTCAATGGCTCGAAGATTCTGAAATGTACACCTACTTTGATCGAGGATACCAGAAAATGACCATGGGCTTTGCCGAGGAGAAACAAGGGAAAAAGGACACAGAGATCATGACGGTTGAAATGCTCAACAAAATGCTTGGCAGTCAATTGACTAGTTTCTTTGGCTTAGAGTGGATCTCGGTTTCAGAATTTCTTATCAATGATGGAATCAATTTTTACATGGTGGATGCCATCATAGATCAAGGGAAAAAGATCAATACTTTGGAGGAAAATGCTGAAAATGCGATGATCCATAAAAAGGCATTGCATATCGCTTATACGCTTGGAAACAATGTGTTTGTTCAAACGAAGGAAGGGAAAAAGCAAGTAGTTACGTCAAATTCAGATAAAAATATTGTTTCAGGTCAAGCCATTGCGCGCAGTGAGTTTGGCATAAGCGGTGGTTTGTTTTGGTCGAATAGTGGAAATCACCTTGCTTTTTATCAAAAAGATGAAACGGAAGTGCACGATTATCCTTTGTTGGATGTTTCTCAAA
>JBEIKR010000095.1:0-10668 GCA_040379705.1 Crocinitomicaceae bacterium
AAAACCGTCAAAGTTGACATTCACACCTAAAATTTTATCTAAACCTTCATCAAATTTCAATAGAGGAGTGTACCCATTTCCATTGTGTATCCCTAGGAAATGTGAAAGAGGGATCGAAACGATTAAAACAACCACAGCCGAAGGAATCTTCTTGAAGGCTTTCACCGGGATCATTGGCCAGCCAAAAACGATTCCCAAACAAATAATTCCAACAATGTCTACATCTTTATGCTGGAAAAAGTGAGCGAAGGTGTTTTTTAACTCTAGCAACAATTCGAAGGGTTCAACCATAGGCTTGCCCGATTCGGTTACCGGATTCATCCCAAATAGGATATGCAACTGCTTACTGATGATGATGATACCAATAGCTGCCAACATACCATGCACAGCCGACAAAGGGAAAAAGTCGCTCATTGAACCCAATTTCAAAAGTCCGAAAAGTACCTGAACCACGCCCGCAACGACAATAGCACCGAGTGCCAACTTCCATCCCAAGTCAGAATCTCCATGACCTAGTTCTGCCACAGAACCAGCAACAATGACAATCAATCCTGCCGCAGGACCTTTAATTGTCAATACTGACCCTGCAAAAAAAGAAACGACAACACCTCCAATCATGGCTGTAATCAATCCATAAATCGGTGGAAAATCACTAGCGCCAGCAATTCCCAAACTCAACGGCAAGGCCAAAAGAAAGACAAGAAAACCAGACAGTGCATCTGCTGAGAAATTTTGCTTGAGCCCCTCTAGGCCATCTAGCGGTATATTTTTTTTATTATGATTTTTAGACATTTTCTAAAAAGTTACGTGTAAATACTAAGAGGATCTTTTTGCGGTTTCATGATAGGTTTTCACATGTGGTCCAAGGAAGATTCGCCCATAAATTAGGGTGCACCAAAGAGTCGAGGTCGATTGGGAACTGTGATTTCTAAACAGAACGAAAGCGTCTTATGCGTGGTATTCCTCCAAGGACAAATACAACTTATAACCAAAAATATCGGCTGCTTCTGCTAAACCTGTATGGAAGAACTTATCCTGAAAAGCATCCAAGGTATTGTGATGGATAAAATCCTTCAGTGGAGCTTGCGTGGGAAGATAATGTTTGAGTTGTTGAAGCGCACGTTCCTTATCAAAGGGTACATGTGAAATTTTCATAACGATGAATTAAACTGTAAACAATCATGTTCAGCGCCTTATAGGCGAGAAGAAAATTCTACAGTCTAATGTTCTGCAACGCTAAATATCGGGGTGTCTCCTTACTTCGTAGTGGTTTCAGAAAGGGAGTCGATGATGCAACAGGAGGAAATTTGTAGTAGTTTATATATCGGAAAAACTCACTGCAACGTGTAAAAAGATCATCAGAGTATTCTTCTGTCTCGGTTTCAACATCTTCTTCCGTTTCAGAAAAATCTATTTCTTCAGTACATGCTTGTTCAAGGATCGAATGTTTTTGACTTAAACTAAGTGAGGTTTCTGTAGACTCAGCTCTAACTTGTCCGTGAAAATTGACAAAAGAGTATCCAAATAGATTGAATGTGATGGCTAACGTAGCCAAGAGCATAAAACATCGATCTATTTTTAGCTTAAACATGGACGCAAATATAATGAAGCGCCCTCAATTCTCGACAGCAATATGAAATCGTTCAGATAAGTTGCGCATTATTCAATTCAAACGAAGGTCAATTTGTAGCAACTCTGAATTCAATCCATCGTTGTCTGTTACAACGACACATTTGTAGGAATTTCCATCTCCCTCAATAATAGCAATTGACTCAACCTTAAATGCGGATTTTCCATTTTTCGCTTTAATTCGAACCGATTCTGGGGTATAGTGTTGTTGTAAGTTTTTTACGTCAATCACTCCAATAAAACTACCAAGGATCTCCCCATCTTGAACCCAATCGTCCGTATTTTCAACCGATGCGGTAAACAAAATCCGATCGTTGCGATTGTCACCCACAGCACCTGAAAAACCGGCTTTCACATGATGTATTTGAGGCAAATCTATGGAGTAGGATTTCAACTTTAAAGATTCAGATTCACCTGAAATAAAATTCATGAAGTGATCTACATCTGCAACTATTACTTTATTTTTTCCGCGGTTGAACAAATACAGTTTACCGTTTAATGTTGCAGCTGCTTCAATGTTCAATTCTTCAGAATCGAGTTTGGCCTCTTCGCGAAGAATTTCATAGAATTTTTGAAGTGAAAAGGTGCGAACAACATTTCTTTTAGTTAAATCTATCAACTTACCTTCAAAGCGAAACGGCTGTTTTGAACCTGAACCAAAAATGAAAAGATAACGATCTTCATTCCAATCGATTTCCGTCATAGCCTCAAAATCATGCTTTGCGGATTTTGTCATTAGTCCACCATCATCAGCTGGATAAGTACCCAAGGAAAATTTTGATGTCATTTTGAATGTTGTGTCTAGCACAAATAACCATGTAGCATTGTCACCAATGGCGTAATACTCATCACCAACATGCTCAATTCCAGAAGCCGAAGGAACCTCGGTCAATTCTATGACTGACTTTACCTCACATTTCATTTTTTCTTGTAGTTGACATGATGAAAGCAGCAAGATGAAACCAAGGATTGGGATTCTGAATTTTAAGTTCACTTTCTATTTTAAACCGAAATGCTTCTCTGCTTCTTCTGCGATAAATCCTCCAATCGCCAATGACGCCGTTGCCGCTGGTGAAGGTGCGTTCAAAACGTGAATGGAACGTCCATGGTATTCGATACGGAAATCATCGCGTGTATCACCATCCTGCGCCAATAAAAGTGCTCTAACGCCTGATCTTCCTGGATGAATGTCTTCCATCGTTAGCGACGGAATCATGCGTTGAAGGGTTTTCAAGAACAACCGTTTAGAAAATGCTCTACGGTATTCATTGATTCCAAATGACATATTATTAAAGAAAAGTTTCCATGTTCCACCATAGGTTAAAGCATCAACAGTATCTCGCATGGAGAAGTCTGTTTTTCCATACCCTTCGCGCTTAAAGGTAAACACCGCATTGGGGCCACATTCAATTTCTCCATCTGTCATTCTTGTGAAATGCACACCAAGGAATGGGAAGTTTGGATCAGGTACTGGATAAATTAGGTTTTTTACTTTGTACTTGGCCTCCTCCGTGAGTTCATAATAATCACCACGGAATCCAACGACTTTTTCTTTCAAATTGACACCATCCTTTTTGGCCAATCGATCGGCTTGCAATCCTGCACAGAAAACAAGATACTTGGCTTCAAATGAACCTTTATTCGTGATAATTTTAGAAGTTTCTTCACCTTTTTCAATACTTAACACTTCATGACCAAGCTGCATTTCGCTTTCTGTATTCATCGCTAAAGCCAACTCGGCCATCTTTTCTGTGGCACCGCGAAAATCAATGATTCCGGTACAAGGCACCCAAATTCCACCAATACTTTGAACGTAGGGCTCAATGTCTTTTACTTCTTCAGCTGATATCTTTTGAATACCCTCAATTTCGTTTTCCAATCCTGTTTTGAATACTTTGTCCAAATTCGGAAGTTCTTTTTCATCGGTAGCGACAACCACTTTCCCACAAACATCGTGAGCGATGCCGTATTCTTTTGCGAAGGCAACCAATTCGTGACGACCTTGAATGCAGTTTCTTGCTTTTAGTGATCCTGGCTTATAATACAATCCTGAGTGAATCACACCAGAATTGTGTCCTGTTTGATGATCGGCCAACTTATCCATCTTCTCAATCAAAATGATTTTCAAGTTTGGATTTTTCTTTTGAAGCTTGTAAAATGTGGCTGCTCCAACAATGCCTCCACCAATAACTGCGATATCAAATGCCATGGTATGAATTTTAATGTTCAAATTTAAGGATTATCAAGCGGCTTTGTCCATTGAAAACAAAAAAGGCTACATTTCTGTAGCCTCATTTCTATTCGATTTAGATGTAATCTATTGATTCTATTACTGTTTCACCAAGGCACTCGTGTACACTTGATCATTGGTAACAATTTTTACAATGTATCTTCCTGATGGGAATGCAGTCATATCGACTTGTGATTCTGCGAAGTTACTTGTCGCAATCATCGCTTCGCTATGGACTAATCTACCTGTAAGGTCATAAATCGTTAAATCTGCCTTTCCATTCACATAACCACTAACCTCTATGGTACATTCACCCGAAGTAGGGTTCGGGAATACAGCTACCTCATGTGTGAGTTCAGCTTCTTCGGTTCCAAGAGTGAATCCTACAGAGAAGTTATAGCGGTGGTAATGTCCGAAGTCACCAGGGAAAAATTCGATGTACGAACCTCCAACTTTTCTCAAACGAAATTGTCCCGACGTTTCTCCTTCAAATTGAGCTGACGCCCAGAATGCAATTCCATCATGATCTGTGTCTTCCAAGATAATGCTATAACAACCAGGAGCAAGATCAAAGGTATCTTTGTACTGCGTTGCATTCGCCATTCCTGTTCGTTCGAACAAAACAGTTCCGCTCGCATCGATCAGTTTGTACTTATTCTCGCTTGCTCTATTGTTTGTTGTGAACCAAACGAAGAAAGGACCATCAACCAATTCTGGTGCTTTGAATTTCGTTTGCTTGAAATTATTGTTGCTGTACTCGTCCAAGGACATATCACCTTCAACATTGTACACCTGTGCGGAGAAAGTCAAATTCCCTTCGAGGTCTGTCCACCAAGACATATCTGGCACAGGAATTTCAACGATTTCTTTTTCAAGGAATGCAAGGTTACCCGTCCATTCGTACTCAATCCAGTTTCCGTAAGTAATCCAACAACGGATGGTACATTTCGTCAACGGCTGCTCCCCTGTATTTTGCAAAATCACACGAGGGTTCGAACATGTTGGATTGTACTTACGGTAGTATTCGTAGTTGTTAGGATTCAAGATGTCAATAATCGCTGCATCATGTTGGAAGTTTGGTGCTGAATAGGATATCAAGTCGAAGGCCATGATGTAGTTCCCTCCTGCTTGACCTGGGTCATTCGTTGGCACTTGATTCACACTATAATCGATGGCTACAGAGTCTCCAGGCGTTACATAAGGTGTCAATTCGAATTCATGCTCACGCACCATGTCACCTGGACACCAGCCCTCGCGCGCATATGGCCACGTTCCTCCTTGCGATGTATTTGGGTTATCACCACACTCTGTAGTTTGCCAGATATTCCAGTTGAATGTCGGAGATCCATTGACTTTGATTTGGTGGTCATTCGGCACCCATTCGCAACATGCGCCATCCCCTACTTGACCGTGCCCTGATAGACGAGTCTTGATTTTGAACATGTCTGAAGAATCAGACAAGTAAACGTTCTTTGATTGCAGCGAAACATCGTTTGCGAGGTTGGCAAAATTATAGCTTCGGAAGTCCGCCCAAATTGGCTCACGACTTTGAACGTCGCGCGGCGGAATCCCTTGAATGAAGGCAAAGCGCAAGTCGAGTAATTCTTGGGTGTTGTGCGCTGCTAAATCAACAGTATCACGCAATAAATGTTGGTAGTCAGTGACATCATAAATCCATGCGAATCCTTGTGGACCAAGGTCAAAGTTGATTCCATAAGGTGTGATGTAGCGAGCAATCTCAATGTCTTTGATGATTTCGTATGGCTCACGGTAATGAGTGATTTGTTCGTTTGTCAATAGATTTGTTCCTGTGGTAGGTACTTGAGAAACTGTATCACCACTTTGATCATAGACCACAGCCGTCCCTTGCGGAAGTCCAAGGTATGAGTTGACGATTTCGAAATGATTCGCTACTGGCTGTTGTTCGAAGATTACCTGTGGCTCCTTCAATTTCAACTGAGGATGGTAAGTCACTACATCAGTACCAGTTACTGTTCCTTGTCCAAGACCGACACGCGGTCGATTCACATCCTGTCGGACACCCGCCATTGGGTATTCATCATAGCGGAACATCCCAGTTTGTGATGGCATCAATTTCCAATCCGTTGCTGAGCCATCTTGCGCCCATTGTGTATCATCGAAATCAAAATACACCAATAGATTGCTCCAATTGGGATGCGCCGCATTCGGTTTCTCCGTCATGTACGTTTGAATCGTTGCTTGCGGCAAAGCGGAGTTATAGAGCTGGAATTCGTCCAACTTACCTTTCCACAAGTACTGTTGATTCATGTTTGAACCAAGGATGAATCGGCTGATGTAGCCAATCGCCATGTTTTTATTCGTTCCAGAATGCCAAAGCACACCGTTCTTATACACAAACATCTCCCCTGTGGATTGCTTCTTTACAAATGCCCAGTGGTTCCAGTTGTTGTCAATTTCTGCCCCCGTCATCGCCTTACTGATGCGGTCATACCCTGAACCAGCTCCTGCATCAAAGTACATGTTGTTGTCACTCCACGGCATGTGGATATTGATGGTACGATCTCCATTCAAATCATACGCTTCAAGAATCGATGTGTTTGTTCCTGCAGAACCCGTTCCCTTTGCCCAAAACGTAATCGTCATCTCCGAACCAAGGTCAAAATCAGACAGCTCCAACATTGAATAATTCGAACCAGAAAACTCAATACATCCATTCATTGAGTTGTAATAAACTGCATTTTGATTGGCGGCCTCTGCTTCAAATCCAAGGGTATTCATCGCGCCCATAGAATTCTCAAAATAGAATTCAACGATCAAATTGTCAGTCCCATTCCAAGCATAAGGTTGATAGAATAGCAACTCATTTTGACCAATCACCAATTCCGACTGGCTACCCCCATTCCATCGTGACGCATTGTACACCGGCGTAAATCCAGTGGAGTGAAAACTTGTCAAGGTCGCATCGGTGGTCGATTTTAATGAAATCATTGGGTATTTCATCTCTCCATTGATGGTCAAATCGTTCAAGTACAAATACAAAGATTGAATATCTCCTGCAGTAATTCCTGCTGCTGTTAACTCAGCTGCCGTCAACATCATTTGGTAACGTCCACCATTTTTCGCGACGTTAAAAGGGAAAGGATGCACAGCACCTGATGAACCTGTTGTGACGTCATACGGAGCCAAGTTTGCCCCTGACCTGTTGTGTTCAGCACGAGAATACGAATCCGCATAGAGGTAAGGCACCGGTGCATAATTGATTGCTGTTGGTGCGGCCCAATTAGACAGAAAACGGTTTCCATCAACGCGCACAGAATCAAAATTTCCTGTGTGATCAAAAACGCGTGTATAGGTCAAATAATCCCACTCACCGCAGTTGTATTGATCCCAAGAAGTCAATGGACTACATTTCAATTTATAATACATCAAAACTTTCTCAAAACGCATATCGTTTAATTCCTGAGGGAACACGAAGTTTGCACGGCGAGTTACGATTGAATCGTATGTGAAGGTTTGTACCCAAGTGGTATCTTGAGCGTATGTTCCGAATGACGAAAGCAATAATCCACAGAACAACAAAAATTTCTTCATAGCAGTATAGTTTGGCTTCAAAAATACGAATTCATTTCTTCCTTCGCAATGAATTTGAAGCGAACTACACGCAGAAAAGTGCTTTAGCCATGCAGCAATAGTTCCAAACGTGAAATCAGCACCAATTCCGATTTATTCATTTGGTTGAAGGCTGCCCCTGTTCGGATACACAATTGGATTATGAACGTTTTTAATTCTGCGGAAAACAACTCTTTCTTCGCTTCGAACATCTCTTTGAAATGATTAAATGCTTCCTCAGACGACATCTGATTGGCTTCAAGCGCAGGGATCATTTTGTCAACGAAGTCCAGGGTTTGAGCAGCAAAAGGATCTTCTTCGTCTGCGAGCAATTGCCAATGCTCATCAATAAATGAATGAATTGCTTTGCGTTCTACCTCATCCACATGATGATCCGCACTTGCCACGGCGTATGCCATATAGGCAATTGCCCTTGCTACATTTTCCATACCTCTATATTACTGAAAATAAGGCAGAATAAAAACAGGAAGGACATTTAAATGGTCCTCGAAATAGGGGCTGTTTTTATAGATAAAATACAACTGATCATTCTGCGATTCGCGAAACTCCTTGCTGGCAGTTTTCAATGTTTCAAGTTCTTGCTTCAACCAAGGGTTTGCTGCTAAAATCTCCAAGGCACGGTCTTCAAAAACATAGGCCGAAAAATATTCCTTTTGCTGAAGATAACTGTCCATGTAATTCCATCGGAAATAACTGTCCTCCGCTTTTGGTGTTAAGCTCGACAAGATGAAATTTCTACCCGGTTGATCTACAGGAACAATGATATCACCAGCCTTGAATTGAACTACTGCCTTTTCAATTTCTGTCTTTACCTCCGAATGGTAATAATGTCCCTCGTATGGACGGGAGATGGTCTTAAAATCAATCACGCGCTCCTGTCCAAGTTGAATCAAAGTATCTTTTTCAAGTGTTTCGAATTGAATACTGTTTGCCACCAATCGATCGATGATGTCACGGCATTGTGCACCTATAATAAATGCTTGCGGGATGAATACCGAATCCTTGGCTTCGTAGGTTTTGAAGTGAGGTATGAATTGCTTGTATGGGCTGTCTTGGTGGTATTTTAATCGCGGTAGCCCAGTAACTTCACTCAAGGGATAACTATGTTCGAAGCCATTAAATCGAATGGAATCCTTTTTTTCTGTCAACGAGTAATTAAACTTGAAGTGCGATTGTTCGCGCCAATAATTCACAGCTTGACTGCGCTCATTTTCAATGGACTCACGATTTTCATCTGTCCATTGAATCACCTCATCAATCATGTCATGCGTTGCTTTTACCCGTTCTGGAAAAGGTTTGAGCATGTGCGTTTCAATCGTGAAGCTCAAGGCATCGAACAAAGCCGCATAGCCCATGGCATAGCGCGGAAGATCATTGAATGCATGGATTCCTTTCTCTGGCGTTTCCCCCACCAACTCTACGTAAGGAAAAAGGTCCCACTTTTTATCCTTTAGTTTATTGGTTAGCGCTGGAATCATGCTTTCGTATAGCAAAGTCCCAAGACCCGGTGCCATTCGCTCCCGCATGGAGGCAATGTAGGTCAAGGTATATTGGTAATCCGCACCATTGGACACGTGAGTATCGATAAACACATCTGGATTGAGTGCGTGGTAAATTTTAGCGAAGGTGAAGGCATTTTGTGAATCCATCTTAATGAAGTCGCGGTTCAGATCCAGGTTTTGTGCATTGCCTCGAAAGCCATATTCTTCTGGACCATTTTGATTGGCGCGGGAGCTCGTCCCTCGGTGCATCATCCCACCTACATTGTAAGCTGGAATGAAAGCTATGACGGGCAAGTTTTTCGTTTTTTTTCCACCTTTAATCCAGTTGTCTAGCCAGATAAGACACGCATTGATTCCATCAGGTTCACCTGCATGAATCGCATTGTTGATGAGGATCGTCGTTTCCTTGCGCGCTTTTTCCATGGTTTTGGTGGAATCTTGCGCACCGTTTATGACACACAAATAAATCGGCAATCCATAATCGGAAGGGCCCATGGCATAGAGTTCAATCTCTTTGTGCTCCGCGTCCAATTTTTCCAGATATGCAATCAACTCTGGATAACTAGGACTTTGGTTTTCGGTCCATTGGGAATGGGAGGCAAAAAGAAAACAGCTACTAAATAGCGCCGATAGAAAAACACGAATCATGGAACGAAAATAAGCAAAAATGTGGGAGTGGATGAGAATTGAATCAGCTCAATTAGTGAATCAATAATCAGTGAATGCGCGTAGAATGGAATCCTATTCGTTGCATATTTTGCAACGATTAAGTGTGTTATTCGTTGCAAAAGTAGATTTAGCGCATCAAGCAAAATGCTTTGCCCTGATCCTTCGAGCCTTTCTACTTATTTTATGCGATAGGTCTTTGTAACCGTATTTCATGAATAATTTTTTCAAGTAACGATAATCATCAACATAGATGTTCACATACTCCACATCCCGAAAAGCAATTTGACTTTTTGCACACGAAAAACAAATTTCATTCATACCAATAATCTGATCCATTGAATCCTTGAAAACAATCGCATGTCGCGGATCATAACACGCATTAATCTCAAGCGCTTCCCTTTTCCCTAAGGCCGCATTTATCGTAAGAAAATAATCCGCAGAATCGAGCTCTTTCCACTTATACATCCGAGATTGATCAAAACCAAAAACATACTCTTTCCAAGGATTTTTCGTGTGAGCGATTTGAATCACGGACGAGTGATAGCAATCAATTTTCTTTCGTTTAGAATTTGGTGAAATTGTTTTGCGTTTCTTTCCATCATCACAAAGAGGTCTCAACTGAACCAAATAAATTTGATGTGTTTTTTTAATGATGGTATCCGCCCATTCCAAGTTAAATTTCACTGTTTTATTTTCAAAATCCACAGGATAATCTTCAAATTCAATCTGTGGCAAAACAGTATCATTCACCTGTCCAAAAGTGAGGAATGGGAGTAGATAAATCATTAGTTTTATCCAATGCATAAATGATGTATGAAATGAGTTTATCATTTTTAATCCAATAGTATTGCTAAAATTTTAAACTAAACCCGCCTTGCTCTGCAGACGTAAATGAGTTTGTGATAGACTTTATTTTTTGATTAACGTTTTGGCGCTTGGCGAAGAAGCGGATTTCGAAGCACTAAACTGTCAACCCAGTACAAAAGTTGTTACGAGGTAGAATGTTCAATTTACCACTGAACCCGC
>JBEIKR010000096.1:0-10359 GCA_040379705.1 Crocinitomicaceae bacterium
AACCTTAAACCTCCACAGCCGTAATGTGGTGCTCTATACAGTTGAGCTACGAAGCCATTGTTGGGTGCAAAAGTAATGCTTTTTTTTGCTTTTGCAAGTGATCGGACCGTTTTTTTTATTCTACCGCTGCACTCAGACCTCGGTCATGGAGCGCTGTGCACATGGCCGAAAGCTCCTCATACTCGCCTTTTTTCACCTGACACTTACCGTTGTAGTGAATGATCCAGGTGCATTGCTCGGCTTGCAGTTGCTCGTGATCGCAGATGTCTATCAAACATTCGGTAACGTGATCAAAGGTGTTGACATCATCATTGTACACAATTAAATCAAATTGGTCCGTAAGTTTCTCCAATACATCAACGGCTGTGGATGTTTCAACTTCTGGACTTAGGGCGTTGAAGGCTTTCATTTAATCACACTATAATTAACACCAATGCGAGTGAGGAAGGCCTCAATCATGCTCAATTTATCCTCGGGAATGTTACAAATCCTCAATACCTGTTTTTCTTCCGTCTGTAATAGCTCTCGTCGATAGTTTGATCGCAACAACCAGTCAGTAAACTCACCATCAAAAGACCCTGTCAACACATTTACTGCCACGGTTATTCCCGTATTAAACTCCGAGCGCAATATTCTCAAGGTATCAACGTCATCCTTGAAATAGGATATTTGAGGCAAGGCATCTTCATTTGGATAAATCACAGATTTCACCCTTTTGTCAGTCACATCAAAATAAAAACTTCCTTGCGCATTGTATCGATTGAGCACATCCACGGGGAAATCGTTGAATTTTTTCTTTGACACAATCTGGATCCCATCATACGCTTTCTTTGGCTTTACAGTCGTTGAACGATCTCTACCTGTTGTCGTTGGGTAAGCAACAGACGTTAGTTTGGATGTAGTAGCAAAATTTCCACGATCTGCAAGCATCTTTTCTGCCTCAGCCACAGTGATGCGCTCCCCGTTAAAATAGGCGGTAACAAACGCATCTGCTGCACCTCGGTCTATTGCCTCCTGCTTTTTGAATCTAGCTTCACCCAAGGAGATAAACATACCCACAGAATAACGGATCTGACCATTGGGCAATCGAACCGTCAAAAGTGGCGATAAGTCATAAAGCACCTCAGAGGATACAGGTTTATTATAGACGCCTATTTGAACAGTAAAAAACAATCCTTTCACTTTTTCAATGGCATCTGCTGGGGCTGCACCAGGCGCTTGATTATAGGTGTAATTTTGAACTATTTGTTTTTTTGTTGTGTCCCCGTCAGCCATCATCTCCATGGTCAAGTCGCGCTCAATTATATTCGTCAAACGCGTACTCGTATCGATACCCAAACTAATCGCCGTGTTTGCTGCCAATGCCATATTGAGCTCATTTTCCCCCAAGGCAACACATGTACCATTGGCTTCTAAAACTCTTGCTTCCGCCAATGTAATTCGCTTTCCATCGCAATAAGCTACAGCAAACGCATCTGCATATCCCAACGCTTTAATTTGGTCTCGTGCCTCTACTACGCGTTTGCTATTATTGAAATATCCCGCTAAATACCGCGTAATCCCATTGTTTAATAGCTCCCCAGAAACGGGTGTGAATTCAGCGAATTTATCCGCTTTTATTGGCTTTGCAAAGGCACCAATTTGAACGCGATACACAAGTCCAGAAGGGATCTTCACGTTCACAGGAATGCGTCGTTCAGTAACAACTAAGGCATTGTCCGGATTGGAAATTGTTAACCCGTTGGCAGGCAAGGCCACCAATGAAGCCAAAACAGCCATTCTTTCAATTGGCGCAATTCCACGAAGGACAAGATTTTGCATTTTTAAGCGCATATCTTCTGTAAGGTTAATTTCATTTTCCACAGCTGTTTGAAGTGTTGCTTGCTTCGACCGCAATTGGTTCAGTTCTTTTTCTACCTCTGCAATTTCTGCCGCATCACGTTTCATTTCATCCATGCGTTCAGTCGTTAATTCTCCCGCAAACACGCGAACCCTTCTGCGAACAGCATTCTTCTTCTCTGTCAACTGTGCCTCTAATGTAGCGATTTGTTCTTCTACTTCCAACGTCTTTACTGCTTTTGAATAATAATCCGCATATTCTTGTGATGAAGCAATCTGTCGCTCAGAATCTTGCGAAATAATTTGTGACATCGCGCTATCATTGATCATTGTGACAGTCTGTTCATTGATCAACAATTCTTGTCGTTCTGCTTCCAAAGACAAAATAACCTTTTCACGTTGTTTAATTTCGGTGACAATAGATTTTTGTTCTGTCAAGAGTTGCTCCTTCTCTTTTCCTCTAGACGCAGTTATTTCGATCTCTATCTCCTTTAATTCTTGACGCAGTTCATTGATTCGATTGGATTCTGTGCGAATATCATTGTTCAAATTTTCTCGAGTATCCAACTGTACCCCAGTCTGCTCCTCAAGGTTCGCTAGTGCCATACGGTTATTTGTGTATGACAAGATTGACTCCGCACTTTCCAATGCACGATTCGACTGTTCCATTAAATACAATTTCTCTTGAGGATCCTTTGAATTTTCGGCACTTACTTGAAGACGCTCGGCACGTTGAATTTCACTATTCGCGGCATTCAATCCACCCGATGCCATCGCGTTCGATTCGCCTGAAGCTGAAGCCTGTTGCTTCAATACAATTTGTAACGATTGAACGTCATTTTTCAAGATGCGATTGTCCTCTGCGATGATTTCTACTTTTCGTTCATCTTCGGCAACTTGGACGGCAACCAACTCCTTCTCCAGCATTTTCTGTTCTTTCGGAGATCTATTGGCAGAGTTCAATTCCGCTTCGATTTGTTCCTTTTCCGTTGCCAGCCTTTTTAACTCAACATCTTCAGTTTCCGATTCTACAATTCGTTCTGTTTCCAATTCACCAATAGTGACAGACACTTGACGGCGTTTTTCTTTCACTTGCGAGATCTCGACTTGTAAGGCATCTTTTTGTTCAATCAACTCTTGGTTCTTCGATTCCTTTTTAAGCTGGGCCTCTGTCACAGAAAGCACATTGATCAATTCTCTTTCATAGTTGGCCAAAAGCTGGTCTTGTTCTTTGGCTTCGGCCAAAGTACCGGCATTGAACTGCAGTACATCTCGGTTTTCACCGAGTATTTTTTCGCGAATATTTTCTAATGTCTCTGTTCCTGCTGCTGAAATAAGCTGCGATTTATTTGATGCTAATTCTGTGATCCGATTCTCATGTTCGTTCAGAAGCTGCTCAATGACCATTGCTTCTTCTTGAAGATTGGCATCATTTGGATTTCTCTTCAACTGCTTGGTCACTCGCTCCTTTTCTGACGCTAATTTCTGAATAAGCTCGTTTTCAATACTCATCTGCTTTTCAATACCAAGCACCGAAGTAGATGACTCATCACCCCCACCACCAATGGCAGCGATACGTGCATTATAATCGGGCATAACCTCTACAATCAGTCGTTCCTTTTTCTCATTTAACTGACCATCATTGCTTGGTTGATTGATCCTATCTTTATGTTCACTGATTGAGGCTGTTAATGAATTTCTAAGTCCATTCAATGTTTCATATTCCTGAAATTCTGTATTACTTGGATTCTGCGTTCTGATCACATCCTCCAAACGGAAAATGGATTCTTCCACCATTTCGAGTAACTCATATTCCAAGTTCATTAAAGCGCGCTCTTTCGCTTGTTCATTCATTTTTGAATCATTTTCAATGAATGACCTTCTGGATGAATAATCTGGAATCAACTGATCAACCATCGCTTGAGCGAGCATTGCTGATTGAATCCCATTTGGATCAAGTGCCTTTAGTCTATCTTGGGACTCTGACAACAATTGCTCTATCAATGCCAATTGACGTTTCGCTTGTTCATCTTCAGTATTGTCATTAACTATTTTCTCTTGTGCTTCAATGGCTGGATACATTCGTCGCATCAATTGTTTTTCGTTGTCAATCAATGCCACTTTCTTCTCTTGATCGGAGAGGTTTGAAGATTCTACGGATGATACTGTCGATGTATAAGTAGGACTTAATGCATTGATAGCGTTTAATTTCTCTTCAGCACTAAACATGGTGGAATTTCGCTCCTTCAGTATATCTTGCCGCTTGGCAATGTCTGCTTGCAAATCCTCCAAAAGTGACTCTAAAATGGCTTTTTCACGTTGTTCTTTTGCCCCATTTTGGTCCTCCAGTGCAGCAATGCGGTCAACTATAAGTGAACGTAACTCACGTGCTGCAAAAATGGAGTTTTCCAATTCTGCATTCGTCAGCTCGGACAGATTTTTACTAATGGCCTGCTGGGATGCTCTATACTCAGGATCAAGTGCATCGATTACTTTGTCCTTGTCTTCTTGTGTAATGCTAGTATTTTGTATTGCCGATTTTTCATTTTGGAGGGAAGCGATGCGTTGATTATTCTCATCAAGCAAAATCAATAAGACTTCATTTTCACGCTGCAAAGACGCGTTATTTGCAGATGCATTTAAGCCATTCGACACCACTTCAAGTTGCGAAATGATGCGTTGATTCAAGTCAATTTCATTCTCAAGTGATTCAGTAATCTGTTCTTCAGTTTTATTTTGACGAATGGTCAGATCGCTATTGTATGCAGGTGCAATATTTTTAATTTGGATTTGTTTTTCTTTGGCCGAAATTGGTGAACCAACATTTGGCAAACCGCTTTTTACATTTGCCAAGTCACTTTCTTTTTCAGCATTGATTCTTTTTTGTTCTGATATAAAAGCATCAACGACCCGCATTTCTTCCATTGCGGTAACATCCAACGGATCTTTAGTCAACTGCTTTTCAAGCGTCTTGCGTTCCTTTTCGAGTTTTACTAAAAGTGATTTTCTCAAGTCAATTTCCTCAGTCAATTTATCAGCATCTGACTTCGTAGAAGCTTTAATTCCTGTTAATTGTGCATCAAACCCTGGCATTACTGCCGTTAATACTTCAGTTTGATTTCGTGCCTTTTTCGTGTTGTCTTGCACTTCAGGAGTAGTTTCTGCCAGGACTTTATTGCGCTCATTCATTCGGTTCTCAGCCAATTCCTTCTCGGCTTGAAGATTTTCAATTGCTGCTGTAATTGTCGTAGAGGTCGGATTTGATTTACGCTTTTCTTCTAATGCCTCAATTTCTTTGTTTAAGCGAGTAAGCAATTGTTGGTCCCGCGCTTGGAGACGTTTATTTTTTTACAACGCTGAGATCGAAGTACTCGATTTGATGTCGGTGATATCTTTTTCATAAGTTGGGTCCACTTCAGCAATGGAAGATCTAATGGATTCAGATGCCACATCACTCGGCGTTAATGTCTTCAAATTACTTTTATTCTTTTCGATATTTTGTCCGATTTCACTTTCAAGAGCCATCAAAATATCCAGCTTATTTTTTAATGCGAGATCATTGCCATTGCCCTCTTTAAGCGCATTCTCCACTTCCGTTTTTGTAGCTTTCACCTGCCCCAACATCTTCTCATCCAAAGCAATCAAGGACTCCCACATTTCTTTCTCAGAGGTTGAGTTGGAAAGAATACCCAAGCGCTCGTTTTCATATGAAGGATTGATTGATGCCAAAACAGTCGATTGAGTTATAGGTTCAACCTGATTTGGTTGGCGCTCATTTAGCGATTGAACTGTTTTTTCCTGAGTTTCTGTTTGACTCTCAATAATCGCTTGGCGTGCCAATAAACTTTCATTGGTTGGATTTTGACTTAACTCCTTATCGATTCGTTCTTGCTCCGCCTGCAATTTTGACAATCTCTCTTGCTCGATAACAGCAAGTTCCTTCGCTTTTTGATCTTCTGACAACTGTGAATCATTGTCGATGGCAGCTTTGCGATTTGTATACTCAGGATCGATGTTGTCCAAGGTCTCTGCGGCAACGGATTGACTTGTAATCGATTTAATCTTTTCAGCACGTTCTGCAACCTCATTGCTTTTTTGTGTCTTGAAAGATGTAAGCGTTTCTGCTCTTTGCTGATACAATGCATTGGTTGGATTTTCAGCTATTTGCTTTTCGTTTTGAACAATGGCTTTCTCAATCGCACTTAACAGATTATTGTCCAATTTCTGTAATTCATTGAGTTTATCCACCGATGAACGACTCGAATTATCTATAATTTCGTTCCTTGTTACGGCATACCTTGGGTCAATTTCTTGGAGAATTTGCGCTTGGCGATTTTCATCAGTTCCGGTGCTATTTACTGATACACTCCCTTGTTTCTCTAGGGAATTGACGCGTTCTTGTTGGGTTATTTTTTCAGCAAGCAATATCGCATCTGCAATAAGAAGTTTTTCATCCAATGGATTGTCATTCATCGAAGCAGCGACTTTTCGTTCTTGCTCCTCAATTTTTATCAACCGTTCTTTTTCTATTTTTAAATACTCCGCTGCTTTCTCCTGATCTGTGAATTCTGATCGAGCATCAATTGCCGCCTTCTTCGAAGTGTAATCATTGTCAAGATTGGTGAGAAAATCAGAACTTCCTTCCCCACTATTGATTTCGTCAAGTGTCTTTTTTCGTTCAGATATTTCCGTTTGTCGGTTGCTTCGAAGCAAATTCAACGCTTCATCTATTTGCTGAAGCTCACGATTCGCTGGGTCTTTTAACTTTTTCTGATCATTCGCTTCCATTGCATTCTCAATCTTTCGCAATGCCGATTCATCCAATTGCTGCAATGCAGTTAATTTTTCAATGGAGGATAATTTCGGATTTTGGATAATTTCTGTTCGATTAGCTGTTCGATCCGGTACAATTTCTTGAAGCAGTTCATTCATGCGTTGTTCGATGGTTAACGCGTCCGCATCTACTTGCTCTGCCCTATTTTTTGCATCATTTACCCGCGATTCTTGTTCGATTTTTTCTGCATTTAATAAAGCCTCCAGAGCCAGCATTTTTTCATCTGAAGGATTCACTTTGATTGCAGCGGCAACTTTTTGTTGTTCTGCTTCAATCTTTGTCAATCGTTCTTGCTCCAGTTTTAATTCCTCTGCTGCTTTTTCTTTATCTGTGAAGCCCAAATTCGATTCAATGAGTGCCTTTTGAGTAGTGTATTCGTCATTCACTTTAGAAAGCACGGATGCTCGATTTTCAGTATTTGAGATTGATTGAATGGTCTTATTGCGCTCAGTGATTTGTCCTAATTTATCTTCGCGAAGTGTCTTTAGGTCTTGGGTCTGCTGTTGCAGGACTTTATTTTCAGGTTCTTGAGCACTTAATCGCTCATTTTCAGAAATCGCCCGATTCAATTTTTCGACAAATTTGGCATCCAAATCCTGCAAATTGGTCAACTTTTCAGTCGATGATTGAGAAGTATTTTGAAGAATTTTATCTTTTTCGGTCGCAAATCCTGCATCTATTTTTTCAGATAGTTGAATCTTTCGTTCATTTTGTCGCTCAGGTTCAAACTGCGCCAATTCAGCCTCACGCTCGTTTATTCGCTGATTATTTTCATTTTGAAGGGCTGTCAATCTACTTTCCTTTTCTTGGAGCATGGCATTGTCCGGATCATTTTTTAATTTTTCTTCAATGGCCGCTCTTTCCTTGGTAATAGATTCCGATAGTTTTTGATCCGCTGCTTGACGTGCCCTCTGTTTTTCAATCAGCGACATATCATTATTGTTTTCAATGGCAGCAAGCTCCTCGTCATATTGAGGTTCAACCTCATTGATCAAATCCTCCTTCGCTCCCCCTTCTTTTTGATTGGCGAGTAAATTCTCTACTTGACGCTCGTGCCCTTCGATGCTTAATTCTAATTCCTTTTGGTAGGAAAGAATGGATTCTTGTTCGTCCTTTAGAGATGCGTCTTCCGGCTCATCAATGCGCTTTTTTTCTAATTCTGATTTCCTGTACGTATATGCTTCTTGGGTTTTTCGTTCCATCGAAAGTGTCTTGTACAACTTTTCCTCTGTGGATAAATTAGTGTCTTCTTGAACCGCCTTTACAGAAGAAACATATTCAGAATGAATCATTTGGGCTGTACGATTTGAAGCGATATTGATTGATTCGCGCAAACTTGGATCTTCTGCCTCTAACTTTGAAATTTGTTGTTCAACATATGATGTTAATGTATTCGAATTTACCTTTTGAGTGGTCGCTAACGCAATACGCGCCCGTTCAATGCTCACTGCTACAACCGATTTATTCGATATGGCGTCTTGAATGATACTTATTTGTTTGTTCAGTCGGTTTTTTTCTTGAGTAGTGCGCTCAATTCGGGAAAGTACTACCAACCGTTCATCATTGATTAAACGCATTTCTTCTTTCTTCGAAGCGATTTCCGCTTGAATGCTTGGCACATCTTTCTTCTTGGCTGAACCAATAGATCTTTCAAGCGATTCAATGGAGGACTCTAACGTTTTTATATCTTTTTCAAACGTCTCTGCTTTTTTCTGCTGGCTACGTTTTTCCTCTTCCAATAACACCGACTTCTCTACGAGGTTTGGCACCAAATCAAGTGACTTATCGGACATCATCCGTTGAATGACCTCCTTGTTGCGCGCAATGACCTCGAAAGCACCCGTTTCATCACCCGATTGAATCAATGCCACATATTGATTTAGCGCCTCTTCAAATGCATTTAGCGAAGAAACCGACGTTGAAGAATTGTATACCTGATCGATGGAGTCATTCAGTCGCAGTAGCGATGCCGAATACTCATTCAACTCTTTTTGCTTTTTAATCATTGCTTCCGCTTCACGCAAGAGAATATATTTATCCCTTCGATTCTCTTCAGTGTTGGCTTGTGAAACTTTTAACTTTATGTCTTCTTCTAGTCGGGTAAATTCTTGTGCATTTTCAATCACCAATGTGCGCACGTTGTTTTCGATATCCTCTTTCATCTTGAGATTATCTTTCGTGTTTTGCATTTCGCGATTCAACAATTCGGCCACCTCATTTGGCAAGAGATTTCCAATCCCTAATTCATTGAGTACTTCACGATTTTTCTTTGAATCTGCGATGCGGTCCAAGTCAAACTGGTCGGCATTCACATTTAATTCTGATCGCTTCAAAATCACTTCAGCAATAATCGCCTGTGGATCATCTACTTCTTCATCGAACTGATTGAGAATGACTATTTCTTCGACACCACCCTCACCTATTTTATGTAAAATACGCTGCTTCAATGGTTTGAATTCCTTCAAATATGGAATATTGACCACAGATTTATAGACATTGCCATTCCCACCAATAGAAATCGAGTACTCATACTTTCCTCCTTTAGGAAAAGTAATCTGATAGATGGCTTTGTCATTTGAATGAAAGGAACCAATGACTTGACCATTCGCCAAATCGCGCACTTCGATACTCACTTTTTTCAACGATGGGTCGATTTCAGAGACAAAATCTCCTTTGATCGCAACAAGTTGTATCGGTATCCGTTCCACTTTGACCTTGTACACTTGAAGGTTGCCATCCAAACTTTGACGCGCAGAAGCAAACCATGCATTTCTATTTTCAGCATCTACGACATACAATAAATCGTCATCCGGTGAAGAAATGGCAAAATCAAGATTTTCTGCAGGACCAAATTTCCCTGTAGCGTCGATTTTACAGCGAAACACATCATATCCTCCCATTGAGTTATGCCCCTTTGATGAAAAATACAGATATTGGCCATCTGGATGCATGTATGGAAAGTCCTCATCAAACGAGGTATTTACCCCTCCATTAGCTATTTGCGCATCCCCCCAGGTGCCATCAGTGTTTTTCCGTCTAAAATAAATATCCTTCCCCGCGTTTTCATTTTCACCATAACTCGAATAGTAAATGACTTGTGCATCCGTAGGGAAATAAATTAGCGGTGTATGATTGTTCTTTTTATCTGTCTTCGTTTGAAAATCAGCAGTGACAAGAAAATTCCCCCCAAGGTCATTCAAATCATATACACGGAAAAACTTGTCATTAGCTATTTCCTTCTTTTCCTGAACAATGATGTCAGTAAGCGTCGTCAACAGTTGTTTTCCATTGCGACACATCTCAATTTCCCGTTCGGCATCCATTTGCTTGGATGGCTTTGAGCGCACGCTCATGTATTTTTCGTAGGCCTTAATGGCCTCTCCAAATTGATAGTTTAAGTGGTAGGCTTTGCCTAAATAAAAAAATGTTTCAGGAACTGCACTCGGATTTGAAGCGGCATAATAGAGATGTTTAATCGCATCTTTTTTAGCGTTGGAGTTGAAAAGTAAACAGGTGCCGTAGTGGTAGTTGTATTCAAAGTCCCTTGGCTTAAGTGACAATAAACGCAGGTACAGGGGAGTTGCTTCAAGGAAATTTGCATCCTCAAAAAAAGCATCAGCCTTCGTCTTCATTTCAGCTTCTGTTTGACTAAACGCCGATACAGATAGCCATAAAAGACTAGTGAT
>JBEIKR010000097.1:0-10355 GCA_040379705.1 Crocinitomicaceae bacterium
ATTTTTTCAACCTTGTTCAAGTAATCTGAAAGCGATGTGTTCTTAAAAATTGCCATGGCGCCCAATGTCTCTAAAATTCCTTGCGGACCAAGTGATTTTCTCCTTTGTGCAATTTCCATAATTAGGAGCATATGCTTGACCTCAAGATCACGTTGATCCTTCGATACTTCATTGAAATGATTCGTGAAAAGGGCATAGAATTTTTCTTCTGAAGTGCTGGGTTGACTTCCTGAATTTAGAAATGATTCGTTGAAGAGGTATTGTTTGTAGCGTTCAGTGTCTCGTTTTGGCAAGAAAGTGCTTTCGCGGATTATCATGTCGTTCACAGCAGCGTCAGATGATAACTGAAAATCGGCGGCATAAATTTCAGTAGTTGTGTCAGATGTTAATGCAAAGACATGGTTTTCGATGTAAATCACGCGATTAGTATCATTTCGAGCAATGATACGTTGATTGCCAATTTGTTCCTCTAGAATTGCATCTGTTCGAAGACCTCTTTGTTCGTTTTTATATTTGATTGCATACAGCGAATCCAGTAAGCGGTAAGAACTTGGTTTGACCATTTGTGTCTTTCCAAAGGCGACAGATTCATACAGCACCCCTTGGTTTTTTGTGTTGCTTTGAACATACGTTTCAACGGCCTTATGACGGCGCAGTTCAAAAGCCTCAGGTGTTTCTGGTGGTGTATAATGCAATCCACAACCCGTCACTACTGAAACAAGTAAAACATAAATGAAATGATTATGATGAAAAAGTCGCATAATCAAGAAGATTGAATCCCTTTCGACAGTGAAAGGAATGACTGAAGTGTGTGCTTAACGATTGAGCATTACAGGCATCACAAGCATAAGAATGTCTTCGTGCTCATTGTCCTTGTGTGCCGGCATCAACAAGCCTGCACGACTTGGCTCGCTCATTTCCAAGCGCACTTCAGTTGTATCAAGGCTATTGAGCATTTCCATGAGGAATCGGGAGTTGAATCCAATTTCCATGTCATCGCCATCGTAGTTGCATGTCAAACGTTCGTTTGATTCGTTCGCGAAGTCTATATCCTCAGCAGAAAGTGAAAGTTCAGAGCCTGCTAACTTTAATTTTACTTGGTGCGTCGTTTTGTTGGCAAAAATCGAAACACGCTTGATTGAACTTAGGAATTGAAGACGGTCAATCGTTAAAACGTTTGGATTTTCTTTTGGAATTACTGCTTCGTAGTTCGGATATTTCCCATCAATCAATCGGCAAATAAGTACGATATCATTGAACGTAAATACAGCGTTCGACTCGTTGTATTCCATTTGAATTTCTTCATTCCCACTAAGGTTTGACTTCAATAAGTTCAAAGGTTTTTTTGGAAGGATAAATGATGAGCTGCCTTCCGCTTGTGAATCTGTACGACGGTATCTTACAAGCTTATGGGCATCTGTTGCAACAAAAGTGATGTCTTGCGGACTAAACTGGCAGAAAACACCACTCATCACTGGACGAAGGTCATCACTACCTGTTGCGAAGAGTGTTTTACCGATCGCTTTAGAAACAATATCTCCACTCAAACGAATGGTCGTGCTGTTTTCGATGACTGGAATACGTGGAAATTCTTCACCGTTGAATCCATTCATTTTTGACTTACCGTTGTCGTATGCAATTTCAACCCCCATCGTTGTTGGGTCTACCAAGAAAGTACACGGCTGGTCAGGCATGTTCTTCAACACATCAATTAAGATTTTCGCTGGAATGGCCACTTTACCAGAATCTTTCGCTTCAACTTCTAGCGTTGTGCGCATGGTAGTCTCCAAGTCAGATGCAGATATTGTCAGTTGACCCTCGCCAATTTCAAATAAAAAGTTGTCTAGAATTGGAAGGTTATTGCTTGTACTTAGTACTCCTGAAATACTTTGTAAATGGCGTAAAAGCGATGTGCTCGAAACGATAAAGTTCATTGATGTGTAATTTATATCAAAACTATGAAAGCAAGAGGAAATAGCACGTAATTCACCCCTGTTTTTTTTAATAGGTTATCAACAATTTCATAGAAATGTGAGGTCAAAAATGTTGTTCAAGATCCAGATAACTTAATGAAATAAATCATTTTTGTTCAGGAGTATCTTTAGGCAAAGTATCTTGAGGTAAAACCATTGGGAAAAACACGTGGCCCAGCAGTAAAGGGTTGAATACATGGTATTGACATTTTACCATCGCACCATTCGGCAACTGACACCAAAACTTGTTCATGTCAATATCAACGATTTCTCCGAATTCATTGCGTTGTGATTCAAATGAATTGATTCTGAACATGCGCAATTTTGTCGTCTTTCCATTTGTTTCGGTCAGCTTCAGCGTAGCAAATGGTGTAGTGCGCTTCATGCTGTCGATTTGCTTCTGGCTTAATTCAAAATTCGCTAACTCGTAATGTACCTTTTTATAGTTCTGTAGATAGAGGTAAACACGTTGTGGATTTACATCTTTCAATAATTTGCCTTGCTGATAGACTTTTGTTTTTGTACCATTTTTGGTTACTGTGAAGCTGCGTTCAGGCACATCATAAAAGCGAACATCTACTTTGCGAATTCGATCCATTCTAACGGAAAAAATCTCCGTGCACATCCATTTTCTTGGATCTGCGAAAAACCGTGGCTCAATGATTCCGTTAAAACTTTTGATTTTCATGATTACAGGTAAATCACTTTTTCCTGCTTCTGGAGAATCGACCAACATGATTTGTCCGTAGTGGTCTTGAGCTGGCGGGCCAATATACCAGGTTTTTACCCATTCTCCTTCTTGGAAGATCTCGACCTTAATGTGCTGACTCACCATCAGTTTTGTGATTTGTTCCTGTGAATTTTCCGGCAAATACCCTTTCCATTCAATATTTTTAATTGCATCTAAGATGAAGGAAATGTTTGGTTGAGAGATGCAGCCTCCATCTTTATCGGTCCATTCTGAGCCGTTTTTAATCGCTTCCATTACTCTTCCTTGCGCATCGGTGATGATGATTTTATCAATGGTTGTTGTATCCGAAACGGCAAAATCAATGAGCTCGGTGGTTGAATGTCCCTTAGAATCCATGGCGCGCATGGCAAACCACCCAAGAAGCACAAGGACTGCAATTGCGGAGAGTAAAACAAACAGTTTTTTCATGATGCGTTATAGTTGTGTGTACTTTCTTTTGCGGAGATAATTCATCAGAACGGCAAAAAGCAGAATAAGTAGAATTGGAAGCAAAACATTGACGATTTTATAGAATGTACCTTCGTTAATCACTTTGTCTTTGTCCATGGCATGAATGTCGATTTGGCGACTGCGCACGTCCAACACTGAATTGTCCCCCATGACATAGTCAACCATGTTTTGAAAGAATTCTTGGTTGCCGAAGTAAACAGGGATGTTCGCCTCAGCGAGCTCTCGATCCATTCTTAAATCATTGAATTGTTGAGGACGATACATGTATCCTTGTCCATTTCTAGCGGCAATTGAATCGTAAGAATTGCGAATAAAACGTCCATTGCCAATTAAAAATACTTTGCCCTCAGTGGAGCTTTTTATTAAGTATTTGCGCGCATTTGGATTGTTTACATATTCTTCAACAATGCGCGTTCTAAAATGGGATTCAAAATTACCCTCTGCAAGGCCTGCTAAACAATGTTGATTTAATGTATCCGTTGGATCTGTGGCTAATTGCGGGTTTTTACCATAACTCATAGGCATCGACAAACTCACCAGTGGCGCGAGTCCGGTGACATTGGAATTTGTGGATGAGCTAAGGATAGGAGTGAGTAAAAGCTTTTTATTCGGTATGAACTGAATTTCACTCGTGTATTTTAATGAAACAGGTTCAAGATTTCGGGCAATGGGGTGTTTTGTTGGTGTTGCCAAGACATGGAAAAACCATGGGATTAAAGATTGTTTGGCATACGGCACTGTCTTCGGTGCGCAGTTGGCATCTATGACATAGTTGTCGTTGATTTTCAAGCCGTAGTCGTAGAGCATGTTCTCTAGTCCTGTGGTATTGCGAGTGGTATGTGTGGCGCCTTTTCTGTTTAAGGTGTCTTCATCGATATGCAAGGGGTCGAGGAAACACATCAATCGCCCCCCACGCATGACAAACTGATCAATCAGGTATAAATCTTTGTCGCTAAAACGTGTTCTTGGTCGCGCAATGATTAATCCATCCACATCGTCCAATGCTGCGAGTGAATCGTTTAGTATGATATCTGCAATATTGTAATACGGTGAAATCAGTGCCCGCGCACGCTGTGTTTCTGCGAAAGTCAATTCACCATGTCCTTGAAGGAAGGCCACGCGAGGACGTTCTTGCTGTATGGATCTCCTCATGGAGCTTACTAAGATGTACTCCAAATTCTTGACAGAATTGTCAATCATCTCGGTGATATCATCCAGATAGTACGGTTTACCAGCACTTGTTCCTGGTAAGAATTGAATGGTACTAACGGTAACGCCACCGTAATCGACTACAGCACCAGGCCAAAGCAATAATTGGTTTTGTGCACCATCCTTCATGTAAACGACATCCATTGGGATAATTCCTTTTCCACGGTCATATAAGGACTCAAAAAGCGCCTGTTTTTCACCTTCTGAACCTACGTTTGGATCGATGAATTGATATTCGATGCGATTTCCAGCATATTGCTTAAACTCCTGTAATTTATCTTCGATGGCATTTCTGAAACTCTTCAATTCTGCAGGAAGGTTTCCGTCAAGATAAATTTTAATGCTAAGTCGGTTGTTGAATACCTCTTCATTCGATAAGAACTTGATGGTTCCTTGAGCCAATGAAAAACGCTGGTCTTCGGTCATGTCGATACGCTTGTAAAGAATTGACCCGATGATGTTCACGAATACCAGGGATACAATTACAACGGTGAAAAATACCCAATTGTAAATGCCTTTTGATAGTTTCTTGCGTTCTGCCATGACCTTAGCTTTTGAAAGTTTTAACCACCGTGAGTGCGGCAAAAATGAATAACCCTATCACCGATCCAAAGTAAACAAGATCACTGGTGTCGATCACACCTTTCATGATGGCGTCATAGTGATACGTCAAACTAATGTATTGAAGAACAGAATCGAATTTCCCTAAAAGCGCGAAAGATCCGAGAAGCCAGAAGCCCCAATAGAAAATGAAGCAGAGGAACACCGCAATGATAAATGCGACAATTTGATTGCTTGTAAGCGCAGAGGCAAAGATTCCTATCGCAACGAACACGGCACCGAGTAATAGCAGTCCGATGTAGGAGGTAATCGTAGCTCCATCATCAAGGATTCCAACTGGATTTCCAAGGAAGTGCATGGATATGTAGAAAATGACCGTAGGAATCAATGCGATAAACACTAAGGTAATTCCTGCTAAATATTTAGACGCAATGATATTGAAGTCGGTAATTGGTCGGGTGAAAAGAAGTTCGATGGTTCCAAGGCGGCGCTCTTCCGCAATCATGCGCATGGTGATGGCCGGAATGAGAATCATGAAAATGAACGGTGAGATATCGAAAAAGGGGATTAAGCTCGATTCACTGCCTTCCAAAAGGTTGGCATACATGTATTTGTTGTTGGGGAAAATCCAGTGAATCAACCCAGAAGCCAGTAAAAAGATGAGGATAAAAATATATCCAATAATTGAACTTAGGAATCCATTTAACTCCTTGTTATATAGTGCAAAAAGTGGCCCTTCTGTAATGTTGTCAGCGCCAATGTATTCCTTCTTACTAAAGGCTAAAATTGGAAGGAAGATGAAAGGCAGAAAAACTAGCCCAAGTGAAAAATACCACTTTTGATCAAATGCCTTTCCTAAGCGATTTAAAAACCAGCAATGCAACACGACATTGAACCCTGGGATTAAAATAAGCAATCCCCACCACATTGGTTTTCCCACCACACGTGACAACACCATGAAGTTGTATGGCGAGATAATGGCTTCCCATCCCTTGCGTCCAGCTTTGGTGAATATTTTCCATAATGAAGCAACACTGACTAACAGCAGCAACAATATGATGATTTTCATCAGATCGGTCATAGCGAATTGTTTGTGAATACAGCGAAAAAGAGGCTGTAATATACAAGGTCAAATTTAATCTTTCCTTTTTAATCTTAGATAGTGGTGGTGATGTGAAATATCAGCCAAGGCTTGTGTATAATTTAGTTGAGAATGAAAAGTTAAAAATGAAGAATTAAAAATGAAGCATTGAGAGGGAATTTGGAATTTGATTGCTGCGCAAATTGGAAAAAATCATTACAACAGCGAAGAATGTTCTAGTCCTTTGTCTTTTAATTACGAATTACGAGTTGCGAATTACGAGTTGCGAATTACGAGTTGCGAATTTTGAATTTTTATCCAATGTGGGATTAAAGTCTTAATATCTTAATATCTTAATATCTTGAAATCTTAATGTCCTAAAATCTAAACCATGCAAAACAGAAAAAGCCCCGACAGTGTCGAGGCTCTTTCAAATTGATGCGATATATTGTCGTTATGCTAACTTCACTTTAACGGCATTCAATCCTTTGCGTCCTTCTTCGAGTTCGAACTCTACTTCATCATTTTCCTTGATCTTGTCTGTAAGGCCAGAGACGTGGACAAAATACTCTTTTTTTGATTCTTCGTCGATAATGAAACCAAATCCTTTTGTCTCATTAAAGAACTTAACTGTTCCTTTGTTCATTATAATTGAATTGATATTTCCGTAAAGGTATGTTTATATTTGAATTAGTCGCACTTTTTTTCTCACTATATTGAAATAGTACTTCTTTCAACGAAGAATTTCGAAGCCGTCAAAGTGCGTGTTTACTGTCCAAGCATCCGCTTTTTGACCAAACCATTTTTTTATCGTTAGCCAGATTTCTTTGAAGATTTCTGAGGTACGGTAACTCTCAAGTGCTTCTTCTGACTCCCAAATACTATAGGTAAAGATGATTGATGGATTTTTTTTGTCCCGAAGTAATTTCATTCCAAGGCAACCCGGAAATTGATTGACAACCTGATTGATTGAATCAAAATAATTTAGAAAATCATCAATATGATCATCAGTGAAAGTCAGTTTAACGATGCGTGTAATCATTTTAGAACAATGATTCGATGGTTGAACGTGAGCCTCGAGGTGTGAATTCAATGCGAATCACATCTCCAACGCGCATTCCGAATAGTCGCTCTGCACCACCGCTTGTAGAGTTTGCTCCGCGATTAATGGCGATTTCCAAAAGTCCATTATGGTTGAAAATTGCAACCTTCTCTCCATTCGGTACTGAATTGTAGGCTGTTGAAATTTCATCAATGTAATAATCTTTGTTTCTCCAGTAAATGGTGAATGGTTCGTTCTTTCCAAAGCGCTCAAAAAGCTCCTTATTGACATTGGTAATGAGATTGCCGAAGGTGTCAACATGACAAACATTTCCCTTGATCAAATTTTGTTCAACAACAGCGGTTTGTGAGAATGCACGTTTGTAATTCTCCTGAGGTGAACAGAAATCAGCAATTTTTTCACCATTCAAAATGCGGCATGCAGCTGGAATGAGCATGCTTTTTGTTGGGAATTTGAAAAGGTTGGGATTTGACAACACATCGTCGATGCGGTAAAATGCATCAGGATGCTCATCTTTGAGAAAAGTACCGAAAAATCCATTATCACTAGAAACGATATACTGACCTTTATACTCCATAATCGAAGGGAAGGCCCCATCCATGCCCCCATAATTAATCATTGGCTCGCTGTCCACGCCAATAACATGCACTGTACCCGCTGGAAAATCTTCGTAGCAACATGAAATTTGATAGGCAGCTTCCGCAACATCAAAAGGACGAATTGAATGAGAAACATCAATTATTCGCGCTTCGGGAGTTAATCGCAAGATTGTCCCTTTCATCGATGCCACATAGTGGTCTTTTAATCCCATATCCGATGTCAGCGTAATGATCTGCATTTTGTAATTTCTGTCGGTCCTTTTGGTGATTTATTTCTAAATTTGACGCTAAAAATACGGTTTTAATGCCGATTTATAAAGCAGTTCAATACAAATAATTCAGGTTGCACGAGAAAACGATAGAGATCAGTGGGATTAATCCCGTGGAGTTATTCGGAGTGAATAACACGAATTTGAAGCACATTAAAAGTTTCTTTCCGAAGTTAAAGGTGGTTGCTCGTGGCAACATCATTACCATCATGGGGGATGAAGAGGTGATGGATGAGTTTGAACGCAAGTTTGAATTGGTTGTTCAGCACTTCCACAAATTCAATGCGGTTACGGAGAACAATATCGATAATCTCATGCTTGATGATGGACAAAAAATGATTTCTACGGATGATGGCTCGGAAACGATTGTGCATGGAAATCAAGGGGTTAAAATCAAAGCCCGAACGCTGAATCAAAAGAAATTAGTGCAGGCAGTCAACACCAATGATATGGTATTTGCCGTTGGTCCTGCGGGTACAGGAAAGACGTACACCGCTGTTGCCTTGGCTGTTCGTGCCCTCAAAGCCAAGGAGGTGAAGCGCATCGTCTTGACACGTCCAGCGGTTGAAGCTGGGGAGAATCTCGGGTTTTTACCTGGAGATTTGAAGGAGAAACTGGATCCATACCTGATGCCCTTATATGATGCTTTGCGCGACATGATTCCACCTGAAAAATTGGCGGACATGATCGAATTTGGAATCATTGAAATAGCACCATTGGCATTTATGCGTGGTCGAACCTTGGATAAAGCATTTGTCATTTTGGATGAGGCTCAGAATACGACTTCAATGCAAATGAAAATGTTCTTGACGCGAATGGGAATGACCGCTAAATTTGTTATCACGGGCGATATGTCACAAGTGGATTTGCCCCATCGTCAACGATCTGGGCTTTCATATGCTTTGGATGTTCTTAAGGATGTTGAAGGAATTGGCGTGGTAAGATTGGCTCAAAGTGATATCATACGTCACAGCTTGGTGAAGCGCATTGTGGATGCCTTTGATCATGCTGAGGCAAAAGAAAAAATAGAAAAGGCAGAGAAAGAATCAGCCGCATCAAAAAGTAAATAAGTTGAAAAACACGAAATGATGAACGCAATTACGAAATCAGATTTTAATTTTCCAGGACAAAAGGCGGTATATAAAGGAAAGGTGAGGGATGTGTATACCTTGGAAAATGACCTGCTCGTGATGGTGGCATCCGATCGAATCTCTGCGTTCGACCACATCTTGCCAAAAGGAATTCCTTTCAAGGGGCAGGTGTTGAACCAAGTCGCAACCATGTTTTTGGAAGCGACACGCGACATTGTGCCGAATTGGCTCGTTGCAACCCCGGATCCAAGTGTAGCTGTAGGATATGCCTGCGAACCAATTCGTGTTGAAATGGTTATTCGTGGATACTTGGCTGGGCATTCGGCACGTGAATATGCGGCAGGGAAAAGAATGCTTTGTGGCGTGGTTTTGCCTGAAGGAATGAAAGAAAATGATCGTTTCCCTGAGCCAATCATCACCCCTGCAACAAAAGCAGATGAAGGACATGATGAGGACATTTCTCGTGAAGATATTCTAGCTAAAGGAATTGTCCCAGAAGCGATTTATGTCCAAATGGAAAAATATATGCGTGCTTTGTTTCAACGTGGAACGGAGATGGCAGCCAAGCAAGGATTGATTCTCGTTGATACGAAATATGAGTTTGGGATGCGTAATGGAGAGGTCATTCTTATTGATGAAATCCATACACCTGATTCGTCGCGCTATTTTTATGCGGAAGGATACCAAGAGCGTCAAGACCGCAATGAGCCACAAAAGCAATTGTCGAAAGAATTTGTTCGTCAATGGTTGATTGAAAATGGGTTTCAAGGGTTGGATGGACAAATAATGCCTTTTATGCCGGATGAATTTGTGCAAACGGTAACAGAGCGTTACATTGAGTTGTATGAGCGAATCACAGGACTTGAGTTTGTTCCGTCGGCAACAGAAAATATCGAAGAGCGTATCGAGAAAAATGTGCTTGCTTTTTTGAGTGCTTGATCAGGATAGAGTTGGTTGAGACTCAGAAATAGTTACTAGTTACGAATCGAATTTGATGCCTTCGGCAATTTGATGCTACGCAATTTGATGCTACGCAATTAGGAATTTGATTGCTTCGCAAATTTGAAACTTCGAGTTTTACTCTGTCTTAATATCTTGAAATCCTAATATCTTGACGTCCAATGGAATTTGATGCCTTCGGCAATTTGATTGCTTCGCAAATTTGAAACTTCTAGTTATCATCTGTCTTAATATCTTGAAATCCTAACATCTTGACATCTAAAGGAATTTGATGCCTTCGGCAATTTGATTGCTTTGCAAATTTAAAAGTTTGCGACTTCGGGTAGAAAACTTACTAACCACCTTGAA
>JBEIKR010000098.1:0-10340 GCA_040379705.1 Crocinitomicaceae bacterium
AATTCTTCGGGTTTATTCGCTCATGAATCTGCTCAATGGCTCTTATCGCTGTTTCGTGACGTTGTTTCACTGTCTTCGTGATTTTATCCTTGATTCCCTGAATGGATTTTTCCAGTCGAACTGCTTCTGCTTCTGCATACCCCGATAGCCCGCTATCGCACGCAGTAACATGTGCAATGATGGTCGTTCGCAATTGCTCAAGATGTTCATCTATTTGAGAAAAATCAACCTCTTCTGATGCTTCTCTAGCCAAATACAGTTCTTTTAAGCGATGAGTATCCTGAAACATATTTTCCAAGGCCACGCCATACTTATCCATCTTTTTTGATGTAGACGAATCAATCAATAACAAAGAAGTACGCACCTGAATGAGTGGATAGGGAATCGAAACGCGATCGAACACCCCTTTCAATTGAAGCCAGTAGGATATTTCACCTGCCCCACCGACATAACACAGATTCGGAAGTAAAATTTCTTGATATACAGGTCGAAGAATGACATTCGGTGAAAATCGTTCTGGATGCAGATTAACTTCTTCCAACAATTCATTCAACGAACGTTCACCTGTTCCTTCGATATAAAAACCATCGTCAATCTTTAGGATTCTTTCGCGCGAATTCTCTTTCAGGTAAAATAAGTTGACTTCACGAGGAGTAGCTTGAATTTTCCATCCTTCATGAATTAAGCGTTCATTTGTCGTGTTCACCGCTGAATAAGAAAACTCTTCAACAAGTTCTTTTTGAATAAACGGCACGAGCTGTTGTTTTAATGACATATGATCCCCATCAATGCACAATAATCCATATTCCGCGAACAACTCGTGAATAAGCGAAAAAGTAGCCTCCGTTAAACTATTTCCAGAGTACGAAGACAATAATGCATCAATTTGATTGGTATCTACCCGTTCATAGGACAAACGTATTTCTTCTTTCAGTGCGTCGAGTCCTTCCATGTTAAATCGTCCGACTGCCCCTGTTTGGGATGTTTCCCACGTTAAATCACGTCCAAACAGCTCAACACTTGATATCTCTTCGTAGTCGTGATCTTCCGTAGCCATCCAAAAAACGGGTACAAACTGATTTTCTGGATATTCAATTTTTAATTCCTCGCAAAGTCGAATGACATGAAGGATTTTGTAGATCATGAAAACAGGACCAGTGAAAACGTTTAATTGATGTCCGGTTGTGATTGTAAAACAATTGGATTCACCGACCCTCTCTATATTTGACTGAACAGCCGGCGATTGCTTTTTGTTAGAATACAATCCCCCCCAGTACGTCTTTAAAACGTTACGTTCTTTTGCACCGAAAGTTCTTTGTTTTAATTCGATTTGCTTCGCAAAATGTGCTAGAGAAAAAGAATGTTGAATAAAGGACAACACTTTTTCTTGGTCCGAGGCAAGCATAAGTTGTTGCTCTGTAAAATAGCCAGTATGCGCCCGTGGGATTTTGAACTTTTGCATGTACAAATGTAATCAACTCAAAGATGACTTCATTCGAATGATTGCCCTTATCTTTGTCGAAAAAAAGAATTATGGAAGCGATCATACGCACAAACAAGGGGGAAATGAAAGTATCCCTTTACAGTGAAGATGCACCGAATACGGTAGCGAACTTTGTTAAACTTGCCAAAGAAGGGTACTACGATGGACTAAAATTCCACCGTGTCATTCCCAATTTTGTTGTACAGGGAGGATGTCCAAACAGCAGAGATGGCGCGAAAGGAATGCCGGGCACAGGTGGACCGGGTTATTCAATTGATTGTGAATTGAAAGGTGGAAATCAGCATCACGACCGCGGAGTTTTGTCTATGGCGCATGCGGGAAGAAATACCGGTGGCTCACAGTTTTTCATTTGCCATTCGCGCGATAACACGGCACATCTCGATGGAAACCATACGTGCTTCGGTAAAGTGATTGAAGGTTTAGATATTGTTGATGATATCCGCCAGAACGACAGCATCGACTCCATAGAAATCGTCGATTAACAAACAAAAAAGTCCAGTTCGCACTGGACTTTTTTTTATCATTCTTATGTCTTTATTCTTTCGTCAATCGCTTCGCCATTTTCACATAATTGGCATGTGCTTTTTTAAGATCAGGGCAATTCTCTGCGATCGCATCTGCAAAATCTTTTGACATCGGATTTACATCTTTCTTTTCAGCCATATCTAGTGCACAAAGCGCATAGTTCGCATCGGTCAGGTCAATATTTAATGCCTGAAGCTCAGGACTCTCTGCATTTTTCTCTTGCGTACATTCGCACATTTTTTTCGCAGCCTCCTTGTAATCCTCTTTGCTTGGTCCGCATGACGATAACACCGAAACAGCAATAATACCTGTAAAAATTATTTTTTTCATCCGTTCATTTTTTTGCTAAAAATAAAGAGAAATCCATTAGTAAAGTGAAAAATTAAAAATGAAGATTACAGAAAAAGTACACGATGAAAAGTGAATACTTTTTTTTGGATGGCCTTTAAATTTTATTCAATCATCCGTTGATATCAATAGTTTTTAACAATCGGAAAAATTGATGAAAAATTTAGAATTCAAATACTACATTTGTTCAGCATGAGTGATTTCGTTGTTTCAGCCAGAAAATATAGACCACAAACCTTTGACACTGTCGTTGGTCAGCGTTCGATTACTTCTACGCTAAAAAATGCCATTAAAACAGATCACCTCGCACAAGCTTTTCTTTTCTGCGGGTCGCGTGGTGTTGGGAAAACGACATCTGCACGTATTCTTGCCAAGACTATCAACTGCTTTGATCGTACAGACAATATTGAAGCTTGTGATGTATGTGATTCATGCATTTCGTTCAACACGGGAAATTCGTTGAATGTTTATGAATTGGATGCAGCATCAAACAACTCGGTGGATGACATTCGCAGTTTAATTGACCAGGTTCGCATACCGCCTCAACTGGGCAACTATAAGGTGTACATCATCGATGAGGTTCACATGCTCTCTACCCAAGCTTTCAATGCGTTTCTAAAAACATTGGAAGAACCGCCGAAACATGCAATTTTCATCTTGGCTACGACCGAAAAACATAAAATCATTCCAACGATTTTATCTCGGTGTCAGATTTTTGATTTCAATAGAATTCGTGTTAAAGACATTGCTGACCACCTTGCTGGAATAGCCGTAAAAGAAGGCATTACTATTGATTCAGAGGCCTTGCACCTTATCGCTCAGAAAGCAGACGGTGCCTTACGCGATGCTTTGTCAATGTTTGACCAAATCGTGACCTTTACTGGAACAACGGTCACTTACAAAAGTGTGCTTGACAACTTAAATGTTCTTGACTACGATTATTATTTTCGGATTGTTGAAAGTGCAGAAAAAGAAGACATTCCTGCAGCACTATTGTTACTGAATGACATCATTGATAAAGGATTTGATACTCATAACTTTATCGGAGGAATTGCCGAACATTACCGAAACTTGCTAGTTTGCAAAGATGTGCGCGTAGCCTCATTATTGGAGGTAGGAGAGGCCGTTGAACAGCGTTACATCGACCAATCAAAGCAGTTGGACAGTGCATTGATCATTCGTGCATTGGGCGTATTGAGCAAAGCTGACGTCGAGTATAAATCAGCTAAAAATCAGCGTCTTCTTGTTGAAATGGCGCTTATGCAGCTCTGTTCCTTGAAACAAGAGCTGGAAAAAAAAAACTCCTAACTGATCCAGTTTCGATCATTCCGTTTCCGAATCAAAATCTTCGTGAGAAAGTGCCACAAACGCCAAAACCTATGGCGCCCCCTATTCGTCAAGAAATTCCACGTGAGCCAGAACCTAAAGTCAGTGCCGTACCTATCGGAACACTAAACACCACGAATCTTTCCATTGCTAAAATGATGGAAAAAGAAGAAAATGAACCTGCCACAGAACGAAATGCCGAAAATTTACCACGCGAAGATTTCTCTTTAGATAAATTGAAAATGTTGTGGAGACGTTTTGCCTTTGAAATGAAGGAGCGCAGCTTAGAGACGTTCTACAATGCCATGATTAAAAGGGAACCTACCATCAAAGATGATGTCATTTTAATGATGGAAGTGGATAACCAAATTCAAATCGACTACATCACACCTCATCTTCAGGAAATGCGCGCATTTTTCCAAAAGGAATTGCGCAATTATTCAGTTAATATTCAGCTTTTCCTTAGTGAACACCCAGAGGAGGAAGTGAAATATCTCAGTGGAAAGGATAAATTCGCTGCCTTAGCAAGAAAGAATCCCAATCTTCATACACTGAAAAATACCTTTAATCTCGATATTGATTACTAGAATTTTATGCGCAGCTGAATGCTAATGTCTGATTTCTTTGCTCCTGTGATTTCTTCGGGTCCAGTCCCTATTGTTTTTTTATGTGCGTATATACTGACACCATATCGCAACCACACATCGAAATTCCTTAATAAAGTCCAACGCATCAGTACATATCCCCGACTGCCTTGATTGAAGAGTGCCGGAATGGAGAATACATTTAACACATTGTTTTCATAGGCATAGAGCCGTGAATCATAGCTATCGGTATCAAACAAAGTATATCGAAGGGTTAGATCAAAAGGCCAAGACTTCGGCTTGAATAATACATCACTCAGGAGAACGATACCTTTTTCATTGATGTTACTAAGACGCTTTAGGGCAACAAACTCAATGCGCGATCGAAAGGTGATGGATTCACTCGCATTATACGAGATGTGGATGCGGTAGTTGGCTTGTTGAACATTCTCCACAAAAGATACCGTTCCATCGAGATCACGACTATTCTTCTGATGTAGCTGTTGTCGATAGCGCGCATAGATCTCCAACGTTTTACTTGGACGATAACTCAATTGCAGCAAAACCTCATTGCCTTTTGTCGGGCTTGACACCTGGTAGTTCAGCCAAGGAGATGAAAATACATCGAGAAATGCATTGAGCGTCAGCAACCTGTTTGGCTGGTACTTCAGGCCCAAATACAATCCACTTTCATTTTGAGTATTTCCACTTTCCGAAAATCCTGCATTATAGAACGAGACATAATCGCGCTCATACGAACGAAATAAAGCACTGAAAGAACAACGTTGATGCAAGGCCAAAAGCAAGCCATGAAGTTGGGCCGTCGCTTTTGATATTGGATTTATTGAAAATTCGCCGAAAAAGTGTGCATTCTTGCGCATGAAACTATAGTCCAAACTTCCCGTCAACACGCGATCTCCTCGAAAATCAAATTGATTGTAAGGCAATGTATCTTTAAGCACGGGTTGATCAAATCCCTGATAAATTACATGAACACCGAAATGAATTCGATTCAACTGAAGTCGCACAGATGTACCTGCGATTGTTTCCTTCAATGAATGTCGGCGCGAATTTTCAGCATTCGTGCGGTGCAATCCTGATTGATCCGTTCCTGTAGCAAAATAGAAGTCTTGGTTGGTCGAATCAATCTCTAGCGCTGCATCCACCCTTTTTATCGAGGCAAACGTTAACATACTCCAGGGGCCAAAACCAAGATGAACTGCTGCACCGCGAAGAAAACGAGATTCATCTGAAGATTTAAACGGCCTTAACGGCTGTGCTGTTTTCTTGATTGACATGACATCCGATGACTTATTAAATGCATACCCCGTCCAGAAATTAAGTCCTTGCCCAATCTGCACCTGATAGTCACCAAGCGCAAACGATTTGAGGTATTTTCCTCCTTGAAAAAAAGCATGAGCAGAATAAAAATCAAACCCATTCCTTTGTGCACCGCGAAAAAATGCTTCACCGGGATCTTTTTCAGCAGTAATTCCTGCGCTAAGATTTGTCCTGTAGGCATAGTTAAACCGCGAGTAATAGTGATCTTTATTTCCGTGATAATAGGCATTAATTGAATTCTGAAGGGAATCACTTACTTGGGTGTAGCCCTTCTTTTCTTGAAGAATCGTTTGGTAGCGAAAAGTTGCTTCATAACTCCCTTGATTTAATGCTTCCTTCACTGAAAGGTGCAATTGATCTAATTTATCGTCGATGTGAACAAAAGGAAGAACACGATCAATCGTTTCTTGATCCCAAAAGTCAATACTCTGAAGTTCATAGACGGTTATAAATTTCCCGAAAAGTCTGCGATGAAGCAGCAAGGCGTTAATCTGAAAATCGGACAACAGAAAAATCGAGTGCAAGTCTCCCTCCTCTACCGTATTGAGATTCATGGGATGTTCGAGACACTCATGCAAGAGCTCTGTGAGGGAAGAAAAGTCAACATTTTCCGGTTGAATATGCTCCGAAATAAATTCAATACGCTGCTGAATAAGTTCTGATTGATCTTGACTAAAAGTAATTCCTCCACCAAAACACAAGACCAAAAGGCTGAATAATCCTTTATTCATAGTGTTTTGGCTTTGGTTCGAAAAGTGAAGGTCATTTGCGGGGTCCAACCGAGAAATTGATGGTATTGTGTCGCGACATCGAATTGAAACATGGACCACATGCATCCAAAACCAGAAGAAATTTCTAAAGGATTCATTTTACATCCTGCACGCATGGCGAACAATTTATGGGGAAGATATTCTACCCCTGCTTTTAGCCTCAATGGATTCTCCACATCTTTTTCTGCTTCAACACTTAAAATCACGTTCGATAATGCAATACTCGATCCCACTCGAAATCGGGTTTTCAATCGTTCATCTTGATGCTCAGCCAACTTTACACGTCCAATATTAAATACACTTGCACCTAACTTCCAATGTTCAGTGAGCGAAATTAGAGCGCCACATTCGGCGGTGACCATCGCGTGTGATCCATAATTTTCGGCGAGTGCTATTCTGTTGTAATTGAATTGTACACCAGCCGAGATTTTATCTGACAACTTCATGCTGTATCCCATTCCTCCGCGAAAGGTTCTAAGCAGTTCATTTCCTTGTAAGGTGGTCCCCAATGATAATACACCACGACGAATTGGCTGAATGTAAACGAGTCCTTGAGCTTGCATTTCCTTCAGTAGAAACCGTGATTGATAAGTCGCTGAAAAGGTAGTTTTATCGAGCGAAGCCAAGGCCCCTGGATTTATTTGAAAAGACCAAGAGTCTGATATGGCAACATTCGCATCTCCACATGCTGAAAATCGCGCGCCGATGATTGGTTCGGGCTGAGCATAAATGGCATGCAAGAAAAAAGGGATAATTACGCGCGCAATTGTCGAAAAGTGGTTCATATATTAAAGATACGGCGAAACATTCCGATCTTCCAAACAATGAGGTGGGTTATTTTATTTCACAATTATTAGCCGCTATTCGAAAAAAAACAGGCTATTAAACGCATTCACATCTGACTGAATAAAAGGTTCTTCGCAGGCTAACATAGATATAATCCGCAGTATTTCAGGGTATTGTTTGGCGTCATGATGGTACCGCAAAATCTTTGAACCAAGTACTTGCACCTCATCAAAATCGCGATCGCTGTTGATGCGATAATAGGCCTTATTATTGGGTAGTTTTCGGTATTGAGGAAAGTCCGTATTTTTATCACTCACAGATCAAAAGTACAACACAGGATTTATACTCCATGACAAAAAAAGAAAAAGCGCTGTATATCATAGAAGAATTGGAACGTTTGTACCCTCAGACACCTGTTCCTTTGGATCACAATGATGCCTATACCCTACTTATCGCAGTGCTTTTGTCCGCGCAATGCACCGATGAACGTGTGAATAAAATTACTCCAGCATTGTTTGCACGAGCGAGCAATCCGACCGACATGATTACCTTGAGTGTTGAAGAAATCCGTGCAATTATTCGTCCATGTGGGCTATCACCTCGGAAATCGGAAGCCATATTTCAACTTTCTCATATCCTTTTAGACAAGCATCAGGGGGAAGTGCCGCAATCTTTTGAAGATCTCGAGGAACTGCCAGGTGTGGGGCATAAAACGGCATCTGTTGTTATGGCGCAAGCCTTCGGGGTTCCCGCATTCCCAGTCGATACGCACATTCATCGACTACTCACGCGCTGGGGAATCACTTCTGGAAAAAACGTAGAAGAAACGGAACGCGACGCAAAAAAACTCTTTCCAAAAGAAAAATGGAATAAATTGCACCTGCAAATAATCTTTTATGGCCGTGAATTCTCTCCTGCACGAAGTCCTAAACGCGAGAAAGATTTTATGACCATGCATATTGGAACACCAAAAGCGCTCAAGGAACTTGTGTGATGAACCTAAAGAAAGGATATAAAATGAATTCCAAACTTCTCTTAACGAGATGGCTAACAAGCATTTGCCTATTTCTTTTTTTTACACTTAGTTATAGTCAAGCCGATCAAAAAAATCCCTGGGACTTCAGAGCAGATGTCCATTTTGGGTTTGTTATTCCCGAATACCAGCATTTCAATTATTTGGTTGAAAAACCTATTCAAGGCATCGAATTGTGCCTTCACAAAGCCTCGCGAGGAAGAAATTTCTGGGAACAGTTGTATCGATATCCAGAATTTGGTTTTTCCTTGTTCGCTAGTTCCTTAGGAAACAATGAAGTTTTCGGTCACGAAATCGCGCTTTATCCGTACATCCAAACACCACTCATCCGAAAAGACAAGTTTCAATTTTCGACCACATTTGGCTTTGGTGCTGGATATGCCACGAAGAAATTTGATTTGGTGAACAATTACCAAAATGTTTCTGTTGGTTCTCATTTCAACATACATTTCAAGCTAAAGCTTTCTACCCATTACGATATCAGTCCCCTATTCCGAATCAATGCAGGATTGTCCTTTATCCATTTCTCCAACGCGAACATGGCAGAACCAAATCTCGGTGTTAATTTATTTACAGCGCACGCTGGAGTCAATTACCGAATAAGAGAACGACTACCATATATTGAACATGAATTGAAAGCACATGAGCCAAAGCACGAATTTTCGTTTATTTATGCCTTAGGTGGAAAGCATACACGCGCCTTACAAACAGATGTCTATTTTACCTCATCATTCTCTACTGAATATAAGTACCACTTCAAAAGAAAATTTCACTTTGGAGCAGGACTTGATCTTTTTTACGACTCGTCCACGGAAACAGAAATGAGTGCTAATGGACATACGAATCACAAATCTTCAGATGATTTCAGAACGGGAATACACCTTTCGCAAGAAGTGGTGTTCGAGCGATTCAGTTTTATTCTACAAGAGGGCTTTTACGTTGGTCTCGTTAATCAAGTGAATGGAAAACCTATTTACAACCGTGGAATCTTACGATGGAAAATAAATCCACATTGGATGATGAGCATTTCCATGAAAAGCCATCTTCACATTTTGGACTATCCTGAGCTTGGTTTTGGGTATTATTTTATTCGAAAAAAGTCATGAGACAGTTGATACTTTTACTCCCATTTCTTGCATTGATATTTGTTCGATGCACGAAAGAAAAACCGACAGAAACGGTAAAAATTTCTCTTTCAGAATTTGACACCTTGACCTTGAACAGCGTATTTGATGTTTACCTGATTCAAGGCGACAGCAACCTCGTTACTATTGAAGGTAATCCGAAGATCATCAAAAAAGTGCGGGCTGAGGTACTGAATAACACGTTAAATTTCTACAATGATTTTAGTGGAAAATGGCTTCACCCATCGAATAACCGCATCAAATTGACGATTACAACAAATGGCCTAACGCGTATCAATGCAGGAGAGACATCTAATATACAGACATTAAACACCCTCACAGGCAATGAAATAGGAATCGTAATGACCTCTAAATTGAATCAGGCCACCTTGGACATCAATTGCAATTCCTTTTACTTCTGGAACAATTTTCCTTGTGGTGGAAAGCTTACACTGCGCGGGAACGTGCATGAATTGAAAATCTGGTCTGTCGCCCTTATGGCTGTTGATGCCAAAGACTTGACTGCTGACATCGCCACCTTAGAAAACAAATCAAAAGGAGATATTTCTGCTACAGTTACCCAATTTCTACATTACCGCATTGGCGGAACCGGAAACATTCATTTGTGGGGAAATCCTGCACAAATTGTGGACACAGGATCGGATGGTGATGGAAAAATCATTCAACATTAAGGAAAATGAAAGAAGTAAATAAAGAAGTGCAAGCGTATTTAGACAATGTCGTTGAGGACCGTCGTGAGGGTTTCAGTCGATTATTTGATGCCATCAGAACACATTTGCCGGAAGGATTTGAGGAGACAATAAGCTACAACATGATTGGTTGGGTAATTCCCAAAAGCACGTATCCGGCAGGATACCATTGCGACCCAAAGTTGCCCTTGCCATTTCTTATGCTGGCATCTCAAAAGAATTTTGTTTCAGTTTATCACATGGGCATCTACTCAGACTCCGAATTGATGAGTTGGTTTACACGAGAATA
>JBEIKR010000099.1:0-10323 GCA_040379705.1 Crocinitomicaceae bacterium
CACCATCGTATCCGCCTCTTTTGTGAACGGAATAAATTCAACCGATTTTCCATCCGTGCCGAGGTATGAATAGCTTTGAATCACTCCTTGATTGTAGATTCGGATGAGCATCACGCTACCATCAGGTGTATAAGATGTTGCTTTCCCATGGCGATTTCCATCCAACAGTGTTCCTTCCAATTTCACCTTGCCATTTTCATGGTAAAGTTTAAATTCTCCTTGTTGGGTACCATCAGAGAAGGTGCTTGTGTATTTCAATTTTCCGTTCGCATGGTACTCGGTGTCAATGCCCTCCAATTCGCCATTCACATAGGTTGCCTCTTCCGAAAGCTTTCCATTGGCATAATACCATTTCCATGGTCCTGTACGCACACCATTCTCATACGATCCGCGTGTCAAGATCATTCCATTTGGACCGTACACAGTCATGACGCCGTTATTATCTCCATTCATGAATGTTGATGTGTAATTCACATAACTATTCGAAGGGTCTTTTAAGCTAACTGCTCCGTGATACTCACCTAAACGATCTTTCTCCAGACCATTTGTGTCTTTGTAGATATGAAGAATTTCGAGCCCATTGTCATATTCCTGAATGTATTCAAGTTTTCCATTCACGTAAAATGTTCGTTGAATTCCGTGCAATTCACCCCCCAAATAGTAATACTCATTTTCGGTGGTACCATCGGAGTAATACTCGTACCACTCGCGGTCTAAGTCATCATTGAGGTAAAATCCTTCTTCAATTAGATCACCAAAAACGGAGTATTCCATGTACACTCCATTTTTCATACCATCAGCAAATTCAATATGCTTGTGCAATTTTCCGTTTGCATAATATGTGAATAAGGTGTCAGAAATTAAACCGTCTGTATACTTTTCTGTTTTACTTAAATTTCCGTATTCATCATAGTATTTCCAAAGGCCTTCTTTCTTATCACCTTCATATTTCCCTGTGATATATACTTTGCCATCTGGGTAATTCATTTGATAGTTTAACTTTTTACCCTTGCGCTCAGCAATGACGGTCATACTTCCTTTTTTGTCGTAGAATCGAATTTCTTTGATTTCTCCGGAAACGAATTCTGTTTCGAGGTATTTTTTACCATCAATGTCGTAAAGTGTTCCTTTTCCGTTTTCACGACCACTTTCATCTAATGTTACGCTATTTTCAACGGTTCCATTGGTGTAATAGTAGTTCAGCTCACCCACAGAAACACCTTTTTTGTAGGATCCTTTCTCGCTCAATTTACCATTCGGATAGAATTCTTCATAAGGCCCATCATAATTATCATCTTTCACAATATAGGTCGCTTGAATTGTTCCGTCGGCATAGTAATTGGTTTTTTTACCTTGTTGAATGTCATTTACATAGGTGTATTCTGATTCAATTTTCCCGTTTCTGTGGTAGTTTTTAAACTCACCGTTAGCCTTTCCAAGCGAGTAGTTACCCACAAAGCGAATTTTTCCATTTGGATAGTATGCGATGTCTTGTCCGTGACGTTTCCCATCTTTTACAGCAATGGTTTCTTTCAAAGTACCGTCGCGGTAATACATCACGAGTGTGTCAATCAGCGTTTCATCAAGGGTTGTCGAACGTTCCATTCTTTCTCCCGAGTAATAGAACAATTCCTCCACGCGACGCGCACCTTCGTCATCCATGAAGCTTAAGGTCTTAAAAATTTTGTCATTAGTTGAATTGAAAAACTCAAACGTGCCAACCGGCTTCCCGTGATTGAAGCGTGCCTTCAACATTAGTGCACCATTCTCATGATAATAGTAATAGTTTCCATTTGGTTGCTCCTCAGCATCTAAAGGACCATAATGACTCAATCGCGAGTCTTCGTATACCATGTACATTTTCTGCATCTTGCCTTCGTACATGAAATACTGACTGGAAATGGAAGCGTTATACACTGGACGATACCAATCGATGAATTCTTTGATTGGGTTGATTTTCGCTTTGATCTTCTTCTGAACGCTTTCGGATTCACTCGAAAGTAGGCTTAACAAAACCAAATAATCTAACTTGTTTTCTTTGACCACTTGTTGGTAAACAGGCAAGTAGATTTGATTCCAAAAATCTTGATCTTCGGAATTATAGGTAGAGTTAGTCACGACAAAATGCAACTGTTTTCCGTAGGATGTAGGTACGGATAATTTCACTTTGTATTTTTTGTCAAGCGCAACTTGATTCTTAAAGAGTAGGTTGATTGCTTCAAATGGGTTTGATTCAGAAAATTTAATCCCTTTTGGTTCAGCGTTGAACGTTCCATCTGCAATTTCATCGATAAAATTCAGTACACTTCCCGCACGCTCACTTGTTGGGTCTAGCACGAAATAGGTGATCAATGACATGGTAGCTTCGGCATAATGTTCTTCATTTGCCGCCATAATACCGAGGCGTAAATGTCCTGGAGCGAAGTACACATTTCGTTGAACACACGCTTTGAAATCCTCCAAAGCCTGCTGATAATTTCGATACGATTCGTGGGTCAAACCACGGTTGTAGTACAAACGGAAGTCCATTGGGAATTTGTTGATTCCCTCGTTGTAGATTTCTAGTGCTTTCAGAGTATCACCTCCACGTTTGTAGGCAAGACCAAGGTTTGAATACACATCTTGTTCAAAGTCGAAGCGAATTTCTTCGTCGATCAAAGCGCGCAGCACTTTTTTTGCGTTGTCAAATTGTTCCAATTCAAGGTAACACGTTCCCATTTCATAGCGAGCAATCGCATAGTTGGTGTCATTGACACTTACTTTTGAATATTCCTCAATGGCTTTTTCGTATTCAGATTTCTCTTGAAGGGCGTATGCCGTAGTAATGATTTCAGATGATGTTTCTCGAATCAAACGTTTTTGTCCGTAAACGGCAGAAGAAAAAAGTAAAGAAAGCAGCAGTATATATCGCATGATAAAATTTTAGTTTTTGAATTTACGTAATTCCCACAAGGTATTGTTCACATGATGAGAAATTTGGTTTTTTCCACAAATTAGGAGAAGGTTTGACTTGAATAATGAAAATTTATAGCCCATTGTTTTTGGCTATTTTCGGATCATTTCATTTTGATAATTCCTAACTCTTTTTCAAGGTTTGACAATAAAAAAGCCTCACATCACTGTAAGGCTTTTATTCTGTGGGAGATGAGGGGTTCGAACCCCCGACCCCCTGCTTGTAAGGCAGGTGCTCTGAACCAGCTGAGCTAATCTCCCGAAAAAAATGCATCTGTCGTTTCAAACGCGAGTGCAAATATAATGAGCTTTTTGAAATTTACAATAAATTGAGTGAAAAAAAGTGATTATTCTTCTGTGGTTCCGAATTTATTAAAAGTTCATTTCAATGAAGAAATCCGATTAAATTGAGTTATAGACTACACTTTTTCTACATGAAAATAATCACTAATCAAGAAGAAACTGCCAAAAACAAAAATGGTGTCTTCTGTGTTCGCTAATGTCTTTATCTCTTCCAATGCTTCAAAAATATTCGTGAAACACTTCGACTCTGGGTTTTTACTCGAAGCAATTTCTTTCAATTGTTGGATGGTAAGACTGCGTGCATTGCTGAAAGCACAAAATGACAAATGTGCGTTGCTCGGAAACAGCGGCAGAATGGACTGAATGTCTTTATCGGCACTGCTACCGTAGATGATAAAAAGCTTACCCTTGTTTTCTGATTGAATGAAATCCAAAGTGGATCGTATTCCTTCTTCGTTGTGAGAAACATCCAGGATGATCAATGGATTTCTTTGTATGACTTCCATTCGACCAAAAATCCCTGTGTTGAATTTTAGGTTTTTCAGTCCATGAAGAATATGAGCGTCTGTTAGGTGAAATCCATTCTGATTAAGTACATTGACAGCAGCGTAAACCGTTCGTGCGTTTTCTTGTTGATAGTGACCCAAAAGCGGCAATGAGGATGCATCGGGTAGGGGCAGGTCATCACAAAAAATAATCTCGGCATTTTCCTTTGTTGCCATGGATTGAAAAACCTCATGTGTCGCATTAGTTGTTCTTCCAATCACAACTGGAACTTTTGGCTTGATAATTCCTGCCTTTTCACCTGCGATGGAAGCTAAATCATTGCCAAGGAATTGCGTATGTTCTAAACTAATGTTTGTAATGACACTAAGAATTGGGGTAATGATATTCGTTGCATCCAATCGTCCTCCTAAACCAGTTTCAATGACTGCTATGCTGCAATTGTTACGTTTAAAGTGCACTAAAGCCATGCAACAGGAAATTTCAAAGAAGGAAGGTTCAAAGTCAAGAGCGGATGTGCGCAGATGATTGCAAAATGAAATTACTTCCTCTTCGGAAATCATTTCGCCATTGATCCGAATGCGCTCTCGGAAGTCATGGATATGTGGTGAAGTGAAAAGTCCTGTTTTTTCACCAGATTCTGTCAGAATGGATGCCAGCATGCTACTTACGGAACCTTTGCCATTGGTTCCGGCAATATGAATGAATTTGATATCATTCTGAGGGTTGTCGAAAAAAGCACAAAGCTGGCGTATATTCCCTAAATCAGGTTTATAAGCACTTGCTCCAATGTTTTGATAGGAGGGGAACTGACTGAAAAGCCAATCTAGCACTTCAGAATACAAATTATTTAGGTTCGAGCTCAACAGTTAAATACACTGTTACAGGTGAAGTGTCGGGGTCCTTATTGTAACGCACTTGCTTCTTCACTTCACTAATCACGCGATTGATAATTCGTTGATCAGTTGTTGTCGTTTTTGATGTGGAACGCGCACTGATAATTTGACCGTTTTCGTCAATGCTCATTTGTAAGTTTACGCGAACAACACGTTCCACTTCAATATTCTCAAAATTAGGGTCGTTCAAACGAATTCTTTTTGCTGGATCACTATTCCCTTTTCCGTCATATTTCCCGTTGTCTTTCCCAATCTTCCCTCCACGGCCACCGCCAAGTCCACCATCTTCACCACCTTGGGCGAATGGGTCGTCATTCTGAGTAGTGGTTGTTGAGGTATTCGTTTGGTTGTTGGCGTTGGTTTTGTTTGATTCACCAGTATTAGAGGAAGATTTAGGATTCTTTTTTTGCGTTAGAATCTTTTCTGTCTGTGGTGTAGGTTCGCTAATCGGATCATTCGATGGTGTGCCCCCTCCAGCGCCGCCAGTTTCAATTTTTAGGTCTTTAATTTCCAAGTCCGTTAAAGACGTGGTTGTGTTCATTGGAATCTCACGCGGCGGAGGATCAGCCATTTCAAAGGTGAAAATGAACAAGATAAGAAGTGCCAGGACTACACAGCCCAGAGCTACCACAATACCCGTATTTCGGTGTTTCGGTAATACAACAGGAGGAATAGATGCAACACTCATAATCTCGTTTATTTATCGTACGACAATACGGGGTCCCACGCATTGGCTTGGGCAAGTGCTAAAACTTGAAAAACAGCTTCATAACTTGCGTCCTTGTGACCAGCGATTTTCAATTTAGTCTTTCCAGATTCTTGCACAGCTTGCGCAGCGAGTTCTTTGATTTCGTCGAAAGACATTGGTTTTTTCATGTCACCGCCAGGCATAACAACGTATTCATTGTTTTCCGTTACAATTACGGTTGCAGGAACAGGATCTGCAGATGCAGGCAGTTCTTCTTTTGCTTCAGGAAGATCAATAGGGGTTTGATTGTTCGACATCAAGCTCATGATGATGAAGAAAATCAGCAACAGGAAGACAAGGTCGGTCATGGATGCCATTCCGCCTTCTACCTTTACTTTATTTCTTGAACTAAAATCCATCGTGTTCTTTATTTCTGAGGTTGATTCAATACATCCATGAATTCAAGGGCTGCATTTTCCATTTGGTAAACGACTTTCCCAATTTTTCCAATCAAGAAGTTGTACCCCATGAAAGCAATAATACCTACGATGAGTCCCTCAACCGTAGTAATCATGGCTGTCATGATCCCTGGAGCGATGATTTTCAATTCAAGGGATGTCGCATTTTGAAGGTCGATGAATACCACAACCATTCCGACAACCGTTCCAAGGAATCCAATCATCGGCGCCGCTCCCGAGGCAGTAGCAAGGAAATTCAAACGTTGTTCCAAACGAAGGATTTCAAATTTCCCGGTGTTCTCAATCGTTGCTGCGATGCTTTCATTTTTCGCACCACCAATACGCTCGATTCCTTTCAACAACATACGTGCTATTGGACTTGTTGAGTTTTTACACATGTCCTTCGCCTCATTGATTTTTCCTTCTGAAAGTTTTTCCTTCACACGGTCAATAAAGTTTGCTTCACCTTTCGATGCTTTGCTCAATGCAAGGTAACGTTCTACAAATACAAAAATCGTGTAACCGAACATGATGAGAAGGATGAGGTTAATCAACCACCCAATTCCTGCATTTGATTGATCAATGATTTCCCAAAGAGGAACATCTTTAGAAACAGAATCCACTGCTTTAGCTGCGTTTCCTGGGGTATCAATCTGCAAAGGGATATTCAAAAAGTGAAACATGAGTACAATTTTTAAGGTGAAAATTTTAAGCCATTAGTAAGAACGCACCGATACCTGCCAAATAACCAAGCACTGCAAGTAAAGTAATATTTTTCATGAACCAGAAGAATGTGATTTTCTCCATTCCCATGGCGACAACTCCAGCTGCTGAACCAATGATCAACATAGAACCTCCTGTTCCAGCTGCATAAGCGATGAAGTGCCATACGTTCGCATCAGGGGCATCTTGGAACATACCAATACTTGCTGCAACCAAAGGAACGTTGTCAATTACAGCCGAAGAAGCTCCAAGTAGCGTAACGAATAGGTTTTCAGAGATACTACTGCTTACTTGCTGACCGAAGTTGAAGATGATTCCCAAGGATTCCATCGCGGCAACTGTCATCAAGATTCCTAAGAAGAACAATACCGACGGCATTTCAATGCGTCCCAATGAATGCATTGTTGGGCTTTTTGCTTCCTCTGCATCCGGATTTGTGAATGAAATAGAACGCTTTGACAAAACTTCAGCAACAATGGCAAAGATTGAAAGTGATAACATCATTCCGATGTAAGGAGGTAAGTGCGTTACTGTTTTGAAAACTGGTACGAACACAACCAACGCAAGTCCAAGGTACAACATCAAACTGCTGTATTTGTTTCCTGTGTCTGTATCTTCTATTTCGGCAACTTCTCCTTTGAATGCTGGCAAGAATGAGCCAATCGCCAAAGGAACAAGGATGTTAAGCAACGAAGGAATTCCGAGCAAGATTATCAATTTACCTGTAGTTACTTTTCCAGCCATCCACAACATAGTCGTCGTTACGTCACCAATTGGCGTCCAAGCACCACCTGCGTTTGCAGCGATGATGATGAAACCAGAGTACCACATGCGGTCTGTTTGGTTCGGTACGATTTTACGAAGAATAGTAATCAATACAATCGTTGCTGTAAGGTTGTCGATGATTGAAGATAAAAAGAAAGCTAAGAAGGAAATGATCCAAAGCAATGTGCGCTTGCTTCTCGTTTTAATCAAACGCTTAATCGCGCCAAATCCTTCGAAAAAGTCAATCATTTCAACAATAGCCATAGCCCCCATCAAGAAAATTAAGATTTCAGCCGTTTTACCAAAGTGGTGCAAAAGTGTTCCTTCCAACAGAGACATACGCATTTCGTGGTCAAAACCTTTAAGCGACATGATTTCGCCATGATGTGGATTGAACCATTCTGTGAATCCGTCAATGCCAAATGCAATTACAGCCCAAGAAAGGCACATCATTAACAAGGCAGGAATAAGTTTGTCCATTTTTAATGTATGTTCCATCGTGATTGCGATGTAGCCAAGGACGAAGATTAAAACAACAATTGATAACATTTTGATTTAGTTAATAATTAAATATTAGGTTGGGCATTATACCAGCTGATCCAATGCAATGGCGAAAGCTGCTTTCGCAATTCCTGTTTTTTCAGTATGACTGGCGTGTGTTTTACTTAAAGCAAAGAAAATAGTTTCACTTGCATCGTTAAAAATTCCTTCATCACTGATGGTGTGAAGGTCGTTGCTCATGAGGTACGCGAATACTCGGGCCATCCCGCAATTTGAAATGAAGTCTGGAATGAGTGCCAATGATTCATCCGCCTTGTCGGCAATTGGACCAAAGAAAATTGCTGGGTCAGCAAATGGAACATTTGCACCGGATGAAATCACGGAGACACCTGCTGAAATCATTCTAGACAAATGATCTTCTGTAATCATACGTGATGCAGCACATGGAATAAATACATCGGCTTTCACATCCCATATACGCTGATTGACTTCATCATAGGACAATAATCCATCAGCAACAAGTTCGTTTCTGTTTTTATTTAAAAATAGTGTCCGAATATCATCGAACGTAAAGACTTCTTCGCGAATAAGACCACCGACGCGGTCAATGATTCCAACGATGATTGCACCGTTTTGTGCAAGATAATATGCCGCTGCGGATCCAACATTCCCCCAACCTTGAACGATGATTCGTTTGCCAGTAATGTCTCCACCCCAAATCGTGTGATAATGACGAATGCTTTCTGCCACCCCAAAACCGGTAATCATGTCGGCTACAACGTATTTGCGGTAAACATCTGGTGTATATCTCGGATCTTCCACCACTTTCAAAACACCTTGACGCAATTGTCCAATTCGATTGATTTTTTGTGCTTCACGGGGTTGGAAGTGACCATTGAACACACCTTCTTGCGGATGCCAAACGCCACAATCTTCCGTGATGGGAATGACTTCGTGAATTTCATCCACATTCAAATCTCCACCTGTACCATAGTAATGTTTCAACATTGGAGAAACTGCTGCAAACCAACGACGCAAAACGCCTTCTTTACGAGGGTCTTTTGGATCGAAATTAATACCTGATTTTGCACCACCAATCGCAGGACCAGCAACCGTGAACTTCACCTCCATGGTTTTCGCGAGTGATTCTACTTCGCGCTTATCAAGGCCGACGCGCATTCGTGTACCACCTCCGGCAGCTCCGCCACGAAGCGAGTTGATGACAACCCATCCTTCTGCTTCTGTTTCAGAATCTTTCCATTCAAAAACGATTTCGGGACGCTTATTCTCGAATTTTTCGAGGAGTTCTTTCATTTTAAAAGTTTGCAAACACGGCAAAAATAAGGATTAATTCATGCCAATATCGGAAGTGAATTGAATTTAACCACAAAACGAATGTGAATAACTATCGTTGCATTATGGCAGGTGTAAAACACCGCCCGAAGTATTTCGTTGAGCACCTGTCACTGAGCAGAGTGCATTTGGTTTTCCGTGCAAATAAAGTGCGCCAAGATAGGCGAATATTACCGCTTCCTTAAAATCGATCAATGTGGATTCCGGAACAATCAATTCACCATTGAAATAACTGCGAATGCGCTCTATTAAAAATGCGTTTTTAGCCCCCCCTCCTGTCACTAATACAGTATTTGCTCCCGTATTATTCAATGCGTTTCCCACTTGATTTCCAATGTGCTCGGTAAGGGTACGGAGGTTGTTTTCAATTTCTTTATCGAATTTAATTAAAGGGTAAAAATACTCTTCGAGCCATTCTGTACCGAGCGATTTAGGGGCTTCCTGAGTATAGTAGGGCAAGGTGTTAAGAAGATCGAGCAAAAAGAAATTAATCTCTCCAGATCGCGCTAATTCGCCATCCTTGTCGTAGGGCAATCCTTTTGATGCTGCCAATTTATTCAATGGAAGGTTGCCTGGGGTTACATCAAAGGCAATGATGTTTCCCTCTTTTTTGTAGCTCACATTCGTGAATCCACCGATGTTTAGAAAAGCATCTGCTTGGTCAACGAAAAGATCAAAATCACCTATAGGTACTAAAGGGGCTCCTTGACCGCCAGCGACTACATCTTTTGTGCGGAAGTCGTTCACGACCTTAATTCCTGTGTGATACGCCAGTGTGGTTCCGCAACCGATCTGTAAAGTAAATCCATTTGAAGGTTGATGCAGAATCGTTTGCCCATGAGAGGCTATCGCGTTAATTTGTTCGTTTGAAATATTGTTTTCCTTGAGAAAAGCGTTAATCTCTTTCGCGTAAAATAATCCAAGTGACTTGTCCAAGATCATCACAGCAGAAAGGCTGAGTTGATCAACGTGTGTTAGTTGCTGAATTAAATCGGCCGTATAAGGTATTGTTTTGCTATGAAGTAACTCGAATTTTGAGTTGGATATATCCGATAAATTAAAACGAACATGGGCGATGTCAAGACCGTCGAGTGAAGTCCCTGACATTAATCCGATCATTTCATACACAGTCGCTGTCATAGTTGGATAAAAGTAAAAATTATTCGATTACATTTGTATC
>JBEIKR010000100.1:0-10314 GCA_040379705.1 Crocinitomicaceae bacterium
TATCGGTGCATAAAATAGAACCAAAAGTCGTCCATAACGAAGGTAATGAACACCTGTAACGCGACAATCCAAAAGGTAAAGTTTGTTGTATCGAATAAATCAAAAATGAAATAAACACCAGCAGCTGAAAATGCCAAAAGCATTACCAAATTAAGAAAGTACAATCCAAATCTTGCTTTGAAAATATTTGGTTGATATTCTTTTTCTTGAATCCGGTATTTCTTAAACAGTGACGTGTTAAGCACGACATAGCTATACACAATACCAAAAAGATTGGTCGCTGCCAGCATGCCCACTGTGTAGATGATTAACTCATTTCGTGTCATTATCGAATCGCAAAAATGTTATGCATTACCGTATCCTCAAGTCCCTTTTCACGCTCGTCAACAATTTTTGTGAAGCCTTTCTCACGCAACAATGTCTCCACTTCAGCCAAACGCCCATTTACGTTATGTACCTCAATGACCATTGATTTGATTTTAGGCCAATCGTTCGCATCAATTCCTTGTAAAACTTGCCATTCAGCACCTTCGCAGTCGATTTTAAGCAAGTCGATTTTCTCTACGTTGTGTTCAGCAATCACTGATGATAACGTACGCAATTTACAGTGAACTTGTTTTTTTCCTTTTACCAAGAAGGAAGCAATAATTCCAGAGAATACAGGTGGAATAAATTTCATCCAACGCATTCCGGCTGGCGGATTTTTCATGGTTCCCTTCACAGCACGACCAAAAGCCTTTGGATCTTTATCCCATTGTTCTGGGTGCAAAGTTGACAAGGCGGGTGTATTTGGGAAGTAAGTAAATGTTGCTTCAGACTCTTCATTAGACACACCACATGGCAAAACCTCCACCCTATTCTCACCTGCACCGGCGGCATTCAATCGCAATGCTTCAAGAATATCTGGGATTGGTTCGAAAGCAAATACCCGCACATTCGGACCTTTCTGAGCCGCACGCACACTAAAAACACCGATGTTCGCTCCGACATCAAAGACAACGTCGCCATCATTGATTTCAATTCCATTTTGCAAATAGCCATCCACATGGTGATCCAGCATTCGCGCTTCCGGTGCGCGCAATGCATACACTCGGGTTCCGTCTGGTAGTTTTGTAGTTTTCATCTTCACCGATAAAAATACTGATTTTATTAAACGAACTATTTAATAAACACAGAAACTTAAGCGGAATGTTAAAAAAATCGACGAACTATTGTTTTGGGGCTTCTGGTGAATCAATTTCATTAGAAGGAGATGGCTCATTCGCTGTTGGTGGGGTTTCTACATCCGAAGTCGATGTGTCAACAACAGGAGGTGCTTGAACACGCGGGGGGGCTTGATAGCTCACCGCGTCATCCAAATCTGAGACATATTGATCTAAAGGCTGCTGAATATCCCGAGCTGTGTCTTCCATCAAGCCATTCAAATTGAGATCCTTCTTCATGTCCGCACCCGACTTTCGAATCTCATCTTGCAAATCACTCGATGCATCTTTGATTTGACGCATCGTTTTACCTAAGGTACGCGCTAATCCGGGGATACTTTTTGACCCGAAAAACATCAAGACGAAGACCAAAATTAAAAGGACTTCAGAGCCAGAAATATCGTTTAGAAAAAGAACCATCATCGAAAGGCAAAAGTATAAATTTCACTTTGAATTCGCATTAAAGTTATTTGACCGTTTGTAACCGTTCTATCATCCATAAAACAGTTTTTCGTGGAAATAAAGGTAACAACCAATTTACTGCGAATTGCAAAGGTAGCTCATTGAACACAATCAGCTTGTTTTTTTCCATTCCTAGATAGCCTTTCTTTGCCGTTGAATGCGCATCCTTGGCTTTTTCGAAAAGAGGGCTTTCATTAAATCCTGCGGCCTTTTCAAAACCTGTTTTAACTGGACCTGGACAAAGTGCAGTAACAATAACACCCGTCCCTTTTAATTCTCGTGATAATCCTTGAGAAAAAGAAACCACAAAGGCCTTCGTCGCAAAATAAACACTTTGAAGCGGTCCAGGCATAAATCCGGCCGAACTAGCAGTGTTCAGAATATACCCCTTCTTCTGCTCAACCATCGAAGGAAGCAGAACATGAGTCAACTCGGTCAGAGCAATTATATTCAATTGAATCATTCTGTTTTCATCGCTAAGATTGCGGTCAATGAATTTTCCGTAGCCACCTAAACCAGCATTGTTGAACAAATAATCCACTTGAATACTGTTTTGATTGAGAATCTCCAAAATTCGCTGCGCTGCACCAGGCACCATTAAATCGACCACAATAATGAAAACTCGAACTCCATAGGCGGACTCAAGTTCTACTTTCAATTGGTTGAGTAAATCTTCCCGTCGGGCAATAAGTACCAAGTCTCTGCCTTTTGATGCGTGAATACGCGCCAATTCCATACCAATCCCACTAGAAGCTCCAGTAACTAATCCTACGTTTTTCATATTTTTATTTTGCTAATGAATCCCAGGCCATTTCAAAAAGGCGGTGTGTAAATTCAACATTATCCAATACCATATTATTCATTTTCAAGAATCGAACAGTTGTTTCCACTTGGGCAGACATCGACTTAAAAATCAACATGGGTGGGATTTGTTTGAATTGACCTTCCTCGATTCCTTTATCAATTAACTCCAAGCAAAGCTGAACATAACGATGTTCCAATTCAGTTTCTGTTCGATAATATGGTGATGTTTCAAATTGACGGATGAATTCAAAATCATTGGCATTCTCTAAATTAAATTCAACTGCCGCCAGCCAAAGTGTGTAAATACTTTCCTTAAGCGTAGCTCCTTTATACACTTGCCCTACAGAATAATCGAAGAGTCGATCCTTGACGTCGAAATACATCGCCTTGATCAACAAATCTTTCGTTGGAAAATAGTGAAACAAGATTCCGTTGCTCACTCCCGCTTCTCTTGCAATTCGCGCTGTTGCCGTCCCATAAAATCCATTCTCTGAGAATAATCGCTTAGCAGTCTCGATGAGCTTGGTTCGTTTGTCCATGTTCCTATTTTGTGTAAAAGTAATTGTTTTTTTTGTTTGACTGATTAGTCAGTTTCTAAGGAGCAAAAAAAGACAAGGGACAAAGGACAAAGGACTGACGAATTATGAATTACGCCGTTGGGGAAACGTGGTGTTATCGAAGCTACGAAGTATTTGCTCACACATCTTGTCCCGATTCTTCGGGGCTGTTCCTCACTCTGATTCGCTTGGTGCGGGGTAGGCATTCAACGTGGCGGATGCTTTGGCCACTAAAACCCCATGCTGATTGCGAACTTCTCCTTCCATGAAAAGGATTCGTTTGCCTCGTTTCATCAATTTTGATGTACCGAGTATTTGATCACCCATTAAAATCGGTTCGAAATAGGACACTTTCATTTCAACGGTCGATACAATCATACCATCCTCACAGACAGCACTTAGAGCGCCCACCCCCACTACGGCATCTAAAAATCCTGCGATTAATCCTCCATGTGCGGCTTTTGGTGTAGCGAGATGTTCTTGTTGGACAGTGAATGAATAATCGACAATACCCGGTTGTGTTATGTTAAATGACATACCCACCAAACGGCCATACGCGTTGAATTCAATATACTTCTGAATGATGGGATGCTGATTTAAATCGATCATCATTTTGTTGGGCCAGTGATCGCAATTGGTGTATTTGACACATTGAAATTATTATCCTTCAACGTTTTATACAATAAGTCATTGATTATATAGTACATAGCCTGGTGTTTTTCAGTTCTCACCCAAGCGCGAACATTCAGTACTAATGCTCCAGTATACATAGATTCAACAGCAACTGTAGGAGACTTGTCTGTAAGTACCCCATCCTGTTTCATCAATGCATCCAAGATTATTGATTTTACTGCAAAAACGTCACTATCAACATCAAGACTTACAAAGCATTCAACTCTTCGAATTGGTTCTCTAGTGAAATTGATAATATTCCCATTCGCCACCGGACCATTGGGTAATATAACAACCTTATTGTCTTCTGTATATAAGAATGTATTAAAGATCTGAATTTCTCGCACAACACCCCTTTCTCCTTGCGCCATAATTCTATCATCAACCTTAAACGGTTTTAAGACTAAAATCATAATCCCTCCTGCAAAATTTGACAAGGTTCCTGAAAATGCCATACCAATAGCCAAACCAATGGCGCCCAAAAGCGCAACGAATGACGTCATTTCAACACCCAATTGAGATATGGCAGAAACAACAACCATCACCTTAAGTACTAGCGATGTCGCACTCGACATAAATGTGACCAATCCGGCATCTGTATTACTCTTTTCAAGAACTTTACGTAGTGCTTTTGTCACAATATTTGAAAGCCAAAATCCTGCAATGAGTATGACAATGGACAAAATGAGGTTCGTACCTACTTTTACAAGAAGGTCCTGAATCTCGCTGTATTGAATTCCAAAAATTTCGTGCTGCTTGGCCATTTTTCTATTTTTTTACTGCAAAAATAAAGGAATCTTTGTGTGAACGCATATTGGTTTCCAATAAGACCCTATTTTTAGGGCATGTTTTTCATTTTATCCAAAGCTCTACTTTTTTTACTGTCCCCATTTTTTTGGTTGGCAGCATTTACCATAGGCGCATTTTTATTGCGAAAGGAACGATTAAAGCGCATTTCAATATGGCTAGCAGTCAGTTTCTTCTTTATTTTCTCTAACTCAGTGATCCTTCTAGAATGCTATTCCGCCTGGGAAGTAAAAGGCACTCTAATCAAAAAAGTAAAGAATTACGATGTCGGCGTTGTACTTACAGGTATGGCGGAATACAATAATGATTTGAAGGTATTAAGCATTCGACGAGGTGGCGATCGCATTTGGCAAGCCATCACACTATATCATGAAGGAAAGATCAAAAAGATTCTCATTTCTGGAGATCATGGGTATGTCACAGACCGTGGGTTACATGAAGCCCAGCAGTTTAAAGAAGTATTAGTGACATGGGGAATCCCAGAAGCAGATATTCTAATTGAAAACATCTCGAAAAACACGCATGAAAATGCTGTGGAGTCCAAGAAGGTTTTAGACAAAGAATATAAAGGAAAGGTGCGCGTTTTACTTATTACCTCAGGAAGCCATATGCGCCGAGCTCATGCGTGTTTTATGCATGAAGGAATCCAATGTGACACCTTCTCAACAGATTTGTACACAGGTAAAAATCAAGCATATTACTGGGATCAATACCTCATCCCGAATGTGGACAATTTCTCCGAATGGAACAAACTCATCAAGGAATGGGTGGGTTACATCATGTATGGCGTTTCCGGTTATTTATGATGAAGGAAAACCTAGAAGACGGATGGCTCATTTTCGAACCTGAATTTCTATCACATAACGAAGCAGATTTGCTTTTCAAAATCTTACATACTTCTTTGCCTTGGGCACAAGGAAAGGTCACAATTTTCGGAAAAACACATCCTACACCGCGACTCGAATCGCTTCATGTTGTCAATGGGAAGTCTTACCATTATTCGGGAAACACGTTAATTTCCCATCCATTTACCCCTGAGCTCGACGAACTGAAAAAGAAAATTGAAACTGTTAGTGGTGAATCGTTTAATTGTGTCCTGGCCAATCTCTATCGTGATGGAAAAGACAGTAATGGATGGCACGCCGACAATGAACGAGAACTCGGAAGTAACCCTGTTATTGCCTCAATCAGTTTGGGTGCTGAACGTCGCTTCGATTTGAAACACAGCAGGACTGGTAGACTCAAGCAACTGATTTTACCTCATGGCTCTTTGCTTGTCATGGGTGGATCAATGCAACACCATTGGAAGCATTGCATTGCTAAATCCAAGAAGGTACTTGATTCGCGCATTAATTTAACTTTTCGAACACTGGTTTAGATTTATATGAATTTCCTGCAATATTTTTTTACCGCAGAGGCGCAGAGAGATATTTGTGTTTATGTAGGCCGATGATAAGGGGTTTTAATTCGTAATTCGGGCTTCGAGTCTGCTATCGCACCTCAGCCACCTAACTCGTGATTCGTAACTCGTAATTCGTAATTCTTGCGAAACAATTAGGTTACTTTATCTTTTTTACAAAAAAGGCGCAGCTGTAGCTTTATTCATCATTCGTTTACCTTTCGTATCTTCGTGGAAAGAAACCACCATGATATCTAAAGCCCACGATGCAGTTCGCATCATCGAGTCACATTCAAATGTATTCATTCACACCGCAGCAGCCACGCCAATCTTGCTTGTTCAAGCGCTTACAGAGCGGCATGCTGATCTTCAAAATGTTTCCATTTATTCATTACACACAGAAGGAGAAGCACCTTATGCTCAAGCAAAGTACCAGAACTCATTCACTCCAAAACCAATGTTTGTGGGGCCCAATATCCGTGAAAACATCCATGCTGGCCGAGGCTCCTACATACCTGTTTTTCTGAGTGAAGCACCTGCCCTTTTTCGCAATGGCACAATTCCTATTGATGTAGCGATGATCTCAGTTTCGCCACCCGATGTGCATGGCTATTGTTCCCTTGGAACTTCTATTGATATATCGCTGGCAGCCGTTGAATCGGCCCGATACATCATTGCACAAGTTAATACACAAATGCCTCGAACGCATGGTGATGGATTTATACATATCTCACGCATACATGCCGCTGTTGAATGTGATGAATCACTGCCTGAAATTTCTCTCGAGCCATTAAATGATACAGCCAAAGCCATTGGAAAACATGTATCTGAGTTAATCGAGGATGGTGCAACCTTACAACTTGGAATTGGATCGATTCCAAATGCGGTATTATCATTCCTTAATAATCATAAAAATCTCGGCATCCACTCCGAAATGTTTTCTGACGGGATACTTCCTTTGGTGGAGTCAGGAGTTATTAACGGAACAAAAAAAAACAATTACCGGGGTATGATTGTCGGTTCATTTGCGGTTGGAACAAAACGTCTATATGACTTTATGCATGACAATCCCATCTTAAAAATGCTAGATTTCTCGTACGTGAATAGTGTTGAGGTAATCCGGAAAAACCCAAAAGTTAGCGCGATCAACAGCGCGATAGAAATTGATTTAAGTGGACAAATCTGTGCAGACTCCATGGGAACCAAGATCTATTCAGGTGTCGGAGGTCAAATGGATTTTATTCGTGGTGCAGCATTGTCTGAAGGTGGTAAACCAATCATTGCTATGCCATCTGTCGCCCGAAATGGTGAATCCCGCATTGTTCCCGTGCTACGATCGGGAGCTGGCGTAGTGACAACACGCGGGCATGTACATTATGTCGTCACCGAATTTGGTTCGATAAATTTACACGGAAAAACGATTCGAGAACGTGCTCAATTGCTTACTTCCATTGCACATCCAGCGCACCGAGAATGGTTAGAAAAGAGTTTTCGAGAAATGTATTAGTAGATTTTAACATTCACACGAAAAATCTTATCTTATTTTTGCAGCGCATGACAAAGTGTTTTCTTGGTTTAGTTTTCGTTCTGACGAGTGTTTTTGTTTTCGGACAACATACTATCAGTGCGTTGCGCACCGAAGAAAAGATTTATATTGATGGAGAAATCAACGAAGTTTCTTGGAAAAAAGCCCCTCCTGTTGGAGATTTCGTGCAATTTAAACCTCATCCTGGTGATTCATCCTCACAACAAACTGAAGTACGCGTGATGTATGACGACCAGGCACTTTATGTCAGTGCTATTTGCTACGACAACCCCGAACATGTATCTAAAATATTAAGTCAGCGGGATGACTTCAATGCAAACGTTGACAATTTTCAAATCATTCTAGACACTTACAACGACGACCAAAATGGATTTTCTTTTGGTGTAAGTAGCATGGGTGTTCAGTTCGATTCAAAAGTTACTGCGGTATCCGAAAGTGTGGAGGTGAACATGGTCTGGAGTAGTGCAGTTATTCGAAATGAAAAAGGGTATCAAATAGAGATGCGCATTCCTTATTCAGCCCTACGATTTCCAAAGAAAGATATTCAAACGTGGGGAGTTAACTTCTACCGTCAGATTAGCCGTCAAAGGGAAGAATCTGTTTGGAGCCCGGTGAAGCCAGATTTTGATAATTGGCTAGCTCAATGTGGGGATTTATTAGGCATTGAAAACATTGAACCGCCTTTACGTTTAGCCTTAATTCCCTACATTTCTGGGTATGCCGATCATTATCCGTTGAATCAGGCAGGGACCAGCAATTGGACACGTTCACTGAATGGAGGAATGGACATTAAATACGGCATTAACGAAGCATTTACCTTGGACATGACCTTGGTACCTGACTTTGGACAAGTTGTTTTCGACAATAACGTATTGAACCTCTCTCCTTATGAAATTCAGTTTAATGAAAACCGTCAGTTTTTTACTGAAGGAACTGAATTATTTAATAAATCGGGGCTGTTTTATTCCCGTCGTATTGGTATTCAATCACCTTATGAAGTATTACAAACAAATCTGACACCTGACGAAGTTTTGGCGAATTCACCGGGTGCAGCGCAACTCTATAATGCGACAAAAGTTTCTGGTCGAACAAAATCTGGATTAGGGATTGGTATTTTCAATGGGATTACAGCCGAACAGAAGGGCATGGCATTGAATTTAGACAGTGGCATGGAACGAGAAATCGTTGTTTCCCCGTTGACCAACTACAATGTATTCGTACTAGACCAAACCCTGAAGAACAATAGTTCTGTGACTTTGACCAACACCAATGTCATGCGTGAAGGGTATTTTTATGACGCTAATGTTACGGGATTAAATACCAAACTCAATTCAAAGAACAATGCGTATTACATTTCCGGTCGCACTGCTTACTCGGCAAAATTATTCACTACCGGAAACAATGATGGGTACAATGCCGGAATTGGTTTAGGTAAGCAAACCGGTAATTTGGTTTACAATGCGGGGTATTTCCTTGAATCTAACACCTATGACCCAAACGACTTAGGCTTCAATGCGAATAACAATAAGCGGAATTTATCTGCAAGTATTTCTTACCGCATCTTTAAACCCTTTTGGAAAATAAATCAAGCATCTTTCTCCGCCTCACTTTCATACGAGAGACTTTATGCGCCAAATGTATATACAGGCACCTACTTGTCAGTGAACATGTTCAACAACAACCGCAAGTTCCATGCTTCTGGGATAAGTATAAACAGTGGACTAACAAAATGCTATGACTATTTTGAACCACGTGTAGCAGGACGCTATTTTGTTGGGCCTACATGGGTGGATTTCGCACCTTGGATTTCGACCAATTATCAAAAGCGGCTCGCCATTGATTTAGGCGGAAGTTTTTCATTCATAGGCAGAGAAAATTGGAAAAATTACTCATGGAATTTCAGTCCAAGAATTCGATTGAGTTCTAAGATTTTCCTCATATACAGCTACGAAGAATCGCTCACACTCAGTGAACAAGGCTATGCCGTTGCTTTTGGAACACCAAGCTACACATCAGGAAACATTGTTTTCGGATCACGCGATCGACGAAACATTACAAATACTATAAACCTGCTCTACACCATCACAAACCAAATGGGAATAACCTTCCGTTTGAGGCACTACCGTTCAATTGTTTCTTACCATAAATTCTATGACTTACAGGACGACGGAACGCTTCTAGAAAATGGGATGACAGGATTTAATGATGAAGGAGTTTTGGTGTACAACACGAATTACAATGCCTTTACTATTGACTTCGTTTACCGTTGGGTGTTTAGGCCGGGAAGTGAAATCAATGTAGTGTGGAAAAATGCCATTTTCACAAACGACGACGCTATTAAGGCTGCCTATCTATTAAACATCAATGGCTTATTTCAAAATGATCCATTAAACAGTTTATCAGTGAAAGTAATCTATTGGTTAGACTATCAAAGTTTACGTTTCAAGAAGAATAAAAAGGTGTAAGAATCACATCGATTGTTGACTTCTGTCATTCCAACGAAATTGAGTTCTCGCTATTTTTGTGAGAAACAAGATTCATGGAAACCACAATCAATCTACATTTCATCGACTATGTCGCAGATAGCATGCGCAAGACAGCAGTTGAACTTGAAAAATTTGAAGTCAAAGCCAGCTTAGGAAAAATGGAAGCGATGGATATCTTCGAACAAATAAAAGCCTCCTATTCCAACTTAGTGCACGACATTGATAACCGAATCGACTATGCTGAAGATCGCTACAATACGATGAAAATGAAAGTGGAGGCCTTGCGCCTTCAATTGTATTTGGGGAAAGTCGAAACGATGGAGAAGTATGTTGAACAGCGCGAAAAAATTCTTCAAGCCATTCATGAAGTGCGTTCTGA
>JBEIKR010000101.1:0-10246 GCA_040379705.1 Crocinitomicaceae bacterium
TGGCGGTACAGGAACGGAATATGGACTTGTAACACGTTCAGGTGAAGTAGTTTATGAACGAACCCTTCCAACGAAATCCTTTCCAACACCAAATGATTTAATAGATGCCATTTATTCAGATTTAAAGCACCATGATTTACTGAAAGACCTGGAAGGTATAGGTATAGGTGCACCGAATGGCAATTATTTCAATGGAACAATCGAATTCGCACCCAACCTTACTTGGCAAGGAATCATTCCGTTGGCGCAACTATTTAGTGCGACATTCGGCGTTCCGGCTTGGCTAACAAATGATGCAAATGCTGCAGCCATTGGTGAAATGCTTTTTGGAAACGCACAAGATTTGAAAGATTTTGTGACCATCACATTAGGAACAGGTGTTGGAAGCGGTGTGGTCATCAATGGTGACCTAGTTTATGGGCATGATGGCTTTGCAGGCGAATACGGTCATATTCGCGTCATACCAAATGGTCGACTGTGTGGTTGTCATCGTCATGGATGCCTGGAAACCTATTGTTCTTCGACAGGGGTTGTTCGCAGCATCACTGAACTGGATTCAGAGAATAAAACGATTTCGTCTCTTTCTATGCTAGAGAATCCAAGTGCCAAGGATGTTTTCGAACATGCGGATCGCGGTGATTTATTTGCCAATGAAATAGTAGACTTTACAGCGAATCTTCTTGGATCAGCTTTGGCAGATTACACGTGTTTCAGCAGTCCAAAGGCTTATGTTCTTTTTGGAGGAATCGCTCAACATGGTGGTGATTTCGCTACGAAAGTGAAAAAATCAATGGAAGATAACATGTTGGTTATCTTCAAAAACAAAGTCGAAATTCGGGTTTCAGCCTTGCATGACCGCAACGCAGCGGTACTTGGTTCTGCAGCACTTCTTTTTAAACACCTTAAACATGCATAATCTTCGGTTTCTTGTCGCTAGCATCGCCTTCTTCAGTTTAGGTGATGTGAATTCTCAAGTAATTCATCTTCAAAAAGCACAAGAAATTAGAAAACAATACATTGGCGGTGGGCCGGTGAATGCAAATCTTTCCAAAAGCCTTTTTGTAGATCCATTCATTGGTACAGGTGGTCATGGACACACTTACCCAGGTGCCTCTGCCCCATTCGGGATGATGCAATTGAGCCCAGACACCCGCTATGAAGGATGGGACGGCTGCTCTGGCTACCATTACAGTGATTCTGTCATTTATGGATTTAGTCATACGCATCTTAGCGGCACTGGTGTTCCCGATTACTGCGATTTGTTGTTCGTACCTCAAAATGGAAAAGCCCAACTTGAACCGGGATATTTGGACACTAAAAATGGCTACGGTTCTTCCTTTTCACATGAACAAGAAAATGCTTCGCCAGGTTTCTACGAAGTACATTTGAACAAAGGAAACATCGATGTTCAATTAACAGTGGGTGAACGCAGCGGGATGCACAGCTATACTTTCCGCGAATCGAAAGGCAAAAAATACGTGCTCATCGACCTTGATCACCGCGACAAGGTAATTTCTGCGGCCATTGAAGCCATTGGAAAGACATCGATTTCAGGACATCGCATCTCGAATGGATGGGCTACAGAACAACATTTTTATTTTTACTTCGAAACAAACATTCCATTTATTTCTGCCAAACAGATTACCAAAAATGGACGGCATAAACTTCTCTTAACCTTCCCAGAAAAAACATATAACCTGCTCATTAAAGTAGGGATGTCAGCAGTGGATGAAGCCGGAGCACGAAAGAATGTAGAAACAGAAATTCCTGCTTGGAGCTTTGATGAATTGCGCGCGGAGACCGTAGCGAAATGGAACAAGGAGTTGGGAAAAATAGACATCCAAGGTGAAAGCCGCGATTTCATGGTCAATTTCTATACAGCACTTTATCATTCATACCTCAATCCAAACATTTTTAGCGATGTAGATGGACGCTACCGTGGACGAGACAACAAGATTCATTCGCTAGACGACAGCAAATATGCCCAGTACAGTGTTTTCTCTTTGTGGGATACCTACCGCGCTGCCCATCCTTTATTCACCCTTACGCAGCAAAAACGCACCAATGCCTTTGTTCATACCTTCCTTCGCCAATTTGATCAAGGTGGAGATTTACCCGTTTGGGAACTTGCGGGGAATGAAACAGAATGCATGATTGGTTACCACAGCGTTTCTGTGATTGCTGATGCCTATTTAAAAAACTTGCGCGATTACAATGTAAATAAAGCCTTGAACGCCATGATTTTCACCTCAAAAATCGATGAACTAGGCAAAAGCTATTTTAGAAACAATGGATTCATCAGTGCTGGAGATGAGCCTGAATCTGTTTCCAAGACCTTGGAATATGCCTACGATGATTTTTGCATTGCGATGATGGCGAAGGCACTTGGAAACAATGTTGCGCAATACGAATACACACGAAGCAGTTTGAATTTTATCAACCTATTCGATCCAAAAAGTAAATTTATGCGGGCTCGTCGCGGTGGAATGTGGTACTCCCCTTTTGATCCGAGCGAAGTGAACTTCAATTATACCGAAGCCAATAGCTGGCAATATTCCTTGTACGCGCCGCATGCCGTAGATGTACTGTCGGAATTGATGGGAGGAAAAGATAGTCTCGAAGGTTGGCTCGATCGACTTTTCTCCACTGAAATGAAATTAACAGGCCGGGAACAAGCCGACATTACGGGGTTGATTGGACAGTATGCGCATGGAAATGAGCCGTCACACCATATGGCTTACCTCTACAATTACACGAATGCTCCACATAAAACACAAGCCATTATTGATCGCATTCAGAACGAAATGTACCGACCACTTCCCGATGGACTCTCTGGAAATGAAGACTGTGGGCAGATGTCAGCGTGGTATGTGATGAGTGCCATGGGCTTGTATCAAGTCACACCAGGTCATCCATTCTATGATTTTGGTCGTCCGATGATGAATGAGGCAACGATTCAATTGGAGACAGGTAAAACGATTACTATCAAAGCAATAAATAACAGTACCAAGAACAAGTACATCCAAAAAGTCACATGGAATGGAAAGGAAATTGCGGACATGGGAATCACCCACGAAGCACTTATGAGTGGCGGTGAATTGATCTTTACAATGGATGAAGCACCAAGAATCATGGTGAGTACTCATCCTGGTTCGGCACTAAATGCTGCTGATGTTGAACGTTCAGGATTCATTGCTCCTCCTTTCTTTGAGAATGAAGAGCGCATTTTTGATGACAAGCATACCATCAAGATTGGACATCATCCACTTATATCGGGCAATAATGACTGGTTGTTTCATTCAACTCAAAAGAATTCCATTTCTGTAGAATATCGATTTACAGATCAACCAGACAGTATTTACACCTACATCAAACCATTCGAAATTAATAAAAGCCGAAGCATCGAAGCGCGTACAAGCATACGCGTCTACACTACGAGTGCCGCTTATGATCATGAAAGTCAATGGGTGCGTGCAGATTATACCCAACGTGATCAATCCATTCAATTGAGTTTAAAAACAGAATACGCCCACCAATACGCCGCTGCAGGACCAAACACCTTGATCGATGACATGCAAGGTGGAAGTGAATTTCGAACGGGTGATTACCAAGGTTTCTTTGAAAAAGACATCATTGCAGAGGTGGAATTCAAAGAACCGCGGGTACTGAAAGAAATTGGATTAAGCTGCTTGCAAGACATGAAATCATGGATTTTCTTTCCCTCAGAAATTAAGATCGAATACTCATTCGATGGTGAACATTTTGAAGAACTCCCGTCGATTGTTACAAATTTCAAGTTTGCCTCGAATGCGATTAAACCAGAAATGATCCCAAGTTTTAGCAGTTATGTCGGTCCAATGACTCAAGATTTCTATAGACCGACAAACACCACAAAACCGATTCGAAAAATTAGAGTAATCGCAGTAAATTATGGGCAATGTCCTGATTGGCATCTCGGCGCGGGCAACAGCACATGGCTCTTTGCAGACGAACTAATTTTCCGTTAAAAAGCAATTCCCCTGCTCCCTTTTGACCAAATTCGCTAGAATGTTGGTACATTAGCGCACACTTTTTTATACAACAAAAATTATGAAGCAATTTAAGATTACACTGATCTGTTTCTTCGTTCTCTTCGGATCATTTGTCCGCGCAGATGAAGGAATGTGGTTTTTGATGTTCATCGATCGTCTGAACCACCGCGATATGCAAAAAATGGGGCTTCAGCTTACTGCTGAGGAAATTTATTCCATCAACAATCATTCATTGAAAGATGCGATTGTTCAGTTCAACGGAGGATGCACTGCAGAGGTAATCTCAAAAGATGGTCTCTTGTTAACGAACCACCACTGTGGCTACGATGCGATTGCAGAATTGTCAACTCCGGAAGCAAATTACTTGAAAAATGGGTACTGGGCAGCGACACGTAAAGACGAATTGAAGCCTGCAAGCTTGTACGTTCGTTTCTTCGTACGCATGGACGATGTTTCTCAACGTATCTTGAGCAAAGTAAACAGCTCAATGACTGAAGCAGAGCGTGAGAAAGCAATCAACCAAGAAATTGGCTTGATAGAAAAAGAAAACAACGAAGGTGGAAAATACACTGTTTCTGTGCGCTCTTTCTTCCAAGGAAATGAGTTTTACTACTTCGTATACCAAGATTACAAAGACGTTCGTTTGGTTGGAACACCACCAGAGAGTGTTGGTAAATTTGGTGGAGACACAGACAACTGGGAATGGCCTCGTCACACAGGAGATTTCTCTATGTTCCGCGTTTATGCTGACGCAAATGGTCAACCGGCTGAATATTCAGCGAACAATGTACCCTTGAAGCCTAAGCATCACCTACCTGTGAATGTTGGTGGAGTGAAAGAAAATGATTTCGCGATGATCCTTGGATACCCAGGTCGCACAAACCGTTGGATGCCAGCAGGAGGAATTGAGCAAAATGTGATGTTCTCTTACCCTGCATGGGTGGAAGGTTCTAAAACTGGAATGGACGCCATGAAAACGTACATGGATAAGGACGAAGCGGTGAACTTGATTTATGCATCTAAATATGCAGGTGTTGCCAACTACTGGAAGAACCGTCAAGGAATGATTGACGCCTTGACAAAATTCGGTACAGCAAAGAAAAAAGCAGAACAAGAAGCGAAGTTCAACAAGTGGGCAAACAAGCCTGAGAACAAAGCAAAATATGGAAATGTAGTGGCTACCATCAACAATTTCTACAACTTGACGAATGAAAAAGCGCGTCATGACAACTACCTGCAACAATTGCTTCGCACATCTGCCTATGGAACAATTTCTCGCAGCCTTGGAAAGCAATTGATGACATACGCCACAGCTGATGCTGAAACACGCGCGAAAATGCGTCCAGATCTTGAGGCAGCAATCAAAGGATTCATGGCTGACATGTATTTGCCTGCTGAAATGGACATCTTGAAAGCACAATTGAAATTGTATGCTACCAAATCTACAGGATACAACATCGCGCCTTCGGTAACGAAAATCGGCGGTAATTTCGACACCTACGTGAACTCGTTGTTCAGCTTGAGTATTTTCACTTCTCAAGATGCCCTATTGGCGTTCTTGGATCTTCCATCCGAAGGGATGATTACCAATGACCCAATGTATGTATTGTCAAATGACCTTCTTACACATTTGAATTCAAAGTCTGATGAGATTGCGAAGGCGCAAAATGATTTCCAAGCATCTTTCCGTTTATTGGTTCAAGGATTGCGCGAGTCTAAATTGGCGCCAATTCAATACCCTGATGCAAACTCAACGTTGCGTTTGACATATGGAAATGTCCAGTCTTTACCCAAAGACAGCCGCAACGATGCGAAAGTAAACTTCTATACGACAATGGACGGATTGGTAAAAAAATACAAGGCAGGAGATGCTGAGTTTGATTTGCCAGCACGATTGTTAGAATTACACAAGAATAAAGATTACGGGCAATATGTGGACAAAAACGGATACATGCCGGTTTGTTTCTTGACAGACAATGACATTACTGGTGGTAACTCAGGTTCTCCAGTGTTGAATGGCAAAGGAGAATTGATCGGTTTGGCCTTTGATGGCAACATCGAAGCGATGGCTGGTGATGTGATCTTTGACTCTAAGCTGCAACGCACCATCAATGTTGACATTCGTTACGTATTGTGGTTGATTGAGAAATACTCAAATGCAAAACACATCGTTGATGAAATGGATATCGTGAGATAAAAAATCATTTTCATGAATAAAGAATCCCGCTCGAAAGGCGGGATTTTTTTTATTCGATTGTAAAATTTCTCAATGTATTTTACTTTATTTGTTAGATATTCTTACTACGAAAACATTTGCGACTATGAAACAACTTATACTACTCACATTTCTCTGCGTATTCACTCTCATTGGTACAGCTCAGACATCTATTACTTGCAAAAGCCGAGAAACATGTTGGTGGAATGCCGATTCTGAGCAATTTGACATTTGTTCAGATGTCGTGTTTGATAATTCCTTGTTCGTTATGAATGCGAATGAGGATATGATGGTGCACAAAACTTCTGATATGACATCAACCTATTATGTCACGGAGTCTGAATCTGAAGAAGACTTCATTACTTACGAGGTGGTAAGTGATGTTGGCAATGAATACACAGTCATTTTTGATGTTCAGCGAATGTTGGTCAAATTTATCGGCACTGATGATGAGGGTGATATATACCTCACCATGTACGCAATAAAATCAGTGTTCTAAGCATGCACAATCTTCCTCGAGCGATAAAAGTACTCTTGGCCATTTTGCTACTACTTTGTCTTGCGGATATGCCTTATGGATATTTCCAATTTGTTCGCTTGGCATCATTTGTTGCTTTTGGATATCTCGCTTTTGATGCATACGGCAGCAAAAAAATGGGGGAAACGATCCTTTTCTGTGCTTTCTGCCTTTTGTTTCAACCTTTTGAAAAAATAGCACTTGGTAGATTCCTTTGGAATGTCGTCGATTTTGTCGTTGCACTCTATCTCGTAGGTTCCGCGGTTATATATACAACCACAAAGAAATCATAACCTTTTCTTTCCTATCCCTTAACATCTCGGTAACTTTTGAGCGTTTCCTTTGTGTCATGATTTTGACAAATACTATGAACGCTCCGCAGCAAGCACAAAGCCCGATGGATGCTTTGTTGATGTATATTGAACTTGGAAATGTTTCTGGTAAAAACGGAAATGATCAAGAGGCCATTGACTATTACATCAAAGGCCTTCAGATTGCAAGAGAAATTGATGATCGTCCTAGAATTCAACAATTGTCGAACTTGATATTGACGTATATTTGATTCGATTAAAATTCGGGGGGAGAGATAATTCTTATATTCTTAGGTCTCTCTTTGAATTTATATCCCAATCCAATCTCATGCGTTGGTCCAAATATCCCATTGCTCAATTTACTGAAGAACATATCATAGGCATAAGAAAGGCGAAATATCCCTTTACGCGAGTGTATGTCCCACCCCGCCATTATTGAATAGCTATTGGTGGTGCGATACGAAAAACCGAGATTTAAAAAGTCGGCATACGTTAAGAGAACATTATAATCAACGGTGTAAAAAGTCAAATCTGTTTTAAGGAAAACTTGTGGGCGCAACACAAATCCAGGCCTATACCTACTCTTTGCGCTAAGGGAAATATCATACCCCGCGAATCCAAAAACATGCACCGCATCGCGGTATCCATTGGCGTATTTGCTCTGTGGAATTTGAGTCGCACTTATACCCATATATAATTCGCGCCAACGAAAAGCCAACCCAAAATCCGCAGTGAAGCGTGTCGATGGTGCCATAAATGAATCTAATATGGGGTCTATTCCAGGGCCAGTAACAAAGACTCCAGAATTCTTCATGTACTGAAATCCCGCTGCCATTCCACAAGTTAAAAATGTTCGACGCCCCAATCGTAACTCATAGGCATAGGTCGCTTTTACTTTATGAAACGTAGAGAAACCGATCTTATCATGCATATAGGATCCACCAACAAATGAGGAAATCTTACTTAAATGATTGGTGTAGGTAGCAAGTTGCGTATTTGGATTCCCAACAATTTTGTTCCATTGGTTTCGAGCGACGACATTCGCTTCATGAGTGTAACCTTTGTGTCCTACCGCCGGATTAAAATAAGTGAGGGTATTCCAAAATTGGGTGAATTGGGGTTCTTGTTGGGCCATTGCACTAGAAGCACTTAGCAAAACAGCAGTTAGTAGTTTTCTCATGCCTCTCAAACAAGTAGTTGTGCGTAAAAGTTACAATCCATTCAAAAAGGTCATGGTATCAACCCCATCCGCATAGTCGCTCAACATAGGACACTGTGCGCTTCCAAATGGAGTAAATTGGTGACCTATAACAACTTGAATGGATTCTGATTGTATGGTTAAAAACTGATCGATTTGTTGCTGACTTTCATAGCGTTGAAAGTGCACCATCGCTAATGGGGAAAACAATTCTTGAGTCTCACGGAGAAGCACGAAGTTGTTGTCGAACAATTGATGTTGGTTCATCAAAAAGATCGCTTTGTGGTAATCGTAATTGTTCCCATATTTCTTGTTTAATACCACTTCTGAAAACGAATATATCCCTTCAAAAAATTTAGACAACTCATATTCTTTCGGAATCATGATGTGGGAAACATTTCGGCAACCTAGTCCATAATAATCAAAGATGTCATGCCCCAAACCTTTTAACTCTTCTATAGTTTCATTTCCGCTAACTACGGCTACTGATGTTCTGTTCTTGCGAAAAATATGTGGGTACTTTCCAAAATATTGTTCAAAATACAAGGCTGAATTGTCACTACCCGTTGCAATGACGGCATCAATGTTCTTAACAGGTCCAACCGTAAATTCGATGCGGTCTTTTAATTCTGGAAGAAATGTAATCAACGGAACGGCCAATGCAGGCAGCAGTGTTTTATCATCCGAACTCAACTTGCAAACTGCTATATTTCCAGAAAATAGCACACACAAGAAATCGTGAAATCCTACCAAGGGGATATTTCCCGCCATGATGATCGCAACACGCTTTGGATTTTCTGAAAAATTATATTCCTCAAGCCACGTTACTAAACTTTCCTCGGTGAGTTGACTCCCTAAAGCCGAAAGAGACTGCGCTACACTTTCTTTTGTAAACCAGCCGTTATAAACAAACTGTCGATTGATTATTGATTTTAATATGCACCACTCCTGTTCAGTGACTCCTGAGGAAAAACCTGGCCAGTCGTCCGTTTGAGACAATGTCTCCATCAACCTTCCAAGACGGGAAAAAGCGAGTATCAATTCATCACGTTTCATGGTGCAAAGGTACTTCATTCAGAACTGTAGCGAATTCAAATAGATATAAAAAATGTCCTTTTTGAACAAAACTATTGGTCATGCGTTGCTATATTTGCAAAACAAAATTTGAGTAATGGCAATAATGATTACAGATGAGTGCATCAATTGCGGTGCATGTGAGCCGGAATGTCCGAACCATGCAATCTATGAAGGAGGTGCAGAATGGCGTTATTCTGATGGAACAACCTTAAAAGGAATGATTACGACATTGGACGGAAATGACGTCATTGCTGACAATGCTTTTGAACCTGTGAATATGGATGTGTATTATATCACACACGATAAATGTACGGAATGTGTTGGATTCCACGATGAACCGCAGTGCGCTGCCGTTTGTCCAGTGGACTGTTGCGTGGACGATCCGGACTACCGCGAATCAGAAGATGAACTTTTGGCGAAAAAGTCATTCTTACACTTGTAAAAAATACCTCAACAAGGGAAAAGACGGTTTAGGCCGTCTTTTTTTATGACTGTTAATGAAAATTTCACAGACATACCCAAAAACCGAAGAATCTGTTTACCTTTGCTGTGGGGTAAGTCTTGTACGACCAGCTCCCTCTAAATCCTCCAGGACGGGAACGTAGCAAAGGTAAGAGGTTGTAGCGGTGCGATACGAGTAGCTTACCCCTCTTTTTTTGCCCAAAATATTCTAGCTCGAAGCAGTTCACCTGCGCACACGCCCGCACTCACACTCCAACTCACACTCATTAACTTGATCTTTAATTCTTTCTTACCAATCGTTTTTATGGAATAACCCTTTCCTTTGCATCGTCTAGGCAAACCGAACGACTATGAAAACTATCCTTTCCCTTCTCTTTTTGATTTCGAGCACTGTTCTTTTTGGTCAAGCCATGGGTTGGATCAAAGGAACTGTAA
>JBEIKR010000102.1:0-10059 GCA_040379705.1 Crocinitomicaceae bacterium
ATTCGATCAGCGGGTATAGTCTGCGTTAGCGCATTAAAAACGAACGACATGAACAACAATGAAAGCGTATTTTTCATAAAATGTATTTATTCCACAAAGATAAACAAGTAGATTCGGATTATAACAATCGAAACAAGGGCTAACAATTATCCCCTAATTTTTGCGTACTTTGCAACTAAAAAAATTTCAAAATGAAAGCACTACTTACTTCTCTTTTACTTCTCTCTACAACGGTATTTGCTCAAGAATTGAATTATATGTGGAAAGCTGGTGGAATCTATTCCTTCAATGCCAATATTGCGGACGATATCACGACGTCTGTCATGGGAATGAATATCAAGGAGAAGTACATTACAACCATTGATTTTTCATTGGCCATACAATCGGTGGATGCTGCTGGAACTGCTACGGGGAATATTTACCTGTTCAATTACACCGTAAAGGACTCAAAAGGACTGACCGTAGCGACAATTGCCAATGTTCCAAAAAACACCGTTCAAAGCGCAATCACGGTTGACAAGAAAGGGAATTTCACCTTCTTGAAGAAAGTATACTTGCTCACTACGCCTACATCAAACATGCTGGTTTATGGTTCAGGTGATGACAATGGCTTGAGTGCTGGTGCAGAAACGAACGGTGAGAAAATAGATGTTTACGCTGAGTTTGACCCAAAAACAGGAAAATTGAAGGCGGGTTATACTGTTGCAACCATGAAGACAACAAAAAAAGTGACTCCTCAAGAAAATGAAGAGAGCGACGAAATTGATGTTTTCCCATACGATTTACTTTCATTGTTGGCTTTGCCAGACGGTAAGGTTGCGGCGGGCAACACCTATTCATGCAAAGCTGGGATATATGGCGTTGATATAAAAGTTGCTTCAATGGCGGCTGGATTAGCAAAAATTAATCAAACGATTGCGACAGATAAGTCAGCGGATATGTTTAGTGGGGCAGCGAATGGTCAAACAGAAGAAGGTTCATTCGATATGGGCATGTCGGGAATGGAAGATCAGATGGAAATGACAACTGAGGATCAAGCCATGATGGGAATGACGAAAGGAATGGCCCCTGAAATGAATGGCTCATTGACATCAAGCTTCAACTATACTGTAGGCATGTTTGTATCTGTTGGCGGAAAAATCACTACCGTTGTTGACATGATGGGAACGAAGATTATAGTGGATTCTGTCGTCTCCTTGACGAAAAAACCTTAATAAGAGAAACATACCCTTTCATGTTGAAGTCAACCGTATACGTCTTTATTTGTATTCTACTTTTCTTGCATTCTTGCACGAAGGAGGTTCAAATTGACATACCTGGCTATGAGCCACAGGTCGTTGTTGACGGTCGAATTGAAACAGGCGGATATCCGATTGTTCTATTATCTAGGTCACAAGATTTATATTCACCAGCCTTATTGAGTGCTTACGTGGAATCTTTCATTAGCGACGCTACGGTCTCCGTAAGTGACGGAACAACAACGGTGACTTTAGACTATGTTGCAGTTTCTAGTTTACCCATCGAATCTCAAAAAACAGTTGCTGAAATGCTCCGCGCTGAGTTATCAGATGTTCAAGCAGTTCCACTTTATGTTTATTCAACCACAAATCCAGCAATGCTTGGTGCTGTTGATAAGACCTACACGCTCACAATTGTTGATCAAGGAAAAACATTGTCAGGTTCGACTACCCTAGCCCCACCTGTTGCATTGGATAATTTAACCTGGATTCCAGATTCACCGGATTCACTTTATGGATATTGCAAAGCGAAATTGAGCGATCCAGCTGGACAAAGCAATGCCTACAAATGGGAAATGAAAGTGATTACAGATACAGGCAACGGGCCAAAGGATAAGATTTTTAGAAGCTCCTCTTCACCTTATTTCAGCGATCAGTTTTTTGACGGATTGACCTTGGACTTTGAAACACGTTATGCTGTAATGGACACAACATATCCTCCAGGTTATAAACGGCACTTCAAACTAAATGACTATGTCGTCATTAAAATGTCACGTGTTGACGATGCTGTGTATTCTTATTATGAACGAAGAGAAGCACAAAAGGGTTCGAATGGGAATCCATTTGCCACGCCAGTGAATATACCTTGTAATATCAGTGGAGCTTTAGGAATTTGGGCAGGAATTTCTCCTTGGTACGACACCTTGTATTGTGTGCCTTGATGGATTGTGCCATGTTAAATTCAATCAACAAGTCAAGCTTTACTTTTGATCCCGCAACTCTATAAATTCCTGAATTTTTTCATTTTCAATCAGGACAGTGAGGTTGTAGTAAACAATTTTCCATTCGCCCTTTTCGAGAATCATGATGCCTGAACCACGGCAACCACGCATCCATGTATCCAAATCTTCATCGAACCAGGCCATTTTTCCATTTTTGGAAAAGCTCCAATCGCGATTGGATGCCTTAAAATCCCAGGCTTTTCCTTTATCGAAATACGGTTTGCAAAATGCTGCAAACGCTTCCTTGTTCCATCGCTCGCCAGGGGCAGTACCCAAGAAAACGAAATCATCCGAAGTGATCGCGAAGTATTCATCAAATTTAGCTAGAGCAGCATCTAGATGCCATTGGTCGATCAAGGTGTTCAAGTAAAGCTCCTCGCTAACTTGCTGTGCAAAGACATTTGACTGAAGTATAAAAAGTACGGCGAAAATAGAGAACAGTTTTTTCATAGTAGAATAAAAAAAGGGGCTATCCGAAAACAGCCCCTCCAAATTAGTGATTTAATCTTATCCTTTTTTCACCATGCCTCTAGATTTCTCCAATGCCATGCACATTTTCACTGCGTTCTTCACATTGACTACTCCACCTGTGGTCGACAATTTTCCAAAATCTACTTGCTCATCCGTTCCTGGTAACGCTTGTTTAGATCCTTTGTAGCTCGTCGATGAAGATAGGATGATCCCTTTAATTTCTTTCATCGTCAATGTTGGGAAGTAACTTTGTAACATTGCCGCAACACCAGCAACCATTGGTGCAGCCATAGATGTTCCTTGCAATTTTTGATAGTCACTTTGCGGTACAGAGTTGTAGATTTCAAATCCTGGGGCAAATACATCCACTTTAGTTTGTCCATAGTTTGAAAAAGAAGCTGCCAATTTTCCTTTCGCCACACGTGTTGAAGCACCAATGGTTAAGAAATGTTCAAACGGTTCAGTTTGGAAGCTATACATTGATGTTGGGAAATTTGGATTTGCATCAACATCGGCATTGTCATTTCCTGCTGCATGCACCAACAATACACCTTTAGCATCTGCATACTTAAAAGCTGCATACACTTCTTCAGCATACATCGAGTATCCTTTTCCAAATGACATGTTAATCACCTGAGCACCATTGTCAACGGCGTAACGAATAGCCAATGCAATGTCTTTGTCGTGCTCGTCACCATTTGGAACTGCGCGAAGCACCATCAATTTCACATCATTTGCAACACCGTCACCGCCAAGTCCATTTCCACGAACGGCACCGATGATTCCTCCAACGTGTGTTCCATGCAATGCATCTGGACCTTCTACGTTTGAGTTTCCATAATTTTTATCAGAAAAATCAGATGGGTTATCACCAATGAGTGAACGATCATCGTAATCAACGTTTAAGTTGTATTCCAACATATCGTTGATTTGTTTCTTTTGCTCTTCAAGCATATCTTTTGTAAATTCACCTGTTGCAATAGCCATAGCAAATTCTTTCAACTGCATCATTTGCTCGTCCTTTGGATGCCATTTTTGAAGATCTTTCACTGTATAGTTAGGATTTCCCAATGCATTCCCCACCATCACCGGAACTTGATCAATCATCATGACCAACATGTCCATTTGACCTAGATAACCACTGTATTCTTCACGTGAAGTTTCGATTTCATTTTTTACCTTCTCGTACAATTCGTACTCCTTCTTTTCGCTTGCATTTAATGTTGCTGGATCCACACCATCAAATTTCGCAGAAAGCTTTTTCAAGATTCTTGTTTTTTCTAAACATGCAGCATCAAGGTTTTCACCATTTGCATTTCCTAAAAAGTTCCATCCGTGAACATCATCGATAAATCCATTTTTATCATCGTCAATACCGTTTGCTGGAATTTCATCGGAATTCACCCAAATTTTTCCTTTCAAATCTTCATGCTCAATATCAATTCCTGAATCGATGACCGCAACTACAACTGTCTTTGACTTTCGGTTCTTCAACAACTTATACGCTGCCTCTGTTTCCATGCCTGGACCTTTTCCGTTATACCAGTTGATAATTTCCGCTTCCTGGGCCCAAATCAATCCAGAAAAAAGAACTGCGACAGAAACCGCAGTAAATTGTTTGAAAAATCTAATCATAATGATGTATTATTGTTTTTTGAAAATTTGTAGCCCGAAAGATACGAAAGAAATCAAAATCGGATGTCATAATTTTCGTTAACAGTCATTTTACAGTTAAAAGAACACCATGCAACATACGCACAATAGAAATTTAGTTACAGGACTATTTTGCATTTCCTTTTTCTTTGCATCATTTAGTCAAAAAGAAGCACTTGGATTTCGTACCCTTCTGGAACAAACTCCGGGGGCTGCTGTTGCTTTTTGCATACCAAACAATAGTTTGAGTATTGAGACATTACGTCGAGATGGAATTCCAATCAAATATTCCACTAAAAATTGGATTTACGTAACAGTTAGCCCTCAATGGATTGATGACCACATTAAAAACGGGAAATTAAATTCCTATTACTACGAATTTGCCCCTCCCGTTGCGCTTTCGGATACTGCGCGTTTGATGCATTTTGTCGATCCTGTGCATGCCGGCGGCCCTGGTTTGGGTGGAGCCTATACGGGAGCAAATGTCATCATTGGTTTTGTTGATCAAGGGCTCGATTTTAATCACCCTGATTTTATCGATGCTAATGGAAATACGCGTGTCTTGCGCTATTGGGACCATACGGTAAGCACAGGAAGTACGGTTCCACAGCCCTACAACTATGGTATTGTCTGGACTGAACAAGACATCAATAATGGACTATGTACCAGCAACGAACTTGGTACTGCCCATGGTACTTCTGTAGCTGGCATTGGCGCTGGAAATGGGACAGCAAACGGATCGAACAAAGGAATGGCGCCAGACAGTAAAATCATCGTTGTAGAAACAGATTTCAATCTACCCAACTGGACCTTAACCATTGCGGATGCCTGTGATTACATATTTAAAGTCGCAGACAGCCTTGGACTTCCTGCAGTTGTGAACCTTAGTTTAGGTACCTATTTGGGTAGCCACGATGGAAATGATCCAGCGTCTGAAATGATGGAGCAATTGCTTGACGAGCAACCTGGAAGGATCATAATCTGTGCAGCTGGCAATGCTGGCAACAAAGGAAAATACCATGTTCGCGGTGAGATTGATTCGGATAGTTCATTTGTTTGGTTTTCAAATAACCCTAGTAATCAGGCAGCTTTTGGTCCAAACAAGATCTTTTTTGATTTGTGGTCCGATACCACCGAGGCTACATATCAATTTGCTTATGGTGCAAATCTGCCCAATGGAAGTTATTCATCCAGAGCACAAAGCAATTTCCGAGCAGCCATGTCGAATCTGGATGTTTCGCTTTATGACACACTTTACAATGCCAATGGTAATCGAATAGCAACTATTGAAACATATACTGAAAAGATTGATGGTGCATTTCACCTGCAAGCATTATTTACCCATGTTGACACCACAAACTATTTGTATCGATTCATAACGACAGGTTCCGGTTCCTATGACTTATGGAGTGGCGCTTGGCTCGGCTTGAATAACATCGTAAGTGTAGTACCTGCAGCAAGCGTGTATCCGCCAATTGTTCATTACCATGGCCCTGATAGCTTACAAACAATTGTTTCCTCATGGAACTGCTCAGAAAAAGTGATTTCCGTTGGAAATGTACGCTGTCGCTTGGGGCACATCGATAACAATGGCAATCAGTACTACCCTGCTTCGGACATGACACATCCCGGAAAACTCAGTCCAAACTCAAGCAAAGGCCCAAGCCGACATCAAATGATCAAGCCAGATGTATCTGCTACAGGTGATGTGACTTTGGGCGCTGGTCCGATGGCTTTTTTATTGAATCCAGCCAACAACGCTGCCATTGACTCTGGAGGATGGCATGTGCGCAATGGAGGAACATCGATGGCATCACCGACCGTTGCAGGTATCGCTGCGCTCTATTTGGAAAAATGTGCTCACTCGACTTGGGCTGACTTTAAGGAAGCCTTGATTTCCACATCGTTTACAGATTTTTATACTGGCACCGTGCCAAACAATGCCTACGGCCATGGAAAACCGCATGCTTTGAACTTATTGCTTCAAGCGAATTTCACTGCATCATTAACAGGAACGCCAAGTTTTTGTCCGAATGGGGCAACGGACATTCAAGTCAACTGTCCAAGTGGAATCTCAGAGATTCTGTGGTCAGACGGCACAATGAACAATCCAAATTCTGTAAGCAGTACAGGGCCAATTTACGCAACAGTTTATAATTCAAATGGTTGCAAGACAACAACAGCTACAATGAATATTGTAGAATTGGACACGTTGCCCTTGCTTCCGATCTTTCAATCAGGGAATTTCCTAGCGACCTTGTCGTTCAGCAACTACCAATGGACATTGAACGGTCAAGACATTCCTGGAGCTACATCACAAACGTTGGAGATCTTCCCACCTTATGGCGTTTATACATGTTATTGTACGAGTCCAGATGGGTGCATTACGGAAACTGCTCCTTTTTCTCTTGTCACTGAAATTGAAGACATTGAAGGCTTTGACGTGCACATATACCCCAATCCCACAACAAATCAATTTACAATGACTGGATTGAGTAGCGTAGAAAAGATTCAACTCTTTGACCAGCGAGGTAAATCCGTTGATATTCACGAAATCTCCATTGGAACCTATTCCATAGAGCATCTTGAAAAAGGTGTTTACACACTCTTTGTTCATTCGAATGAATTAAAGTTCCAATCAAAAATCATCCGAATGTAGTCCTTGCCGAAAGAATTTATATTTTTGCGGGACACAAGTGCAAACACGACTGAATGAAATTAACAGGTATTATTGCTATTTCCGGAAGACCGGGACTTTTTAAAGTTGTTGCTCAAGGCAAAAACAACGTGATTGTAGAATCGCTTATTGATCACAAACGCATTCCAGCATATGCGACAGATAAAATTTCTGCGCTTGAGGATATCAGCATCTACACCTATGATGAGGATGCGCCTTTGCAAGGAATTCTTGCTTCCATTTACGAAAAGCAAGATGGGAAAGAAGGTCCATCACACAAAGATGACTTGAGCACATTGGAAGGGTATCTTCACGGAATTTTACCGAATTACGATCAAGAACGCGTTTACCCCTCAGACATTAAAAAAATCTTTCAATGGTACAACCTACTTTTGAAAGTAGGCGCTTTAACTCCTGAAGAATCAATCAATTCAGAAGCTGAAAGCGAAGAAAAACCAAAAGCCGAAGTTAAGAAAGCGCCAGCGAAAAAAGCGCCAGCGAAAGCCGCAACAGCAGATAAGGCAAAAGCCGCGAAACCTGCGAGCGCAAAGAAAGTTACTGCTGTAAAAACAGGCTCTAGCCGAGGAAAATAATTGAAATTATACCATAGATAAGTCCGCCACGGTGGACTTTTTTTTTACCTTATTGTATGGAACTGAAAAAACAAGCACGCACCTTCATGACCGAAGGATTGGTCATTGACTCGTGGGAAACGATAAAAAAGTATTTCGTTGATTTAAGTGAACGTGAAATCCATTCATCCGAAGACCTTGGTAAGTGGCTTAAGGACCGTAGTGAACTTGATGCTGTTTTGGAGGAAGATGCAGCGTGGCGTTACATTCGAATGACCATAGATACACGTGATGAGTCCTTGAGCAATGCCTACACTTTTTTTGTGACAAAGATTCAACCTGAACTTGCGCCATATGATGATATTTTGAATCGAAAATTGGTCGATTGCCCGTTTACGAATGAACTAAAATCAGACCCTGCATATGCGATCTATTTTAAGTCCGTAGAAACAGCCTTAGAGATTTTTCGTGAAGAGAATATTCCTTTGGAAGCTGAGTTGAACGAAAAATCGCAACTTTTCGGGTCTATCTCTGCGGCACAATCAATCGAGCATGAAGGCGCACAAATTACCATGCAAAAAGCCGCCGCTCTTCTAAAGGAAACAGATGAAACACTTAGGAGAACCGTATTCGAAAAAATGTCAGTTCGACGCAGAGAGGACACACAAAAATTGCACGATCTATTCTCTGAATTGATTGAAAAACGTCATAAATTGAGCGTTAACGCAGGATTTGAGAATTTCCGTGACTACAAATTCAAAGCACTGAATCGATTTGACTACACCAAGGAAGATTGCTTTAATTTTCATCAATCGGTCAAAGATTTGATTGTCCCCATTGTTCGTGAAATTCAACAAGAACGGTTATCTAAACTGGGCAAATCAGCATTTAAACCATGGGACACCGAAGTTGATCCCGAAGGAAAATCTCCTCTAAAGCCTTTCGAAAATGGTGACGAAATGTTGGCTGGGACTATTGCGATGTTCCACCACATTGATACGTATTTCGGCGAGTGTTTAGAGAAGATGGACGAAATGGGGCATCTCGATTTGGATTCGAAAGCCGGAAAAGCACCTGGAGGGTACAACTACCCGCTGTATGAGATTGGAGTTCCATTTATTTTTATGAATGCCGTAGGTGCGCAACGTGACTTAGTGACCATGGTTCATGAAGGTGGACATGCTGTTCATTCCTTTTTGAGCAGAGACTTAGCATTGACAGGGTTCAAGAATCTTCCTTCTGAAGTCGCTGAGTTGGCGTCTATGTCCATGGAGTTGTTGACCATGCACCTGTGGACCGAATTTTACAAGGACGAAAACAACTTAAACAGAGCAAAGAAAGAACAACTGGAAACCGTGTTGAAAATACTTCCATGGATTGCTCAGATTGATGAATTTCAGCATTGGGTATATGAAAACCCTGCGCATTCGATTTCCGATCGCGATGCCAAATGGTTGGAGTTATCAAAAGCGTATGGAACTGGGCTGACTGATTGGACAGGATATGAGGACCAATTGGCTACGTCTTGGCAACGACAGATGCACCTTTTTGAAGTGCCCTTTTACTACATCGAATATGGCATTGCACAACTTGGTGCGCTTGGTGTTTGGAAAAATAGCTTGACGAATTTCCCTAAAGCCATAGAAGACTACAAGAATGCACTGCGCTTAGGCTACACTCGTTCAATTCCAGAAATTTATGCAACGGCTGGAATTAAGTTCGACTTCACCAAAGACTACTTGAAAGAATTGGCTCAGTTCGTTAGTGATGAACTTCAAAAACTCAAATAGAATTATTTCTTCTTCAGAAGTGAAGCGAAATCTTTCGCGAAATACGTCAAGATGGCATCTGCACCCGCTCGACGCATACTGAGGAGCATTTCACTAATCGCAAGGTCATAATTCAGCCAGCCTTTTTCCGCCGCGGCATACACCATGGCACATTCACCACTTACATTGTATGCTGTTATGGGAATGTTGAAATTCTCCTTGAGGAGATGAATGACGTCCAAATAACAAAGTGCAGGTTTCACCATCAACATGTCCGCACCTTCCATAAAGTCTAGTTCAGCTTCAAGCAAGGCTTCACGTTTGTTTGCGGGATTCATTTGATAGGTTTTTTTATCTCCGGATTTAGGTGCTGAATTCAAGGCATCTCGAAACGGTCCATAAAAAGCACTTGCATATTTCGCAGAATACGACATGATGGAAACATCTGTGTATCCATTGATGTCCAAGGCTTCACGAATGCTCCCTACCCTACCATCCATCATGTCCGATGGACCGATGATGTCTACACCTGCTTGCGCCTGTGCCACAGCCATTCTGTTGAGAATAGGCAATGTTTCATCGTTAAGAATTTTACCATTTTCAACAAGCCCATCGTGACCATCAGAAGAATACGGATCTAGTGCCACGTCGCTCATGAGCACGATTTCAGGAAAATTC
>JBEIKR010000103.1:0-10055 GCA_040379705.1 Crocinitomicaceae bacterium
AATGCGGAAAGAGCAAGAATTACGGGGATAGAGTTTTCTTTTAATAGCGAAGGGAAAATCGGACCGTTTGAAATCTCAACATTGATGGGGTATACGTACATGAACCCGATCACATTAAACAATGATCCACTGTACTTGGCTTCTTTCTCGGACACCAATACAAAGTTGTTGAAATACCGCTTCAAGCACTTGGCAAAAGCCGACGTCGAGATACGCTATAAACGTATTTCAGCTGGGGCATCGTGTCGTTACAATAGCTTTATGTCGAACATCGACCGAGTATTTGAGGAACCGATTGTAGGAACGTATGTACTTCCAGGGTTAAAGGAATACCGTCAAATCTACAATCAAGGCAGTTTGGTATTTGATGTGCGTTTTGGGGTGAATTTCACGGAACACATGCGCATGATGTTCATCATCAATAATGTGTTGAACGCAGAGTATTCTTCCCGTCCAGCGGATATTCAACCACCACGAAATTTCATGATTCAATTGAAATATGCGGTGCAGTAGGCATCCATTCTATTGCAACTAACTCAGCATTATTTGGTATATTCGTCAAAGAACTAGTGAATAACCGACTGCTTTGACTATGAAATACGGCCTAATTATCCTCGCATTTGTTGCGTTCAATACCCTCGGACAAATCGCAGGTAAAGTGATTATTGAATCGAAAGAACCTGTTGTTGGTGCAAAACTTATTGCTTCGAATGGCGAAAAAGCCATTTCCAACTACGACGGAAATTTTCAGCTCAACGCGACAACATACCCAGTGACAATTATCACCACGATGTTGCCTTACATGGATGATACGACGGTAGTGAATGGCCCAGGTAACATCGTAATCACCATGCGTGAAGCAGTATTGAATCTAGGCCCTGTGGTTGTTTCGGCAAACCGTCGTCAGCAAGCCATCGAAGAAGTGCCAGTATCCATGGAGATCATTCGTCCGCAGCTGATTGACAACAAAGGAATGACGGACTTGGAACAGGCTGTTGATCAGACGCCGGGGGTATTTACGATGGATGGTCAGGTGAGTATTCGTGGGGGTAGCGGCTTTGCCTATGGTACAGGAAGTCGCGTGCTTTTGTTGTGGAATGGAATGCCGCTCTTGTCTGGGTACGCAGGTGATACCCAATGGAACGCGATTCCAATGGAACAAGCCGCTCAAATTGAGGTGATGAAGGGTGCTGCTTCTGTATTGTATGGAAGTGGAGCCTTGAATGGAGTAATTGCCTTGGCCGAAAAAGAACCAAACCTCAAGCCTGAAACGAAGGTGAAAGTGCAGTATGGAATCTATGGAAATCCTGCCCGTGAATCATTGAATTGGTGGAAGCCAAAGAATCAAATCAACCCAATGAATCAGCAAGTGGAGGTGTACCGAGGACAAATGTTTCAACGTGTTGGATATACCATATCCTCGACATTCTTTCACAATGACGGTTACCGCGACGGAGAAACGGAATTCCGCGGTCGTGTGAGTGGAACATTGTATTTCAAGTTTAAAAAGTATGAGCGCCTGAAAGCGGGTATTGGCTACAATTTCCAAATGCAGAAAACAGGGAACTTCCTTATATGGGAAAGTGATTCATTGGCATATACACCAAGTGGAGGTGCCGATGTGAGTGATTCTGCATCTACCTTAACATTCAACCTTGGGAAGCGCTTGTTTATAGATCCGTATGTGCGGTTTACTGATAAACATAACAACAAGCACTCGTTAAAAACACGCATGTACTTTGCAGAAAATGCAAACCTGACAAATCCAAGCCAAAGTAACAGTGCAACGGTGTACTTCTCGGATTACCAAATACAACGAGAGTTCCGCAAGGGAGCAACAATTACCGCTGGGGTATCGAATATTTTCAATTCGGTGAGCTCCAACCTCATGGGTGACCATACCTCAAACAATGCGGCGATTTATGGCCAATACGAACAAAAAATTGGGAAGCTAGATATCACAGGAGGTCTTCGTGCCGAGTATTTCCAAATGGATGGAAAGAGCGGAGATTCAGATTTTATAATCTCCAAAAAGAATGGAACCAAAATCCCTGTATATCCAGTAGTTCGCCTAGGATTGCACTACCAAGTGATGAAGTACACACATCTACGCGCCTCTTTCGGACAAGGAATTCGCTATCCTTCTGTCGCGGAGCGTTACACGAGAACGAGTGTCGGTGCCTTGAATATCTTTCCAAATGCTGCTTTGCGACCAGAGATCGGTTGGGCGGGTGAGATTGGAATCAAGCAAGGTGTGAAAATGGGTGACTGGAAAGGAATGATCGACGTGTCGGGATTCATCAACCAATACAGTAACATGATTGAGTTTTCTTTTGGGTGTTATAATCCTATGTCAGGTGAGACGATAAATACACAAGATACAAACTTTGTGCAAATCTATCAGGAGATCTTGGGTCAAGGATACACCATCAACGATATCTTTGGATTCCGTGCCATTAACGCTGAAAAAGCAAGAATCTCAGGAATTGATGCGTCGTTTAATAGTATGGGGAAAATTGGAGAGGTGGAAATCATCTCACTCATTGGCTATACCTACATGAACCCGATTAGCTTGAACAACGATCCTGCATACCGTTTATCGAATAGCGATACCACACAGAACCTATTGAAATACCGCTTTAAGCATTTGGCGAAGGCTGATGTAGAAGTGAATTACAAGAAAATGAGCTTTGGTATATCCATGCGTTACAACAGCTACATGTCGAACATTGACCGTGTATTCGAAGAAGCAATTGCTGGAGGTACGTACGTGTTGCCAGGCTTAAAGGAATACCGTCAAATCTACAACAAAGGTAATTTCGTTGTGGATGCACGAATTGGATTTAAAATCAATGAGTCTTACCGTTTAGGATTCATGGTGAACAACATTTTCAACGCGGAATATTCTTCACGTCCGGGCGATATTCAACCGCCAAGAAACTTCTTGGTACAAGTGCAAATGAAATTCTAATGAAGGTACTCGGCGTAATTCCCGCACGCTTTGCGTCGTCGCGTTTTCCTGGAAAACCATTGATCGACATCAAGGGGAAAACCATGATTTGTCGTGTGTTTGAAGGTGCGGCACAATCGTCATTGATCGAACGGGTAGTCGTGGCAACTGACGATCAACGCATCATGGATGAGGTACTTTCATTCAACGGAAATGTTGTCATGACCTCCGAAAAACATCCTTCAGGAACGGATCGTTGTGCTGAAGTGGCTGCGCTTTATCCGGATTATGACATTGTGATCAATATCCAAGGAGATGAACCATTGGTGGATTACCGTCAACTGGAGCAAATGATTGCTGCGTTTTCTGATCCTTCGGTTGAAATCGCGACACTGGTTACACGTAAAACCACCATGGATGATTTGCAAAATCCAAATCGTATTAAAGTCGTTGCCAATCACGAAATGAACGCGCTTTACTTTAGCCGAAGTGTGGTTCCAAATTTTCATCATGCGACTAGTGATGTGCTAAAGAATTATCCCTTTTTGCGACATATTGGGCTTTATGCATACCGTGCATCTACATTGCAACAACTTACGTCACTAGCGCCTACGGCATTGGAAAAAACGGAGTCCTTGGAACAATTGCGATGGCTATTTTATGGCTACACAATTCGCTTGGTGGAAACAGAAATTGAGACACCAAACATCGATGTTCCTGAGGACTTGCAAAAAGTATTGGAACAGCTAGGATAAATGTCCAAAATGAGACAATCTTTCGAACAAAAAAGAAAGAAGTATAAAGTGTAACCTCTCTTCAGTCCTTCCGTATCTTGCAGTTTAAGCGCTTTTTATTTACATTCGCAGTATGTTGACAACGAATACACTCATCGGAGAACTATTACTTAGACACAATTGTGTGATTGTGCCTGAGTTTGGTGGTTTCGTTGCACGACAAACTTCAGCTGTCATTGATTATGCTTCTGGCACCATGCAGCCTCCTCGCAAATCTTTACTATTCAACCGTCAACTCATCAATAACGATGGTTTGCTTGTTGCTGAATTGGCACGAACAAACGAGATTTCATTTGATGAAGCGTTGCGATTGGTTCAAGGTACTGTCGCAGAGTGGAATGAAACATTAAACCGCGGGGAACGTGTAATGATTGATCGCGTAGGATTTATCTTTCACGACCGCGAAAAAAATCTTTGCTTTGAACAAGACCGCTTTTTCAACTTGCTTTTAGAATCTTACGGATTAGGAAGCGTTCACTTCATTGCGAAGGAGGATGTGGAGCGTGTGAAAGAAGGTGCTAAAATTCGCACACTTGATCCAGCGCTTGCAGAGGATAAAGAGGAAGAAGTTGTGGTTGAGGGGGCAGACATCATTGAACATCCTGCCGCTTCAAGAAATCGTAAAATGTGGAAATATGTCGCAGCAGCGGCATGTATTCTTCCGATAGCGTTTTACTCCATTTGGATTCCTACACGAACAGATGCGCTTCAATCTGGTGTCTTATCTATCCATGATTTTAATCCGTTTCACGTAAAGCATGAAGCACAATATGTCCAGAAAATAGAGAACTACACTCTTGAGATTTCAGATCTAGACCAGTCATTGGAAGATCAAATAAATGCGTCTCCAGAAACGGAGATTTTCTCTGTTGAATTGGATGATAATTTGACGATTCCTGTGAAAGTTGAACGAAGCGTTGAACCAACAACAGCTGCACCGTCAACCGATCAACTGGTTTCTGTTGGTGCTTTTGATTGTGTTGTTGGTTGTTTTTCAAGTCAGTCGAATGCGCAAAACATGATTTCATCGTTGAAAGCACGCGGATTTAATGCGCGACAAGTGGACATTTCCAACGGATTGTACCGCATCAGCGCAGGATCTGCAACAACTGAAGAGCAAGCACGTCAACTTGTGGCAAATGTCAATGCACAAGGATTCAACGGTTGGATTCTTCGTCATTAAATCCCGAACATCATTAAATTTTATCCCATGCATAAGCACATTTTATCTGTCCTTTTCCTTGGATTAGGCTTATACTCGTTTTCGCAATTTGGCTACTCCGAGCCAGTAAAAAATGCGGAAGGAAGTAACTATCTATTTACGAAGGTGGCTCATCTTGATGCCACACCTGTGCAAAGCCAAGGCTATACCGGGACCTGCTGGAGCTTTTCTGCACTTTCATTTTTTGAGTCTGAACTGATTCGTATGGGGAATAAAAACCCAGACCTTCTCTCTGAAATGTTTGTGGTGCGCAAAGCCTATGAAAGCAAAGCACAAAAGTATATCCGTATGGATGGAAAAATCAACTTCTCAGAAGGAGGTGCTTTTCACGACATTCCTTTTGTCATTCGCAATTTTGGGATTGTACCCGAAGAGATATACACAGGATTGAACTATGGAATGGAGACACATGACCACAGTGAGATGTTTGAAGTATTGAATGGAGCCATGCAGGGAATGTTGACGGCATCAAAAAATTCAAAAAACGGAATCACTGGTGCGTGGATCAATGCTATTAAGGGTATTTTGGATGCTTACCTTGGTGAGGACATCAAAGAGTTTGAGTGGAAAGGGAAAAAATATACGCCAATCAGCTATGCGAAAGCCATTGGGTTGAATATGGATGATTATGTATCATTGACGTCGTTTACCAACCACCCAATGTACGCGCGTTGCATGCTCGAAATTCCTGACAACTGGGCCTGGGGTGAAAGCTACAATGTTGGTTTGGAAGAACTTTTTGATGCCTGCGAATATGCCTTGAAAAATGGGTATACCTTGGCTTGGGGTGCGGATGTATCTGAAAAAGGATTCAGCTTTAGAAATGGACTTGCTATTGTGCCAGAAGATCCTTCGAGTATTGAGATTCAAGGTCGCGATAACAAGAACTTCTCGGATGCAGGTGCCGACAAAAAATCAAACGCTTTCATGACACCAATGAAAGAAGTCGTAGTGACCCCAGAAATGCGTCAAGAAGGCTACGACAATAAAACAACCACAGATGACCACGGAATGCATATTGTTGGCTTGTATAAAGACCAAAATGGAACGCGTTACTTGTTAGTAAAAAATTCTTGGGGTACAGGAAATTTCCCAAAAGGATTCCTTTATGTATCAGAGCATTACTTCAAACTGAAGACCATCAACATTTATGTTCACAAAGGAGGTGTTGCTCCAGGGTTCAAAAAGAAACTAAACTTGTAGGTTTTTGATTTTTAGAAGGTTTTGTGTATCGTAACAAAAATTTAGTATATTGTAGCACTACTAATTGCTACTATGGAACGTTTAACACCCGCCGAAGAACAGGTGATGTTGAAGCTTTGGAAGCTTCAATCTGCAGCTGTGAAAGAAATTCAGGAGCTTTATAGCGAGCCAAAACCCGCTTACAATACAACTTCCACCATTGTTCGCATTCTTGAACGCAAGAAGTTTATCAAGCACAAATCATTGGGTCGAGGATATGTCTATGCGCCGAGAATTTCGAAAGAAAAATACCGTGAGTATTTGGTTGATCACCTTTTGAAACATTACTTTGAAGGTGACGTGAAAGAATTTAAGAGCGTATTGTAAAACCTTACTTTATTCTTCCTCGCGCAAAGGCACGGGCCTCTTCATCGCTTCGCACAAAATCTTCGTACTCTGGCGTTGATAATGATTGAACTGCATTCAATGTGGCCTCATTGATTCGAGCAATGTCAGTAAAATGGATTTGATCATTTAGGTAGGCTTCGACAGAAACTTCATTCGCAGCATTTAAGATGCACGCTGCGGTTCCACCCGTCTCCATCGCATCATACGCCAAGCCAAGGTTTCGGAAAACATCACGATTGGGTGCTTCAAAAGTAAGTTGAGGGTAATCCATGAAATTGAATCGTGGAAAAGTTGTCGGTAAACGCTCAGGATACGTCAAGGCAAACTGAATGGGTAGTTTCATGTCTGGCAATCCCATTTGGGCTTTCATACTTCCATCTTCAAATTGAACCAAGGAGTGTACAATCGACTGCGGATGAACGATGACATCAATTTGATCGGGACGCAGATTGAACAACCATTTTGCTTCGATGACTTCCAAACCTTTGTTCATCAGTGTCGCGGAATCAATGGTAATCTTCGCGCCCATAGACCAATTTGGATGCTTCAAGGCTTGAGCACGTGTGACGCTTGCCAGTTGTTCAGCATTCCACCCACGGAAAGGTCCACCAGATGCGGTCAAGTAAATCTTTTCGATTGGATTGTGGAATTCGCCCACCAAACATTGGAAGATTGCTGAATGTTCGGAGTCGACAGGATAAATATTGACTCCATTCTCTCTCGCCATTTTCGTAACAAGTTCTCCAGCAACAACAAGCGTTTCTTTGTTCGCTAAGGCAATCGTTTTCTTTGCTTCGATGGCGCGTAAGGTGGGTTTCAATCCAGCATAACCTACAAGAGCGGTTAACACGACGTCTATTTCTGAGGACTCAACCACTTGACAAAGCGCTTCTGCTCCTGCATACACATGAATGTCTTTATCTTTCAGCGCTTCTTTCACATAGAGGTATTGACTCTCATCGGTAATGACAACGGTATTAGGTTGATGCTTTATTGCTTGTGTAATTAACAAATCGGCATTCTTCCCAGCAGTGATGACTTGCAAGTCAAAATAGTCGGGATAAGATTCAAGAACTTCAAGTGCTTGTGTGCCGATCGAACCGGTTGAACCTAGTATGGCAATGCCTTTTTTTTGTGTCATGGCTTAAAATTACATTTTTCCTCGCGTTGTTCGTGGGTTTAAGCATAACGGATTGAAGGGAATTTTGTTTGTTGTACCAATCCGATGAGACAAATTCCATCGAAAATGAGCACTTTTGCGCCATGAAATACCGCTTATTGACAGCTGAAGAATTGGTGCATTTTGAGGAAGAACTGAAACAGTTCCTTATTGTGAATGGCGTTCATGGAGATGAGTGGGAACAGATGAATCGTGAAACTCCAGAAAAAGCCGTCGAACTGGTCTCGCTTTTTAGTGATACAGTGCTGCAAAAGGTATATGAGAAGATTGAGTTCTTGGAGTACCGAAGTGTTGATTCGTGTTTGGTATTTCATTTACTTTCAGACCGATCCCTTTTAATCGCAGTTCAACATACACAGCCTGACCTGGATTTGTCAAGTCCCGAAACAATTCATACCGCACTCACAGGTGATCTTTCCAAATTGAACTTCTTCCGATCGGAAAAAAAGCACCAAGGTTCTCGCGAAGAGGAAGTACATCGTTTAATCGAACAAGGCTGCGTTCCGTCGGAGGCTTCCTTTTGGAATACTTTGGTTGGGATTGTGTCAAAAACGGAAGGGTAACACATTATTCAATAAGCCATTTTTTTATTGGTTTCCCGCAAAAGGAAGTGTAATTTCGTGCAACAAAACTATTGTGTTATGAAAAATCTTCTTTTCCTCGCAGCACTTGTCTGTTCAAGTGCCATTTTCGCTCAAATTCAACGCCCTATGGCAAGCCCACAAGGGAAGGTGGAACAAAAGGTCGGGTTGACGGATGTCAAAGTAGAATACTACCGTCCATCGAAAAATAACCGTGTTGTCTTTGGTGAAGTGGTTCCTTTCAATGAGTTGTGGCGAACTGGAGCGAATGAAAACACAAAGTTTACGTGTGCAGATGCGGTGGTATTTGGCAAAGACACCTTGAAATCTGGGACTTATGCAATCTTTACAAAACCTTCTGAAAAAAGTTGGGAGGTGATTTTCTACACAGAGACAACGAACTGGGGAACACCAGAAAAATGGGACGAAGGAAAAGTTGCTTTGCGTTTGACTGCAAATGTAATTGCTATGAATGACATCGTTGAAATGTTCACGATTGGATTTGACAATGTCACTACAAATTCAGCCAACTTGATTTTTTCTTGGGATAAAACACGTGTTGCTGTTCCGTTTTCTGTTCCAACAGCAATGAAAATGCAAGCAGCTATTGATAAAACAATGGCTGGTCCGACATCCGGTGAGTATTACGCATCCGCTGAATTCTATTTCAAAGAGAAAAAAGACCTCAAACAAGCCCTTGTGTGGGCAACAAAAGCGGCTGAAATGCGTCCTGAAGCATACTGGTACTTGCGTTTGAAATCCCAAATTCAAGCGGAATTGGGTGATTACAAAGGAGCCATAGCTACAGCAAAAGTTTCAATGGAATTGGCCGAGAAAGATGGCGATGCGAACTTTGTCAATGTCAATAAAACCGCCATCGAAGAATGGTCGAAAAAGAAATAACACCACTACATAAGGCCTTGGCGGATCGCTTCGGTGAACACCGCGTTCAAGCCTTACCGTCTACGGAGGGTGAAATACCGCTCTTACTGCTCGACCTAGAGTTGGCAAGTCCTGTTACAGTTTTGATGACCAATGGTTTGTCTGACTACAAGATGCCTGTTCCTGAACGTTTGAAGGACCGAAATTTTAATGAAATCTATTTTTGTTTGCCTTCCTACTGGGAATGGGAGGACGCGGAAAACCCACAAATGAATTGGGTATTTCCGTGGATTAAGCGCTTGGCGAAGTATGTCTTAGATAAACAATCGTGGTTCGGACCTGGTCACACGATGCCCTGTGGTGCAACCCACGAACGACTCTCTGCTACCATGCAGCAAAACCATTTTTTCCTCACTGACCCCATTTATTTGGATGAAGAACTAACTCCCCTAAAGGTTGGAGACAAATCAGTTCATTTCCTTGGAATCATCCCTATCTTCGAAGATGAAATGGATTACAAATCAGGCAAGGGAACCTTCAAGCTTCTGCAAAAATTATCCAATGCAGGAGTCACCGAAAAACTAGACGACTACCGAGGGACGGTGTTGCGGAGCAAGTGGAGGCTTTTGAAGCGCAGCTGAGAAAAGACTTTAAAAAGTTACTAATTACGAGTTACGAGTTGTGATTTTTTGTGGCCCTGCCGTTGAGAACGAATGATACTCTCGAAGTAGTGGTGGCTGAGCATTCTAAGATAAATCCAAATTTTTAAGCCGCTAATTTTACAAAAGGTTCATCTCTGTTTGCAACTGCAAAAATTCGAAGTACAATTTTGTTTGCTACTGCGTTTAGAACCGAT
>JBEIKR010000104.1:0-9911 GCA_040379705.1 Crocinitomicaceae bacterium
AACATCAGCAATAGGAGCAGTTGAGGATACAGTTACTTTTGCAACTTCTTGCGCGTTTACAAATCCTGTCGATAAGAATACTAGTACAAATAAGAAAATTGATTTCATGTTGATTGAATTTAATTTTTATAGTTAGTAAATATAAGCATCGTTTGGCTTTATTACAATTAGAATTCAAAGGTATAAATAAAACAGTATTTCTATCAAATTGCCAATTCTTTGCGGATAATTGGGTAGTAAACTATTGTTTTACAAAATATTATATTCATTTTTAAGAAAGTGTTGCATCGATTTTTCACATGCAGTGATTGATCTTACTTGGATTTTTTAGAATGTCCTTTTCAACGAAAAATAGTTCAAAAGTCACCTATAACTCATGTGATTTGCGTGCTTCGTGTGATTACATTTGGTAGTTACGCTCAAAGTGCTCAAAACTATGGCAGAAAATCAATATACGGAAGACAATATTCGCTCACTCGATTGGAAGGAGCACATCCGTTTGCGTCCCGGTATGTACATCGGAAAACTAGGGGATGGATCTGCTGCCGACGATGGAATTTACATTTTGGTGAAGGAGGTTGTCGATAATTGCATCGATGAGTTTGTCATGGGGAATGGCAAACGGGTGGATATTCGCGTGAAGGATGGAAAAGTGACTGTTCGCGACTATGGACGTGGAATTCCATTGGGCAAGGTGGTTGACTGTGTGTCGCAAATCAATACCGGTGGAAAATACGACTCTAAGGCGTTCAAGAAATCAGTTGGTTTGAATGGAGTGGGTACGAAGGCGGTGAATGCCTTGTCGTCACATTTCATGGTGTACTCTGTGCGTGATGGTGAAAAGAAGGAGGCGATTTTTGAGCGCGGCGAATTGATCAAGGAAGAACCAGTGACCAAAACTGATGAGGCGAATGGCACCTATGTAGAGTTTATTCCTGATGAAACGATTTTCAAGAAGTATGCATTTAAAACGGCATACTTGGATAAAATGATGTGGAACTATTGCTACCTCAACCGAGGATTAGCAATGTACTACAACGGAGATAAGTACCAGTCGAAGGATGGCTTGAAGGATTTGTTGGAGAACAACATGGATGGCGATCCGCTTTATCCAATTATCCACCTAGAAGGCGAGGATATTGAAGTGGCCTTTACACATGGTAAGACCTATGGTGAGGATTACTATTCCTTTGTCAATGGTCAGCATACAACGCAAGGAGGTACACATCAAAGTGCGTTTCGTGAGTCTGTGGCGAAGGTGATTCGTGACTTCTACAATAAAAATTACGAGGCGTCAGATATTCGGCAATCCATAGTTGCAGCGATCGCCGTGAAGGTAATTGAACCGGTATTCGAGTCTCAAACAAAAACGAAGCTTGGGTCTCAAGAGATTGAGCCTGGTGGAAAGTCAATGCGGGCTTTTGTCAATGACTTTTTGAAAGAAAAGTTAGACAACTACTTGCACCGAAATCCAGATGTGGCTGAGCTGATCGAACGAAAAATTAAGCAGTCTGAGCGTGAACGTAAAGAGCTTTCAGGTATTCGGAAATTGGCGCGTGACAGAGCGAAAAAATCAAGTCTGCACAACAAGAAATTACGTGATTGTCGCATTCACTTGACCGATCTGAAAGATGATCGTCGCGAAGAAACAACCTTGTTTATTACCGAGGGTGATTCCGCGAGTGGGTCAATCACAAAGTCTCGTGATGTTAATACACAGGCGGTTTTTTCTTTACGAGGTAAGCCATTGAATTGCTACGGTTTGACCAAGAAGGTGGTGTATGAAAATGAGGAGTTCAACCTTGTTCAAGCGGCACTCGATATTGAGGAAGATATGGATAATCTGCGCTACAGTAAGATTGTCATCGCGACCGATGCCGATGTCGACGGAATGCACATTCGCATGTTGTTGTTGACCTTCTTTTTACAGTTCTTTCCTGATTTAGTGAAGCGAAACCACGTGTATGTCTTGCAAACTCCTCTTTTTCGTGTGCGAAATAAGAAGAAGACGATTTACTGTTATTCAGAAGATGAGCGTAGAAATGCCATCGAGGAGTTGGGAAAAAATCCCGAGATCACACGATTTAAGGGATTGGGTGAAATTTCACCTGATGAGTTTAAGCACTTTATTGGTGCAGATATTCGTCTCGAACCCGTGATCTTGACCAAAGACGCCTCCATTGATTCGATCTTGTCTTATTTCATGGGGAAAAATACCCCGGAGCGTCAAGATTTCATTATCGATAACCTTCGCGTGGAGAAAGATATCGCTGAAGAAATAGCTGGAAACAAGGCAACAGATTCCGATAACTTAGAAAAAGCATCTTAAGATGGCAGAAGAGAATATCGACGACCCAATCGACCAATCAGGAGAAGAGAACAAGCCATTCGAGAGTAAAATTGTCGATGAACAAATTATTCCCGTTGGTGGCTTATACGAAAGCTGGTTCTTGGATTATGCGAGTTATGTAATACTCGAGCGCGCAGTGCCTTCGTTGTACGACGGTTTAAAACCTGTCCAACGTAGAATCCTTCACTCCATGAAAGAGATGGATGATGGTCGTTACAATAAGGTGGCGAATATCATCGGAAATACCATGAAATACCACCCCCATGGTGATGCGTCTATTGGTGATGCACTGGTTCAGTTGGGACAAAAGGATTTATTGATTGATTGTCAAGGGAACTGGGGAAATACGCTCACGGGTGATGGAGCTGCTGCAGCACGTTATATTGAGGCGCGTCTGTCTAAATTCGCAAGTCATGTGGTGTTCAATCCAAAAACGACCAATTGGCTATCAAGTTATGATGGACGCAACAAGGAACCTGAACAACTTCCTGTTAAGTTTCCACTCTTGTTGGCACAAGGGGCTGAAGGAATCGCAGTGGGTATGGCATGTAAGTTTTTACCGCATAACTTCATTGAGCTTATTGAGCAATCCATCAATCATTTGCGCGGTAAGAAAGTTGAGCTTTTGCCAGACTTTCCAAATGGGGGTATGGCCGACTTCACGAACTACAACGATGGACTTCGCGGAGGCAAAGTACGTGTTCGCGCGAAAATCAAAAAGTTAGACAATAAAACCTTGGTGATTCACGAGATTCCTTTTGGTACGACAACAGGGTCACTGATTGAATCCATCATCAAGGCCAACGATAAAGGAAAGATTAAACTCAAGAAAATTGAGGACAATACCGCAGCAGATGCGGAAGTGATGATTCACCTTTCACCAGGTGTTTCTCCAGATAAGACATTGGATGCATTGTATGCCTTTACGGATTGCGAAGTTTCGATTTCTCCGAACTCTTCCATCATCGATAAGGACACTCCTCGCTTCATGGGGGTAAGCGAAATCTTGAAGGTCAATACAGACAACACGGTTCGTTTACTGAAGTTGGAACTTGAAATTCGATTGGATGAATTGGAACGTCAATGGCACTTCTCCACCTTGGAGAAAATCTTCATCAACGAAGAAATGTATATTGACTTCAAGCATTACAGTGACCGTGAAACACTTTACGAATATTTGTATAAACGTTTCGATAAGTTCAAGAAGCAATTGATTCGTGAAATTGTTGACGAAGACCTACAGAAGTTGACGCAGATTCCAATGATTCGAATTACGCGCTTTGATGCAAGTAAGGCCGATGAGGTGTTGTTGAAGATTGAAGAAGAAATGGCTCAGGTGAAAGAGAAACTGGCCAACTTGATTGAATATGCGATTGACTACTTCAAAGACTTGAAAAAACGCTTTGGCGAAGGTAAGGAGCGCAAGACTGAGATCAAGGTGTTTGATACCATCAGTGCGACGAAAGTGATCATTGCCAACCGTAAATTGTATGTCGATTTCGAGGAAGGATTTATCGGTTATGGACTGAAAAAGACTGAGGCGGTCAACGACTGTTCCGAGATTGATGACATCATCATTTTCTTCAATACCGGTAAAATGATGGTCACTAAGGTGGCTGATAAAAAGTTTGTTGGAAAAGGAATTGTCCACGCTGATGTTTGGAAGAAAGGCGATAAACGAACGATCTATCACTTAATTTATCAAGATGGAATAGGTGGATCAACGATGATGAAGCGTTTCTATGTCAACTCGATTACACGAGACACAGAATATGATTTGACACGAGGAATCAAAGGGTCAAAAATGCTTTACTTCTCTGTGCATCCGAATGGTGAACGAGAGGTAGTAACAGTGTTGCTTCGTCCACGTCCACATTTGAAGCGACTGCGTTTTGATGTTGACTTAGGTGACTTGTTGATTAAAGGACGTCAAAGTGCTGGAAATCGCGTGACCAAGGAAATCATCCAACGCATTACTCAGAAAGAAGTGGGGGGATCCACTTTAGCAGCGCGCAAGATTTGGTTTGATACCGTTGTTGGTCGTTTGAATGATGAAGAACGAGGTAAATTCCTGGGTTCATTCAAAGGTGAAGACAAAATATTAACATTGTATAAATCGGGTGAGTACCGCTTAAGTAATTTCGATTTGTCGAACCACTTTGATGAAGATATGATCCACATCGAAAAGTGGAATCCAGATCATGCCATTTCGGCGGTTTATTACGATGCAGAAAAGGATTTGCACTTTGTGAAACGTTTCCATTGTGAAGTGACTATCGATAAGAAAGTGCTCTTTATCAGCGAGTCAACAGGCTCCTACATGGATACTGTTTCTACAGCATACAGACCAAATGTGCGTATCGTTTATAACAAGTTGCTGAAAGAAACCAAGAACTTGCCTGACAATGAAGTGAACATCGCTGATTTTATTGAAGTCAAAGGAATGAAGGCTCAAGGCAATCAGTTGACGAAGCTCAAAGTGAAAGAGATTGTTTTGACCCATGCCATTGAAGGTACTGAGCCATGGCCTGATGAAATCCAAGAAGCAGAAGAGTTGGATGCTGATGTTGAGGCCATTGATGGTGTTGATGGAGCAGATGATAGTGACGAGGGGGTGCCAGATGGAACAACGGTAGAGTGGGATTTAACCAAGAAAGACGACGAAGACCAGATGACTTTGTTTTAAGATGTTTCCATCGAAACGAGTCGCTTTCAATAAAGATTTTTGTCAAAGAGTTTTAGCCAAACCGATGTGCAGATTCGACAGAATTCTTTGACTCTAATTCTTTACTCGCGCACGATTCTTTTTGAAATCATTCCGTCTTCAGATGCAATGGTTAGAATATATTGTCCTGAAGGCAAATCTATTCCATATTCACCATTTGTCACTTGGTTTACTGCGTATACTTGACGACCATCCATCGAAGAAATCGTAAGGGCATACTTTCCATCGTTCAAACCACTAAGTGTAATTGCTGTAGTGAATGGCATTGGCGTAATTTGAATGTGTGCATTTAGTTCCTCTGTTAGTCCTAATCCGCTTATTGTCGTGCACGCTGAAGTGTCAGAACACCCCTGTGCATTCGTCACAATCACGGCATAATCACCATTGCTCGTAGCGGTAAATGTCATGTTATTCGCATTGGGGATAGATGACATGCTTGGACATTGCACCCATTGATAGGCCGCTCCCGATTGAAGTGCTGTAATGGTGTTGTTTGAAACAGAAGTGGCCGTTGATGGAAGTGGTGACACAGCAATGTTAACAGTTTGAGAACTTGTACCGCCCGAATTACCAACGGTTAAAATCACTGCATAATTGCCCGGAGAAGAGTAACAATGTGCTGGTGGATTCTGTTGATTGAAGGTTGTGCCATCGCCAAAGTCCCAAGTCCATGTAGTAATTGTCCCAGTAGATTGATCGCTAAAAGTCACGCATTCCCCTGGACAGATGTCAGATACGTTGTTGAGAATGCTTGCTACAGGTGGTGTCGCTCCGGGAACAGTGATGCGCACATTGTTCACCGCAAAAGAAGGGTCAGTTCCTGCGCCATCATTGTCATTTGTCCAATTAAAACCAATACGAAGGTTCGCGATGTTATTGCACCCTGCAGGCAATATGATATTTGAAGCCTGCCATAAACCTTGACCGTTACCACATGTAGTTCCGCCCGTCATGGCTTGCAATGTGGTCCATGTTGTCCCGCCATTGGTGCTGTAAACCACTGAGCAGTAATCTGTCCCAGCTGCACCAATTCCAATCCAATCGAATGAAAGGGTAAGGTTGGTGTAGCCAACAGTTGAAATATTTGTGTTGTAAACTGTTCGTTTATTTGTTGTTGACGCGAAAAAGCCAAGTCCACCGTCACCCGCGTTGTACGTTGCTCCAGCGCCGATACACCATGTTCCTTGACAACCTACATGCAATGTTTTGTTTCCATTCGTCGCCACACCACATTGTCCTGCAGCAACGCCACCTTCAGCATCAGTGATATACCACATATTGGCATCGAGATCATTTGCTCCAGTGGATTGATTCAAGTTCCAAAGTGCTGGATTCTCGAAGTCATCGGACCAAATAGTGGTTTGCGCAAAGGTGCAAGTTCCAATGAAAAGAAATGCGAATAGGAGCGTTCTCATAGTGTATCGTTTAGCGAAACGAATGTACATCATTTTTTTATTTTTTTGCAATGAGCTTTGTTTTTATTGGATAAGAAAGGTTGAATGAACACTAAACAATGTCTTTTTAGGAGTTAAAATGGCAAGTCATCATCTGTTATTGCTTGATTTAAGTCGATGTGTTTTTCATTCAGAATGTTTTGTATGGCAGGAGTGTCGATAATTTCTATCGGAATTTCTTTGGACAGATACGTATTGATATTAAGAGTGACTTTTATGAATTCGAGATCCCTTTTGAGCGATTCATGGGCATATGCATAGGACCAACCGTGTGTGGGTTTTACCAACCCCAAAAGAAATTCAGCATCTCCTTTTAGTTCCTCAGAACAATGGGCCAGAATGTGAAAATCCAATGAAGCGGCCTCGAACATGAAATTACGACTTCCTTTAAGTTGGGACGTCAGTAATGGATAAAGATCACTGATCACGGTTGAACCGCGCCGATTTTTAATTTGCTTCATGGCCGAAATAAGGAAGATTGGGTCTGAGGAGAATGTTGGATTCAATGCATGCAGAAAGTCCCCATTCAATTGGACTAATTGCATGGCAAATTCTCGGTTATTCCTCAATTCATCTGGAATGGACTCAACAATGGAGTTATTGCGTTCTGCAGCCTTCAACCAGAATTCTTGCTTTTGCATCGTTGCTTGACTCAACCCAGAAATCATGTGGTTCAATTGGTCAGCGTTTACAGATTGAATGATGCGCAAGAATAGGTCTTCATCATGAATGGGTAGGAGTAAATCAATGAGTAGATGTCCTTCTGGTTGATGAATTAAATGAGAAAATACTTCAGTTAAATCTACTTTTTCTACATGGCAGTCATTATAAGCCAACACCGAACGTTCTACAAAATCTGCATCCGTGTATATTTCTGGACGAGTTGATTTTAATACCATCCAATCATTTGTAGCCAATTCCAGAATGAACGCCTTGTCCGATTGAAGATGTTCAGATGCATATTCGAACAAGGGCCAATGCGCATGTGTTGCACGTTTCATGATTTCATAATCATCGATTGGTGCACCTCGGTAAATGATATTCACCGAAAAGTCAAGACATAATTTAATAATATCAAGGTCTCGTTTAAGGTCATCGTTCAAATAAGAATACAGATGAAGATGGTCGCCCCCCTTTTTTAATAAGGAAAGGATGAACTCCCGATTGTTTTTTAACCGTTGAGATAAGTAGGTAAATGCCAAGACATTTAAATCAATGGCTAATATGGCAAGTGTTTCATCATCAGAATAATACTTACACAAGCTTCGATAATCACCTCCGCGATAGGTGAGTATATCATGTACTTCTTGCCACGTTAAATCGCTCATTCGTCCATCTGTAATGTGAATGAAAGCTGGGGATGAACATTCCTTAATTGTATCTCGGTACATAAGATCTGGAAAATCGTGCATGGCTTCGTGAGGTCTAGGATGATCCGTTTCAATTAGCTGATCCCCATTAACGCGCAATAATTCCCAAAATGGCCCGGATGAGCTGCGCATTAAAATCAATCCATCCATACCAATGTCTAAATCATGGCAATATGACGAAAGCCTTTTTCCTTGGGCATTGAATAGGGAATAAATTTGACTTCTGTAAGATTCCAAAGAGATGATTCCACCGCAATCGAATGACACCTGTTTGATGTCTGTAAATAGTTCAGGAAAAGTGGTGTAATGTAGGTGTTCTTCTTCAATAGCGTCTAAATGTGCTCGAAAGTAGATGATGCACGACGGAGTGTACTCACCGAGCAGTTCTTGGATTTCCGCATCGGAAAGTGTGTCAATTCCTTCATTCGAATCATTTCCTGTTTTTTCACGATAGGCATTTTGAATAGAATCGGATAGTCCAAATGAATCACTTTTAAGTTGATACAAATATGCTTTGATTTCTAAAGAGTTTGGTGATTTTTTTACAAGATTGAAATTGACGCGGTCCATCGTGAGAGTTTATTGCATTGCGTGTTGAAAAATCAAATTCGATGGATAAATTAAGTCAATTAAATTAAATGGATTTGTGCGCCTAATGAAATCATTTGACGGCAATTATAATCAACTTTTCTAGGCGGATTCGTTTTTATGTCCTCCTAATTCTTTCAATCGTTTTACGTGAGAACGTAAGGCATTTGAAAAACTCGGTTTCACATTGTAAAGGATATTGTACTTTTCTGTTAATTCATGCACAATTGGAGCAATCTGCTGAAAGTGAATATGGCTAACATGTTGAAATAAATGATGTTCGATTTGAAAATTAAGACCTCCAGCATACCAATTTAGAAACACATTGTTTTGGGCGAAGTCGGAAGTGGTGTTCAATTGGTGAACGGTCCATTCGGTGTGAATAATCCCTTCTGTATCGGGAAGTGGTTGTGCTGCTCCTTCCACAACATGTGCCATTTGAAAGATAGTGCTCATAATCATGCCTGCGGTAAAATGCATGGCAAAGAAACCAATCAGTACTTGCCACCAAGAGAAGTTGGTCAACCAAATCGGCAGACCAATGAAAATAACCAAATACAATGTTTTAATAATAATCAGTTTTACAAGTTCATGTTTTGCATCAATCCGCTGATCTGCGGTTAGACCTTCTTTGGCGAATTGACGAAGTTGTGGAAAATCTCCAACGAGCTTGGATAAGGTCATTAACCCATAAAAAAAGAAGGTGTAGACATATTGATACCGATGATATTTTTTGAGTGGGGCATGGTCGCATAATCGAATCACCGCTTTTGTTTGAATGTCTTGATCGTAGCCATAGATATTGGTGAAACGATGGTGCAAGAAATTGTGCTGAATCTTCCAGTTTACAGCATTGCTTCCTAAAATTACGATGGTCGAGGTGGCAAGTTTATTGATCCAAGCGATATCCGAAAATGAACCATGTGCGCCATCATGCATCACAGACATTCCTATTCCTGCTTCCCCAATGCCCATGACAATAGCTAAGGCAAGTGCCCACCACGCGGACATGGGTGTGCTTAGAAGGATGCCAAATGCTCCAAGGTAGATGCAGATCATGATGACTGCCTTAAAGTAGAGTTTTCCGTTTCCTTTTGGAGAAACACCCTGGTCCTTAAAGAATTGGTTAACACGCGAATTGAGCTCTTCTGTAAATGCCGAATGATGAGCATTGTTGTTTTTGAATTGTATGATTTTCATATGTCAGGGATTCCATTACAAAATGAAGCAATTCAACTGATTTCGGCATTGACGATTGGCGTGAAATAGTATGATTTTTATTTGGTTTGTTAGGATGGCTTTAGAACAAAAAAAGCCCCATTCCGAAGAATGGGGCTTCATCAGAAGATTGTACGATTAAAGTCCGTTAGCTGCTTTACGATTGGTTAAATCTAAAAACAGTTCAGTATATTTTTCTTTGAGCT
>JBEIKR010000105.1:0-9893 GCA_040379705.1 Crocinitomicaceae bacterium
CATTTGCGCGTTGTCTACACCGCAAGGAGTAGGCGGTATAGCGGTGGTTCGCGTTAGCGGCAATAAGGCTTGGGAGATAGTTAGCAAACTTTTTTCGAAGCCCCTTCAACCCGAACAAAAACGCAAAGCGCTTTTCGGATGCATTTTCGACGGGAAGGAAATTTTGGATGAAGTGGTGGTGACCTTGTTTCAAAGTCCGAATAGTTTCACCGGTGAAGATGTGGTTGAAATTGCTTGTCACGGATCGCGATATGTGCAGCAGCGCATCTTGCAATTGCTTCAGGAAAACGGATGTCGTATGGCAACAGCGGGTGAATATACCATGCGTGCGTATTTGAACGGAAGAATGGATTTGAGCAGGGCAGAGGCGGTTGGAGATGTGATTGCATCTGAAAGTGCTGCGGCGCATAAGCAAGCGGTACATCAGATGCGCGGAGGGTTTTCGAAGGAGATCGACGGGCTGCGTGAGCGCTTGATTCATTTCGCCTCGTTGTTGGAATTGGAATTGGATTTTTCGGAAGAAGATGTCGAGTTCGCCGATCGCACACAGTTATTGAATTTGTTGAATGAGATTTTGAAGGTGGTGGTTCAGTTGCGCGATAGTTTTCAATTAGGAAATGCCATTAAGAACGGAGTTCCTGTTGCCATTGTCGGTGCACCGAATGCGGGGAAGTCAACGTTGTTGAATGCCTTGTTGAATGAGGAGCGCGCGATTGTGAGCGACATAGCGGGAACCACGCGTGACACGGTGGAGGAAGTGTTGAATGTGGAAGGCATTCAGTTTCGATTCATAGATACTGCCGGAATTCGCGAGACTTCCGACACAATAGAAAAAATGGGCATTGCCCGCAGCATGGAAAAGGTTTCGCATGCGCAGTTGGTTTTGTTGTTGGTAGATGTGGTGAACACTTCTCAAGCGCAGATAGACGAGATGTTGGAATCGATACGTTCGCATGCTCGCGCGGAAGCGAAGGTGTTGGTGGTCTTCAACAAGATTGATTCGAATCCGAATTTTGAATTGAAGGTGGAAGGCGCGAATGCGTTGCGCATCTCTGCGAAAGAAGGTGCGGGCATATCGGAGTTACGCAGTTGGTTGGTTGAAAGCTTCGCTCCGTTGTTTAATTAAAGCGACACGGTGGTTACGAATGCTCGTCATTTCGAATCGTTGCGCCTCGCAGCCTTATCTCTCGAAGAAGTCTTAAACGGCATGAACCTGGGCGTCCCATCCGACCTCCTCACCGTAGACATTCGCAAGACCTTGTATCACCTTTCGGAAATCACGGGCACCATCTCGGCCGACGACATATTGCATTCGATATTTAGCCGTTTCTGCATCGGCAAATAGGAGGGCTAAACCGAATGAGTATTTTTTCGTTGATTATTTGTATTGGAAAGTAACCACTACAAAATAAACAGATACCAAACTAACAAATCAATCTTTCCGAAATTAATAATAACGTCTATTTACCGAATGAGAATATCTTTATTTCAAACTTAAAACCGATTACTATGAAAGCAATATTTTTTTTACCATTTTTATTTATGACTAGCATGGTAATTGGACAAAATTACAATTCAGACTCAATCATAGGTGTGCCTATAAGAATAGGAAATCTTGAGGTGGCACAGTTTGATTTTCCAAGCAAGTTAAATCGCGACTATGCAAGCGAGGAATGCCAAGCATTAGGAAAAGGTTGGCGTCTACCTACAATCGCAGAATTGAATGAACTTTATGTTAATCTGCACAAAAAAGGAATTGGAGGTTTTAGCAATACCACTTATTGGAGCGACAGCTACGATCAAGATACGGACTGGCGACTTGACATGTCCTTCGATGATGGAGATGTTTTAGTTGATGGATACAGCGGATTTATGGAATGCAATGTTCGTGCTGTTCGGAATATTAATTGATTCAACTATTTAGTTTTTTTTGTAAAGAGGTGATGATTATTTTGGTGCGGTTTAATGATTTTATAATTTAGGTTGGACTTATAGATAATCATAAAATGAATAGAAGTATTAGAACAATACAGCAGAGAGTTTATAGGAATTTATTAGTAGCTGTGCTTTCTCTATCAAACTTGAGTGTATTTGCTTTTAGCGGTTTTGATATCCGCGAAATTCAAGAGAATCATAAAGAACGTGATGGAATGGATTTTTCCTTTCCAGTTATATCTAGTGAGACTCGTGGTCTTGCTTCAGTTAAAATAAATACATATTTGCAAACGGCCATTCTCCAACTAAAAGTGGGGATGGAGGAAGTATCTGTATTTGAAAATATTTGGCCTAGTGATAGCTCATATGTTGTAGACCTTAAATATGTTATTCATCGGAATGATGAAGCGCTTTTCACGATTACTTTTTGGATAACAAGTTTGGGGGCTTCTTTTGGCTACGAGCGATATAGCTTTAATTTTGATTCGCATAGTGGTGATTTCTTGAAATTGGGTGAATTAATTCAAGGAGAAAAAAAGGACGAGTTAAACGAACAAGTAAGTAAGTCATTTCGATCGGACATTTTTAATGGCTATTTTTTTGAAATTTGGAAGAATGATCATGACTATGATTCTTATGGGAGTGAGATTTTAATTCATTTGTTGGAATGTTCCGAACTTGAATTTGACGATTTGCTGATTGGAAAGGACAGTATCTATTTAGGAAAAAGGGAAGCCGGCTGCCTAGCGTCAGTAGATGGATTTGCTGATATTGACTGGCAAGCTGCTTTTTCCTATCAAGAGGGCATTCAATATTTCAATCAAAGAGGAAAAGGGTTTTTAAACAAGGTAGTAATATCTGATAACACAGAACAACAGCATAAGGAAATTACAAATTATATCAATGACTATGTAATTGATACAGTTGAGCTTTCCATTTTGCTTCGTCAGATTCAAGAAGAATTCTTTTTTATGGATAATTTTCCTGCAGATACAGAAATAGTTCGAGATTCACTTATTGAGATATGTGATGAAAATAGATGTGCGTGTATTCTATTAACAAGTGGATTTCTTATAGCGTCTTATCGAATGGGTTTTGGTAATGATTGTGGTACGAAAATCATCGATTTAAAAACAAAAACTGATGTCATAATTAACACATTTAATACATTCTACGTTAAAGGTTTCGATAAAGATCTGAAAAGACTCAATATTGAAACTTCTGGTTACGACGACAATGGACGTTTTTGGAAATCTGGAACCTGGGGTTTTTTAAATAGAGAAGCTGAATTGGGTTCAAAGGAGTATTAGAAAGTAACTTCATTTGAAGCCCATATGTCAAAGAAATTAGGCTTTTCAGTTTAAGGTTTCTCCTCACACTTTTCCCACTCTCCCGCCGTTACCATTCAAACCCCAAAAAATGAATAGATTTTTACTTTTCACCGGAGTATCCTTGTTAAACTTAGTTTCTTACGGACAAATAGATTCGAATGATACTGTTTACTATAATCTAGGTACAATTGTGATGTTCGAAGAATGGACTACGGATCATGTAATTCTTCCTGTAAAAAAAAATGACCTTGAAAGACTTGGTTTAAGAGGGCCGGTAACATATTTCGATACGGAAACATTCGAGTTTACAAGCGATTTTCGCTATGATTCGGTGACAGGTTTCTATACCGCAACTACCTGGTCGATAGACGATTTGTATTATTTTTCATATAAAAGTGGAATATCCGCTCAAACTTTTGAGTTTGATTTTAATGGGAAACTGATAGGCTGTCAAAGAACTTTTGGTGATTGGAAGCATCAAAATTTTGAATACGAGTTAGATAATAATGGATTCATACATAAAGCTGAAATTTCGGATCCCTATGCATGGTATTGGCAGGAGATTCCAGATTATACTCCAGAACCCTTAGGAACAGAATATTTTAAGTATGATTCATTGGGTAATGTTTCGGCTACGCGACTGGAGAATATTGGCGGAGGAATAGAATCTGAAACAGTTAAATCATACGACGACCAAGGAGAACTCATAGAAGAAAAAAATATAAAGAATGATAAAGTCGTTTTTTGGGAAATATATGAGAAGTCAAATGGAAAAATTAAAATATATGATAAGGTGAATGGAGACATTTGGCACGGAGATCTGAATGAAAAAGGGGATGTAAATCGGTTATACAATCGTGAAAGGAAACAAACCCAGGAATTTAGGTATGAATATGACGCTTGGGGCAATTGGACAGATAGGATTAAATCATTGAACGGGTTGCAGGTTCAAGAAGAACGTCGCCATTTTAAATATGAAACATATGCAGAGCGCTCGGCTATCCAAATTCCCAAGCCCGTTGGAATGGGTGAACAGGTTTGGATGAGTGAAAATTTAAAGGTTAAGAAGTTTCGCAATGGTGATTTAATTGTCCAAGCGCAGAATGGCAGCGACTGGTACTATGCTTGTCTATATCACAAACCAGCTTGGAGCTATTGCATGGATTTTCAAGGTAATCTAACTAAAGATGTGTTGTATAATTATTACGCATTAACTGACCCAAGGGGCTTGGCACCTGAAGGCTATCGCATAGCTACCTGCCATGATTGGAATTTAATGTTTAAAAAACAAGTCGGATTGGCGGGCCTCTTTGAAAGGCTGAAGTATTCTGAACGCGACGAATGGAAGATACAGAGGATGGGTGGATCTAGAAGCGGAATTTGGAACTATCCGGACCCAAGTGGGCCAAGTTGGTGGTCGCAAGATGTAAAGAGGATAAGCCCAGATGCTAATAATAGAGGAGAGATCCTGATTTTTGAAATTGAAGATTACTTTGGCATATACAGCGAAGGGATGCTTATTCGGTGTGTGAAAGAGTGAACAGTCCTAGGAACACTATTCCCACTCTCCCTCCGTTACCATTCAAACCCCAACACCATGAATAAATTTTTTCTAGCCGCATTCGCATGTTTTCTTAACCTTCTTTCCTTCGGACAAATAAATTCAAATGATACCGTGGTCTATGACCTTGGGACAATGGTCATGTTCGAGGAATGGACCACCGATCATATAATTCTTCCTGTGAAGAAAACCGATGTGGAAAAGCGAGGGTTGAAAGGACCGGTAACCTTTTTCAAAGAGGAAATACTTCGATTGACGAACAATCAAAATGGTTTTTCGAAATTTGAGATATTCGAAGAAACATTGGATTTTGATTTCAGCGGTAAACAGAAAAGCTGCCAGAGAGCATACGATCAAAGCAAATATCAAAAGTTTGATTTCGAATTGGATAAAAATGGATTTATTCACAAAGCCCAAGTTTCAAGTCCCTACACCAATAAACTATTGGGGACAGAATATTATAAATACGATTCATTAGGAAATGTGACAATCGCACGAATGGAAGACACAAACGGCGCGGTAGAATCAAAGACCTTCAAATTCTACAACGAACACGATGAGCTCATTGAAGAAAAAAGAAAGAATAACGAAGAGGTGGTGTTTTGGGAGAAATATGAAAGATCAGCCGGGAAAATGAACATTCATGATATGTTAAATGGAGATATTTGGATCGGAGATTTAAATGAAAAGGGCGATGTTATTCGTTTAGTCAATAGTGAAAAAAGTCAGACACAAGAGTTCACATATGTCTATGATACATGGGGCAACTGGACAAGTAGAATGAAATCGTTGAACGGCGTGGAAGTTCAGGAGGCGAGGAGAGCATTTAATTATGAGACTTATGCCGAGCGCACAGCGAACCAAACACCTGTTCCGGTCAAAGTGGGTAAGCAAGTTTGGATGAGTGAAAATCTAAATGTCAAAAAATTCAACAACGGAGATTTAATTGAACAAGCACAGAGCAATAGTGCGTGGATTAAGGCCTTGGAAGATGGCACTCCAGCCTGGTGCTACTGCGAAGATCTAAGCGATAACCTCACAAAGGATGTATTGTACAATTACTTCGCTATGACAGATCCGAGAGGCTTGGCTCCCAAAGGTTACCGCATTGCGACCTTCGATGATTGGAATATTCTCTTCAACAAATATGGCGGGAGTGAAGGCGCTTTTGAAAAGTTAAAGGATACTGAAAAGGATGTGCTAAACACAGCTGATATGCGCGGATATAGACGCGGAAATTGGATGCTTCCTGAATCGTATTGGTGGACGAAAGATGGGAAAAAGATAGGGTTAGCTGTCGATTATATTGGAAGAATGCTCATTAAAGACAATACAGAAGAAGAGGGCTATTACAACGACGGATTGTTTATCAGGTGTGTGAAGGAGTAGACATAAAATTGTTTAACAAACTCCAATCAATTTCTGATTACATTTAGGCATGAGATATTTAGCCCTTTTCCTCTTATTACCATTTGCTTCTTTCGGACAGCAAACACTTAACGAAACCATGATACACGATGGTATTACACGTAGCTATACCATTTATGTTCCTGCCAGTTATACGCCGGGCACACCAGCGCCTGTGGTATTGAATTTTCATGGATATACGAGCACTGCGTTTGAACAATTTTATTACGGTGATTTTCGTGCAATAGCTGACACAGCTGGTTTTCTGATCGTGGTTCCAATGGGAACACTTGATGCCACGGGCGTGACTTATTGGAATTCCGGTTGGGGTGGAACAGTGGACGACATTGGTTTCACCAGCGCATTAATAGATGAGGTAGCCGCAACTTACTCCGTAAATTTAGATCGTGTTTACAGCACAGGTATGTCGAACGGTGGATTCATGAGCTACACCCTTGCTTGTTCGCTGAGCAATCGCATTGCAGCCATTGCTTCTGTTACAGGGTCCATGAATGTAGGTCAAGATCAAACCTGCAATGCCGTGCATCCAACTCCAGTTATGGAAATTCACGGCACCGCAGATTTGACGGTTCCGTATAATGGAGGAACTTTTATGGAAGCTATTCCAAACGTTTTATCGTATTGGGTAAACTTCAACAATTGCAATGCAACGCCAGTGATCACTGATGTGCCAAATACGAATCTAACAGACGGATGCACTGCCGTTCATTACTTCTACGATGGAGGAACCAATGGTGTCGATGTTGAACACTACAAAATCATCGATGGCGGACATACGTGGCCAGGTTCAATATTTACAGTCGGTGTAACAAACAACGACTTCAATGCTTCGAAAAAAATATGGCAGTTCTTCCTTCAATACGACATTAACGGAAGAATTCAAGCAAACTCAGTTGCCGATTTGAATGCCGATGAGATTTCGATTTACCCAAATCCAACAACCGATAAAATAGCCATTCAAGGATTTTCACAAAAGCTAACCGCTTCAAATTGCAGTTTGTTTTCTGTGGAAGGCAAGCAGTTCAGCATTGATGTGCTTGAGAACAACACGCTTGATACAAGCAATCTGAAAAGCGGAGTGTACTTTGTGCGTATAGCAACCCAAGAGGGAAGTTCTACTTTTCAGTTTGTAAAAATGTAATCCCTTGTTTTTACGGGAGACGAGTTATTTGCTAGAACCTAACATTAGTCCAATATTAAAACTTGGAGATCCCACGTATGCGATGTCATACTGCTTGGGAGTTGCTCTTTGTTCAACGGTTTTCACTCCATTGCGGTATGAGGTTACGGTAGATACACCCCCACCTTCTGAACTGGCAATACCTATGTTTTTAGATGAGTCTTTTGAAAAGGGTTTGTCGCATTCGATTTCAGTCCACATTTGAGCACTAATTGAAAAGCAATTCTGCAGGTTTTGTTTCGATAGAAAATTCTTTAAAAAGCCAGAAACTCCACTTCCATAATTGTTAGCGTAATAAGCCGAAGCTCCAATTTTAAAAAATGGGTTCGAATAGGATGTTACTCGCTTTAACGCTTCCGGCAGTCCAATGTCTCCATCATCGCCTGCAGAGGAACCGGCACCTTGACAAACAGATTTGAAGATGATAAGGGAATTGGGCTTCAGTTTGAGTTCACTTAAAAGTTGTGATGCACTAATTCTCGGGTTAATGCAAAGGCCGCCTGCTTCGCCATTTTCACCTAAGTTAGAACCGTGTCCAGAATAAACCAAGAAATTGCAATTTTGAGAAATCGATTTTATTTCACTCCAATTCGCTTTTGCATCATAGAATTTGTAAACTTGAATTCCGTGCTGCTCAAATACTCCTGCAATTGTGTTCATATCATTTATTGCCGATGAGGTCCCATCTTCCTGATGCCCAACTATAAGTATAGCTTTTAGCGAGGGGTAGGTTTGTTGCCCAAAGGTTCTTCCCGACAGCAAGAAAAGAAGTATTCCTGACAGGATAATAGATCGAACGATGTGATTGATTTGCTTCATAATCGGCTTCTTTTTTCTTTTAATTTCTTCTCGAAAATAGATAATTCAGTTTAGATACAACAAAGAAACATATTTAATATTTGATACTAAGGTTGATATTTAGGATTTCGATTGTACGCCATTAGTTGAATTCCTAGAAAAATGTTGTTGAAAATCAACTATATTCGTGTCCAATTAATCTACAATAAAATGAAAAAAGTTTATTTGCTGTTGTTGCTTGTCACTTTTGTTCAATTGGGTTTTGCTCAAACGGAAGAATCCTTTATTAACGAAGGAGTTTCAAAAATGGAGTCTAAATCTTATGAAGCTGCTGTTGAGAGTTTTTCGAAGGCCATTGAAAAGAATCCAAAATCAGAAATAGCCTACTACAAGCGTGGAAATGCCAAATTAGTTTTAAATGATAATTTGGGAGCCGTTGAAGATTTTACTCAGGCTATTAAGTTAAACCCCAATAGTTACAAGGCATTTTACAACAGAGGGGTGGCATACAGTAATCTTAAAGAAAACAATAAAGCAGTGCTAGATTATACGTCAAGCCTTAAGATAGATCCAGATCAAGTAAGCGCATTGGCGAATCGCGGAATTGCACAACTGGAATTAGGTGAATTAAAAAAGGCATTGGAAGATTTTGATAAAGCATTGGAAATGGATCCTAAGCATATAATAGCGTACACCAATAGAGCAGTAACTAAAGTAGGTCTTAAAGATTATAAAGGGGCAATTACAGATTGTGATAAAGCACTGAGAATAAATGAGAATCATGGTAAAGCGCTTTTGGTTCGGGGAGGCGCGAAAATAATGATTGATAAATACGCATCGGGCTGTGATGATTTGGAGAAGGCGGTAAAATTGAATGTTCCGGGAGCCAAAGAAGCGTATGATAAGCTATGCAAGTAAATAAGGAAGAACGAGATTTTCAGTATTTTCTTCCGAGCTTGAATTTCATTTAGGCATGAATTCACTTGCGTTTTTGCCTTCCCAAATACCAATGAATTTATAGGGAACAAATCGAGCAAACATTTCTTCCTTGTAGCCGAATTCTTTCATTCCAAGAATATTCAATGGAATGAATTTCAAACCAACGGCGTTGTTAGAAGATTGAAATCTCGTCCGCAATGGCCGAAGATGTGGGAAGATACCATGCGAACGCCTTCCTTCAACGTTCAGTTAGATGCGCTTCAAATTTATAATTTCAATTCGGAAATTCATTTTCATTCAAATCGGAATTCCCTTCCAACAGAAATAACAGAACGCAATCCAAATTTTCAACCAGGAGGTGAATCGTTGGCATGGAGATATTTGAAGAATTTCATTGCTGAGCGAAGCGTTAATTACAGCAAGCACATCAGCAGCCCTTCGCTCAGTCGGAAAGGCTGCAGCCGTCTTTCGCCATACTTGGCGTATGGAAACATAAGCATGCGAGCGGTTTATCAGTATACCGTTCAACATTATCAGACTTCAACGAACAAGCGAGCGCTATCCAATTTCATTTCGCGCTTGAACTCAGAGAAGCACGATGCCAACGGAGACTTCATTAAACAATGGATTCCTGAATTGCGTGACATTCCAGAAGCCTTTATTCACGAGCCTCACAAGCTTTCGGTCATTGAACAAGAAATGTATGATTGTGTCATTGGAA
>JBEIKR010000106.1:0-9729 GCA_040379705.1 Crocinitomicaceae bacterium
AAAGATTTACGATCCGAATTCCAATCACGTTTTCGTGCCAAGTGAAACCTATTGGAATGAAAAAAACATCAAGGTTCGAGAGAGGATCCTTGACATCTCTGGCACTGGGATGAATCGCGTTTGGAGTGAATCAGGGGTGCTCTTAGAAGAAACGGAATGGATTCAAAACAGTGAAATCCGCGGCATCAAGAAAAAATGGTATACAAGTGGTCAGGAGCAATCTATTCTGGACAATCGACCAAACGCCACCTCGAGATACATCGAATACCATGAAAATGGCGTATTGGCGAAACTTCATGTGCATCAAGTAAATAAAGACACCGTGATCGATACGCGACAAGAATGGAGTGATCGCAATCAATTGCTCTTGCGCATCATTTCGAAGCAAAGTACAAAGTTCAACGATTACACGCTTTCAAGTTTTTCCCCACAAGGAACTCCAATTCAATACATCTCACAAATTAACGAACAACGAAAGGAAAAACATTATGCCACAAATGGTGTTTTGGTAAAGGAATTCAGCCTTTTGAATGGAGAACTGAATGGCGCATATACCATTCACGATAGCACAGGAAAAATCATTCATTCGTTTAATTACCTTAACAACTTGCGTCACGGGATTTGTGAATCCTATGAAAATGGGAAACTCATCTTTCGACAAGGGTACAACATGGGGTGTATTGATCCAACAATGACAAACAGAAAGAACTATTACCCAACATTAAGCACTTGGACCAAGGAACAAAGTGATCGTTATAGAAATATTGTCTACACCATTCTTAATCGCAATGCCTACTCTGGATCTTCACCCTTGTATTATTCAAAACCGACAATTGATTCAATCTCCCAGCGCATTGCATGGTTTGAAAAAGCATGGACGGCCACTACACCGTTGGAATTGAGTGAAAATGGTGCATCAGCGAATAAAATAGACTTCACATTACCGGCACATGTTTTTAAGGGAGCAGAAAAGTGCGATACCGTCAACCCGTATGTGAAACAGCTCTACAACGTCTTCAAAAAACTCAATTGGCAATGGCCGAAAGATTTGACCATCAAAGAAAACATGTATTCATTTAGTTATCAAGACGATAAGTTCTACCCCGTATCGACCTATTACACAAATTTTCAGTGGTTCATACAAAGTGGATACGCATCAGTCCCAAGTCCTGTGAATGAAACAGAAATGGACAATAAATTCTACCGGAGCAGAACCACATTCAGTCTTGTACGTTTGAATTCTTGCACGTTTTTAGCCAGTTATTCCTACCACGGTGCAAATTTCCAATGGTTGATTTACGACGATGGAAGCTTGGAGTTTTATGGACAAAAATCGAGTTGGGAGGACATTGACCGCGTGACTTTAAGCCCCGACTACATGCACGAACTACCTTATGATTGAGAAGGAGAATCCTTATGTAGCATAGAGAAAACTACTCCTGCAGCTAAAAAGAAAACAATGATTCCCAACGAAATCAATGCTGGAATTTCGAAATAATGCACAATAAGCATTTTGATTCCAACAAACATGAGAACACCAACCAATGAGTATTTCATATATTCAAATTTATCCAGCATTCCAGCCAAAAAGAAATAAAGACTTCGCAGGCCTAGAATGGCGAAAATGTTGGATGTGAAGACAATAAATGGATCTGTGGTAATTGAAAAAATCGCTGGAATGGAATCTACTGCAAAAAGGATGTCAGAGAACTCAATCACTACCAGCGCAGCAAACAACCCTGTAGCAACGCGTTTTCCATTTTGCAGAAGAAAGTACTTTCCACTTCGATCTGTCCAGTTTATTGGATAGATTTTCTCCAGTAGTCGAACGCCAAGATTCTCTTTAAAGTTTTCATCATCTTCACTCCCTTTGATCATCTTAAACGCAGAGAAAACAAGAATTCCACCAAATATGTAGGTTGCCCATTCAAATGCCTCAACGAAAGCGGTACCTAAAACAATCATGACCATGCGGAAAAACACTGCACCAATAATCCCCCAAAACAAGATGTTGTGTTGGTATTGACCTTCGATTTTGAAGAAGGCAAAAATGAGCGCCATAACAAAAATATTATCCAAACTCAATGATTCTTCAATCAGATAACCTGTATAGAAGTCAATGAGTGCCTTCCATGGTGGTGTGTGGTGATTGTTAATCCCCATTAAATTCACATCATAGATATAGTAAATAACACCCCCAAACAACAATGCAATGGTAATCCATACCGCAGTCCAAGCCAAGGATTCTTTTACTGTGACCACCTGATTTTTCTTGTGAAAAACACCAAGATCAAGTGCCAGTAAAACAAAGATGAGCAAAAGAAAAAATCCCCAGACTAGCATAGTTTTGTTCGTTAATTACAAAGATACCAATTGAGCGTTATGCTGACGGATATTCTGTAAATTTGTTCAACAAAAAATCTTCATGGACTTTCAGTTAGTTTCAGAGTTCCTTCCAACAGGCGACCAACCCGAAGCAATTCGTCAGTTGATCGCAGGAATTCGCGCAGATGTGAAGGATCAAGTGCTGCTCGGAGTCACAGGAAGTGGAAAAACATTTACCGTTGCGAATGTTATTAAAGAAATCAATCGTCCTACCCTCGTACTTTCGCACAACAAAACCTTGGCGGCGCAGCTTTACGGAGAATTCAAACAGTTTTTCCCGAATAATGCAGTGGAATATTTTGTATCCTACTACGACTATTATCAACCCGAAGCCTACTTGCCCGTAACGGATACATACATTGAAAAGGACCTTCAAATCAATGATGAAATTGAAAAACTAAGACTTTCCGCAACATCGTCACTCCTATCTGGCCGACAAGACGTTTTGGTGGTTGCTTCTGTTTCATGCATTTATGGGATCGGTAATCCGAATGAATTTGCAAATAGTATCATTTCATTGGCTGTAGGTCAAACCATTTCACGCAATAAGTTTTTATTCCGATTGGTTGAAAACCTTTATTCTAGGGCGAACATTGAATTTAAGCGTGGAATGTTTCGCGTGAAAGGTGATACGGTAGATATCTATTTGGCGTATGCAGATTATGCCCTACGCATCGAATTTTGGGGTGATGAAATCGAAAGCATCTCCTCGATCGATCCCGAAACAAATCGAAAGCTCGACACTTTTAAAGAAATAAATATTTTCCCAGCGAATATTTTTGTCTCAAGCCCAGAAAATACGCGTGTTGCCGTCGATCAGATTGGCGAAGACATGGTACTTCAAGTGGAAGCATTCCGGAAACAAGGAAAAATCGAAGAGTCCAAGCGCCTAGAGGAACGGGTAAATTATGACCTTGAAATGATTCGTGAACTTGGATATTGCTCCGGAATCGAGAATTATTCCCGCTATTTCGATCAACGAAAACCAGGCGAACGTCCTTTCTGTTTGATCGACTATTTCCCGAAGGACTTTTTAATGGTCATCGACGAAAGCCATGTCACACTGCCACAAGTGCGTGGAATGTATGGAGGCGATCGCGCGCGGAAAATCAATCTGATTGACTACGGGTTCAGGCTTCAAGCGGCGATTGATAATCGACCATTGCGCTTTGAAGAATTCGAGCAAATGATGCATCAGGTCATCTATGTTTCCGCTACGCCTGCTGATTATGAGATTCAATTGGCTGAAGGAATCATGGTGGAACAAGTCATACGACCAACGGGACTTTTGGACCCAATCATTGAAGTACGTCCAAGCTTGAATCAAATCGACAACTTGATTGAAGAAATACATGTGCGCATCAATCGGGATGAACGGACATTAGTAACAACGTTGACAAAGAGAATGGCTGAAGAGCTTCAAAAATACCTCGATCGCCTTGGAATTTTGTGCCGATACATTCACAGCGACATTGACACCATTGAACGGGTAGAAATTTTACGTCAATTGCGCCTAGGTGATTTTCACGTATTGATTGGCGTTAATCTTCTGCGTGAAGGACTGGATTTACCTGAAGTTTCGCTTGTTGCAATTTTGGATGCCGATAAAGAAGGATTCTTAAGAAATGAGCGTTCGTTGGTTCAGACCGTAGGACGTGCAGCGCGAAATGTGAACGGTACTGTATTGATGTATGCCGATAAAATGACGGAATCCATGCGCAGAACCATCGATGAAACGGCGCGTCGTCGTACCCTTCAAATCCAATACAATGAAGATCACGGAATGGTGCCTACCCCATTAAATAAATCGAAAGAGCGCATATTAGAATCCACAAAAGTGGCAGATGGCGATCCGACCACTCGCCATTTGAAATACGATTATTCAGAAGAATTACCATTGGCTGCAGATCCAGTTGTTCAATACATGTCGTTGGAGCAGCTTGAAAAATCCATTTCGCATACACGCAAACAAATGGAAAAAGCAGCCAAGGAACTCGATTTCATCGAAGCAGCACGTTTACGTGATGAACTCTTTGCATTAGAAACACGAAAAAAAGAAAAACAATAGAATTGTAAATATGAATATTAAAACACTACTCGGACAATTACGTCTTCTGGCCATTATTGAAGGAATTTCATACATTTCATTTGCCTTGACGATGCCATTGAAGTATCAATGGGGAATCAAAGAACCAAACATGGTCGTGGGAATGGCACATGGAATCCTGTTCATCGCTTATTGCGCGTGGGTCGTGGTCAATCATTTCGACCGAAAATGGGATACTAAAAAGACAGCGATCTTGCTTCTTGCTTCTCTTGTGCCATTTATGACTTTTTGGGCCGATAAAAAGTACTTAAAAAACGAATAAAACGTAAATTGATTTGCTCACTTGAAAATTGAGCGTTTTTACTTAGTGTAAAAAACACACTATTTTCAGAGGAAAATCATACTTTTATCTCATGGATAATAGAAAACGTATTGAGGTTTGCTTCACTCCAGGAGAATACGCCTACTACAAAGATGAATTCGAAATTGTCGTTGTCATCGATGTATTGCGCGCTACATCAGCCATTTGCGCTGCATTCGACAATGGAATTGAATCAATCATCCCTGTGCCTACGGTAGAAGAAGCATGGGAATACAAGCAAAAGGGGTATTTAGCCGGCGCTGAACGCAAAGGCCAAATCGTCGAAGGGTTTGACTTCGGAAATTCCCCATTTTCCTACATGAAGGAAGAATTTCGAGGAAAGGAAGTCGTGCTTACCACAACAAATGGGACAAAATCGTTGGATGTCGCAAAAGATGCGCAAATAGTGGTCGTTGGCTCCTTCCTAAATTTAACAGCGCTTTCAAAATGGCTTTACGAACAAGACAAGAATGTACTCTGTCTATGCTCCGGATGGCAAGATAAATTCAATCTTGAAGATACCATTTGCGCTGGAGCAATTTCTGATTATCTAATTGCCACAGGCTATTATACTGCGATCGAGGATTCTTCCATCGCTGCCAAATATCTATTCCTATCTGCAAAGGACAATTATTTCGGTTATCTAAAGTCGAGCTCTCACAGGAGAAGACTGAAGAACCTGAATCTGAACGAGGACATCAAATACTGCCTCACACCAGATCAGACCGATGTCATTCCAATCCTTAAAGATGGTAAATTGGTTAAACTATAAGCGACTATCCGGCCTAAGCCTTCTCATTGTATTGTCATTCTCCTACCCTGTTGATCATTCGAAAGATGCCGCTTGGGGATTCTATGGCCACAAGCGCATAAACCGGATTGCAGTGTTCACCCTTCCACCAGCCTTGTTTGGCTTTTACAAGGAACATATCGAATTTTTAACCGAACATGCGGTCGATCCTGATAAAAGGCGCTATGCCATGGATGGAGAAGCACAATGCCATTACATCGATTTAGACCGGTATTATTCTTCTGGTGAAGACCCATTTACCATCATCCCAAGAAAATGGAACGAAGCAGTGGCAAAATATACTGAGGATACGCTTCAAAAACATGGAATTGTCCCTTGGCATATCAACGTGATGAAAATGCGACTTCAGAAAGCCTTCGAATTGCAAAACGTTGACCTCATTTTGAAATACTCGGCAGATATTGGTCATTACATTGGTGATGCGCATGTTCCCCTGCACACCACGGAAAACTACAACGGACAGTTAACAGGTCAAAAAGGAATACACGGTCTTTGGGAGAGCCGATTGATTGAAATCAATGCAGATGATTACAATTATTTCGTCGGCAAAGCGGCATACATTGAACACGTTTTGGATTGTGCTTGGGATGCCGTGAAAGCTTCTCACATGGCCTTGGATTCAGTGCTTCAGATTGAAAAGGAACTTACTAAAGAATTTTTACCAGATAAAAAATACAGCTACGAACAGCGAGGCAATGCTGTAGTCCCCACCTATTCTTTTGAATTTTCACAGGCGTATCATCAACGCTTAAATGGAATGGTCGAAAGAAGAATGCGTGCTGCCATCATCACGGTTGGATCCATGTGGTTCACCGCGTGGGTGGATGCCGGTCAGCCCGACCTTTCTAGACTGCAAAACACCCCTCCATCTCAAGCCCTATTGGAAGAAATGAGGGCACTCGATGCTCAATATCATGCTGGTTGTCATCTCGGAAGAATATGTGAGTAATTTCAATATATTTGACGAGATTTTTTTCTCTATTATGCTACGTAATCTTTTGCTTCTTCTCTTCACCTTTTGGATGTGTGTCACTAAGGCGCAATTAAATGACCATAAATTTCAACTATCTGCGAAATACAGTATGGGGTCAGTTCAATCGACCAGGTATTCGAATTACTCACTGAATGGGGAAATTCTTTTAAAAAAAATTGGATTGAACTACAATTTCGACTACACCGTACGACGTGATTCTATACGGCAATTTCATGCCACCATGGGAGTACTCGGAGCACCTATCCTATTTGGAATCGGTTTGCTGAATTCTGTCGATTCGGATACTACAAACACAGGGGCATTTGGAATTATAGGAGGAATCATACTTCTTGTTTTACCGGATGGAATCAGCTATCACATCTCTCCAAAATATAATTGGGACATCGCGCCATATACAAACATCCTAGGACTTGACTTCGTACGCGATCGACGAACAAACCAGCGAAGCATCAAATATGCATGCTCATTTGGAATCAAAACAACCTATTTATGGCGCGACATGTTCACCGTGAGCGCATTCGCAGAAACACGGCAAGCTGCAGGATATGGCTGGGGATTCGGCGGCGGAATTGGTCTTGGAGTGGCGCTTGGGACGAAGTGATTTAAGGAATATCGTAGAGCAGAATTGTAAGAAAATTGACGTTGAGATTTTAAGACATTAAGATTTTACGACTAATTCACACTTCGAATTGTTGAAAATCCGTCATGGTGGACGAGTCATCAAATTCCGTCAGGATCAAATTTCGCAGCATCAAATTTCAAATCATCAATTTCCGTCAGGATCAAATTGCGAAGCATCAAATTCCGTCAGGAACAAATTGCGTAGCACCAAATTCCGTCAGGACCAAATAATCCCTACTTTTATTCTCAAATTTCACATGAATAGTCAAAAATGATTGAAGTTAAAAATCTATCAAAAACCTTTGAGTTGTCTCGACAACAACGAAAAGAACTAAATACAGAGGCTCGGACAGCTGTGGCAGTAGACAATATAAGTTTTAGGTGTGAGCCTGGGAGAATTTTTTCACTCCTTGGCCCAAACGGAGCTGGAAAAACGACAACCATGCGCATGCTGTCTACCATCTTTAAGCCAACATCTGGTGAAATTATAATGGGTGGAATTGATGCAGTGAAGAATCCACAAGAGGCACGGCGTAACATTGGCTTCTTAACAGGTTCTACAGGACTTTATGCGCGATTGACACCCAATGAATTGATTCACTATTTCGGAGATTTGTACGGTGTTCCAAAAGAAACGATAAATAATAGAAAAGAAGAGCTTTACACACTGTTGGGCATGCATGATTTCCAAAACAAACGCATTGGAAAATTAAGTACAGGAATGAAACAAAAGGTGTCGATTTGCCGCACGATGATTCATGACCCTGAAATTATTGTCTTTGATGAACCAACGAGTGGTTTGGATGTGATTACTGCCGAGAACATCATTCAATTGATTCAAAACTGCAAGAATCAAGGAAAAACGGTCATCTTTTCAAGTCACATCATGAGTGAGGTTGATTTATTGTGCGATGATATGGCCATCATTCATAAAGGGAAACTCTTGTTTTCAGGGACGATGGATGATTTTAAATCCCAAATGCAAGCAGACAATCTAACGGCAGAGTTCATTCGCATTGTTCATCAATCACAAAACGCATAATCATGATCTTCACGATATTTTTAAAGGAGCTTAAGGAAACACTCAGAGATCGACGCACACTCATGATGATGTTGGTCATTCCAATTCTTATTTTTCCCATAATCATCAACATTACCGCATCAGTGTCCACTTCTTTTCAAGAGGATGCCGCGACGAAAAAGATAAAAATTGGAATTGTAGATACGCAACACCAATTCTTAACCAATGAGTTCAATCAAATTCCTGAATCATTTGGTAAAAAGGAAATTGTAAAGTATACTGACACCCTCCAATTGATCAAGGATATCAAGAACGAAAAGATTCAATTGGGCGCATTTGTTTCTGGGAAGTTTCAATCACAATTGGATGAAATGGTTCCAGCACCTATTATTTTTTACTTCAATGCTACAGATCTCGGTATGCAGGAGCGTGCACAAGGGTACATGAGTATTATTGAACAAAAGATGCAAGTAGAAAGATTCAAAAAACTGAATATCAGTAAAGAAAAAATAAATCCTGTTGTTTCTGAATACCGCAACATCGCTTCAGACAAAGAAATGGTAGGCAAGCTTGCTGGTGGATTTTTACCCTACATTTTCATTGCCTTTTGTTTTATGGGCTGCATGTACCCAGCCATCGATTTGTTTACCGGTGAAAAAGAACGCGGGACGATTGAAACACTCCTTACCACCCCAGTGCCACGTTGGCAACTTCTTTTTGGTAAAATGGGCGTAGTTGTGCTTTCTGGTTTGCTCGCTGCAAGTGCTGCATTGCTCGGACTATTCCTTTCCATGGAAACACTAAATGGCTTGGACAATGACGAACTCTTGAAGGTGGTGCACAGTATTTTAAGTCCGTCATTTATTGTTCTAATGTATTGTCTTTTGATTCCTTTAACTGTTTTCTTTGCAGGTGTTATGATTCCCATTGCAGTCTATGCCAAAACATTTAAGGAAGCCCAAAGCATCATTACACCATTAAACATCGTGATGGTTATTCCTGCCATGGTTGGACTCTTTCCTGGCGTTGAATTGAATGTGATGACTGCCTGCATACCAGTGGTGAACATCGTACTTTCAACCAAAGAACTCATCGCAGGAACACTAGACCCTTTCCTTGTTGCTTTGAGCTTTGTGGTGATGACAACACTTGCGGTACTTGCCGTGTTCATATCGTATAGACGATTTGACAAAGAGACGAATGTGGTTGTCTAAGGATTCTAAGACGAGAGACAAAGGACAAAAGCTTTGTTCAGACTTTGGTGGCTGAGGTTCCAAAGGAAGTCTCGAAGCCACAAGTGACAAAGGACAAAAGACAAAGGACAAAGGACAAAGGACAAAAGACAAAAGACAAAAGCTTTGCTCAGACTTTGGTGGCTGAGGTTCCAAAGGAAGTCTCGAAGCCACAAGTGACAAAGGACAAAGGACAAAGGACAAAGGACAAAAGCTTTGCTCAGACTTTGGTGGCTGAGGTTCCAAAGGAAGTCTCG
>JBEIKR010000107.1:0-9727 GCA_040379705.1 Crocinitomicaceae bacterium
GGAGGGTTTCTTTCAAAAATGTTTTCATGCTTTGTTTTCATTGTTTTGTTCAAAAGCAACAACCGCGCTTCTCACGGATCCATGAGTACTTAAAAGTTCTTCTGCTTGCTCATAGGTCACAGCAATCTCGTCCATGATCATCTTCACACCGCGATCGACCAATTTATTGTTGCTTAATAGCATGTCCACCATCTTATTGCCTTTCACACGACCAAGCTTGATCATGAGTGATGTTGACAGCATGTTTAATACTAATTTTTGCGCTGTTCCTGATTTCATACGGGTACTTCCTGTTACGAATTCAGGTCCAACCTCAGGTGTAATTGGAAATTCTACAGCGAGTGATAACGGCGAACCAGGATTACACGAGATTCCACCTGTCAACACACCATGTTTTCGTGCTGTTTCAATCGCACCAAGGACATAAGGTGTAGATCCAGAAGCGGCAATACCCACCAAGGTGTCAGTCTCATTAATTTTATATTCCATTAAGTCCTTCCAACCTTGCTCTCGGTCGTCTTCGGCGAATTCAACCGCCTTGCGAATAGCGTTGTCACCACCTGCAATGATTCCAATGACCAAGCCATGTGGCACTCCGAAAGTGGGAGGACATTCACTCGCATCTACAATTCCAAGTCTTCCGCTTGTTCCTGCGCCAATGTAGAAAAGTCGTCCACCACGATTCATTCGTTCATGACATGCATTGACCAACGCTTCAATCGCTGGCAATTCTTTTTCCACTGCAAATGGAACGGATTGATCTTCGCGGTTAATGTTCATCAATAAATCCTTACTCGACATTTTTTCAAGGTCGGAATAGTGGGAAGCGGATTCAGTGGTTTTCTTCATGGGATTAAACAAGATATGCTCTTGAATTGCTTTCTAAAAATTCTACTTCAACACGCTCCTTCAAGGTTGTGGATAAGCTCAAACCTACGAAGTCTGCTTTGATTGGATAGCGTCGGTGAGTGCGGTCAACCAATGCCACGGTTTTAATCGATTTTGTAGCGCGCTCAAGAAATTTAATCAGTGAATATTGCATTGTTTTTCCTGAGTTGAGCACGTCGTCAACCAAAAGGATGTAGGCATTTTTCAAGTCTGAATCGGGAATGGAAAGTTCAATTGGGTCTTTCCAAGGTTCCTCTTTGTTTACAATGATTTCGAATACATGAATCGTTTGGTCTGAGTTGGCACGAATGATTGACGCCAATGCATTTGCCATTCTAAAACCATTCCCACAGATTCCTCCGATAAAAATGACAGGTTCTTCAAAGGTGTTTTCCAAAATCTCAAAGGCCAAACGATTTATCTTCTGCTCAATAGCCGTGTGATCCAAAATTGTGTTCATCGTGCATTTTTTTCAAAGATAATGAAAGTGAGGGATAGGACAAAGTGTTCTTGGAGGATGGAGCAAGGACCGTTTTGATAATGGAGTATGGACCGCTTCGGTGATGGAGCAAGGACCGCCTTCGGCTGATGGAACCTAGAACATGGACATGTATACAACTTCGGTGGCTGAGGTTCCGAAGGAAGGCTCGAAGTCACCATTTTGGATGATTGACCGCCTTCGGCTGATGGAGCATAGAACATGGACATGTATACAACTTCGGTGGCTGAGGTTCCGAAGTAAGACTCGAAGTCACCATTTTGGATGATTGACCGCCTTCGGCTAATGGAACATAGAACATGGACACGTGAACAACTTCGGTGGCTGAGGTTCCGAAGGAAGACTCGAAGTCACCATTGTGGATGATTGATCGCTTCGTTGATGCAGCAAGGTTAGCTACGCTGGCAGGATAAAATCCATGCTCAATATTCCATGTTCTATGCTCCATTTCCCACTTTCAGCAGTTATTGACAATTTACCTTCGAATCAATACCCTTAAACACCTTGTTAAAACATTGAAAATCATATAATTGAATAATAAAAATGTCGTGATTAATCTTCAATAGAATTTTGTTAAAAACACATCTTGTTTTCTAATATTGCCTTGCGTGAAATGCTTAAATTTGTTCTCAATTTGTTGAATACATTTCTAAATTGAACCTCTAAAGTCCAGGCAATGCCAAAAGACACCTCCCTTAAATCAATACTTATCATCGGAAGCGGACCTATTGTTATCGGTCAAGCATGCGAATTCGATTACTCAGGATCCCAAGCGGCAAGATCTCTTCGTGAAGAAGGAATTGAAGTGACATTGATCAATTCAAATCCAGCAACGATCATGACCGACAAGGTTGTTGCGGACAATGTTTATTTGCAACCATTGGAACCAGAAAGCATCATTGAGATTTTGAAGAATCATAAAATTGATGCTGTCCTGCCTACTATGGGTGGTCAAACTGCACTTAACCTCTGCATCAAATGTGATGAGATGGGGATCTGGGAGGAATACGGTGTTCGCATCATTGGTGTGGATATCAATGCCATTGAAATCACTGAAAACCGCGAAGCATTCCGGGACCTAATGATTGAAATTGGAGTGCCAATGGCTCCTCAAAAAACGGCAAAATCATTCTTAGAGGGGAAAGAAATTGCTCAAGAATTTGGATTCCCACTTTGTATTCGACCATCGTATACGCTTGGAGGATCAGGGGCATCTATTTTATATGAACCAAAAGAATTTGACAACCTTCTAGAACGTGGACTTCAATTGTCACCGATTCATGAGGTAATGATTGATAAAGCCCTTTTGGGTTGGAAAGAATATGAGTTGGAGTTGTTGCGCGATTCGAATGATAATGTCGTGATTATCTGTTCGATTGAAAACTTCGATCCGATGGGAATTCATACAGGAGATTCAATCACCGTTGCTCCAGCTATGACCCTTTCGGATACAACTTTCCAGAAAATGCGTGACATGGCCATCATGATGATGCGCTCGATTGGAAATTTTGCAGGTGGTTGTAATGTGCAGTTTGCTGTTTCTCCTGATAATAACGAAGACATCATTGCGATTGAAATCAATCCACGTGTTTCTCGATCATCTGCCTTGGCTTCGAAAGCAACGGGATATCCGATTGCGAAAATTGCATCTAAACTTGCGATTGGTTACCATCTGAATGAATTGAGCAATCAAATTACCAAAACAACGTCGGCATTGTTTGAACCGACTTTGGATTATGTGATCGTTAAAATCCCACGTTGGAACTTCAACAAATTCCCGGGAACAAACCGTCAACTCGGCTTGCAAATGAAGTCTGTAGGTGAGGTGATGGGAATCGGTCGATCGTTTCAAGAGGCTTTACAAAAGGCCTGTCAATCATTGGAAATCAATCGCAATGGTCTTGGTGCCGATGGCCGTGAATTGACGAATCAAAATGAAATTTTACACAGCTTGGAGTTTGCGAGCTGGAATAGACTCTTCCACATCTACGATGCCATTAAGCTAGGTATTCCGTTTAAGAAAATTGTAGAGAAAACGAAGATTGATATCTGGTTCTTGAAGCAAATCGAGGACTTGATCAAATTGGAACGTCGCATTGAGAAGTACCATTTGGAGACTATTCCTAAAGACTTGATGTTCGAAGCGAAACAAAAAGGATATGCCGATCGTCAGATTGCACATTTGTTGCGTTGCCTTGAATCTCAAGTGTATGTGAAGCGCAAAGAATTTGGCATCAAACGCGTTTACAAATTGGTTGATACCTGTGCGGCAGAATTTGAAGCAAAAACACCTTACTATTACTCTACGTTTGAATACGAGAACGAAAGTACTGTTTCCGACAAGAAAAAAGTGGTCGTCTTAGGTTCTGGTCCAAACAGAATTGGTCAAGGAATCGAATTTGATTACAGCTGTGTGCATGGTGTCTTGGCCGCAAAGGAATGTGGATACGAAACGATTATGATCAATTGTAATCCTGAAACAGTATCAACTGACTTCGATACAGCGGATAAGCTCTACTTTGAGCCTGTCTTCTGGGAACATATTTTCGATATCATTGAACACGAAAAACCTGAAGGGGTAATTGTTCAGCTTGGCGGTCAAACAGCATTGAAATTGGCGGAAAAACTGGAACGTTATGGAGTTAAAATTCTTGGGACAAGTTTCGAAGCATTGGACTTGGCGGAAGACCGTGGACGTTTCTCTAAAGTATTGAAAGAAAACAATATCCCGTTCCCTGAATATGGAGTGGTGGAAAGTGCGGAGCAAGCATTGGAGTTGGCTGATGTACTTGGATTCCCATTGTTGGTGCGTCCTTCGTATGTCCTCGGTGGACAGAAAATGAAGATTGTCATCAATAAAGAGGAACTTGAGCATCATGTGGTAGACATCATCAATGAAATGGGAAGCAATCAAATTCTTCTCGATCACTTCCTTGGTGGAGCCATTGAAGCTGAAGCAGATGCCATTTGTGATGGTGAAGATGTGTACATCATTGGAATCATGCAACACATTGAACCAGCGGGAATTCACTCTGGAGATTCCTACGCTGTTTTGCCACCATACAATCTTGGTGATTTTGTGATGCAGCAGATTGAAGATATCACGAAAAAGATTGCTGTGGCATTGAAAACAGTAGGACTAATTAACATTCAGTTTGCCATCAAAGATGATAAGGTTTATGTTATTGAAGCCAATCCGCGTGCATCGCGAACAGTTCCGTTCATTGCCAAAGCGTATGACGAGCCTTATGTGAACTACGCAACGAAAGTGATGTTAGGGGCAAAGAAGGTGAAGGACTTCAATTTCAATCCGAAAAAAGAAGGGTATGCGATCAAGATTCCAGTGTTCTCCTATGAAAAGTTCCCTGATGTGAAGAAAGAACTTGGTCCTGAAATGAAATCTACAGGGGAGGCAATTCGCTTCATCAAGAACCTGAAAGATCCATTCTTCACGAAGATCTATTCTGAACGCAACATGCATTTATCGAAATAGTGGTTGTTGAAGCTGGAATAACGAATGCTTTTCGTACGATCCTCATTATTATTGGGGCGATTGTTCTCTTGCGTTTTATCGGTCAATTGATGAATGCCAAACGCAACATGGAGGTAGAGAAACGCATGATTAAACAGCAGCGCGAATTTCAAGAAGAACGCAATCAGAAACTGAAGAATTTCGGTAAGGTGAACGTATTTGGTCGCACCACGAAAAAAAATAACAGAAACAAAGGCGATGTAGAAGATGTTGACTTCGAAGAGGTCGATTGAACGCAGGTCTGATAAAATCTCTATTTTTACCACAAATACTTGTTATGAAGAATTTCTTTCAAAAGAATTGGCCTCACTTTGCTGTCCTTGCAGCATTTATTGTGATCATGTATGCGTATTTCGCACCTGAATTCGATGGAAATCGTTTGAAGCAGCACGATGTCGAACAATACATCGGTATGGCACAGGAAACGAAAGCCTTCCGCGAAAAAGCAAATGAGGAGCCGCTTTGGACAAACTCCATGTTTGGTGGGATGCCAACGATTCAGATTTCGACCTTGTATAATGGGAATTTCTTCCAACAAAGTTCATTGTGGTTCCTGGGATTCTTTGGCGTTCCTTCAGGTATCTTTTTACTCCACTTACTAGGATTTTATCTGTTGGCCATGTGCATGCGCATCAAACCACTGATTGGATTTATTGGTGCTGTCGCTTTTGCCTTTGCTAGTTACGAGATTGTGGTGCTTCAAGCGGGACACAACTCGAAAGCAATGTCTGTGGCATTAATGGCACCTGTGGTCGGCGCATTCATCATGGCGTATCGACACAATTGGAAATGGGGAGCATTGCTTTCAGGATTATTTATGTCGTATGAGTTGGCGAACAATCACTTGCAGGTGACCTATTACCTTGCATTCTTATTGGCTGGATTGGGTGTTTATGAGTTGATTCAAGCCATCATAACCAAAGAATTCAAGAAGTTTCTGATTACTTCCGGAAGTGTCATGGCGGCATATTTACTTGCTGTATTTATCAACTATGGAAACATCTCCTTGACCAACGATTATGCGAAACATACCATTCGTGGTGGAAATGACGTTACGATCAATCCGAATGGCACACCAGCGACAAACAACACGGAAGGATTGGATAAGGAGTATATTACGAATTGGAGTTATGGTGTAGGCGAGTCATTTACGCTAATTTCTCCGTATGTGAAAGGTTCGGCTTCCGTAGGTTTAGCTGACAGTGGTTTCGGTGAAATGGTGGAGAATTCAGACCGTTCAATGGAAGATATTAACGAGGTGATGAATGCGCCTTTCCCTGTGTACTGGGGGGATCAACCAATGACATCAGGACCTGTATACTTAGGAGTTGTGGTTATGTTTCTCGCTTTGTTAGGTATGGTGTTCATCAAAGATCGTTCGAAATGGGTATTCCTTGGGATCAGTGTCTTGGCGCTGGCCCTTTCATGGGGTAAAAACTTCATGGGCTTGACGGATTTCTTTATTGAGAATATTCCAGGATACAACAAGTTTAGAACGGTAACCATTATTATGGTCTTAATTGAATTGTGTATTCCAATTATTGCCGTGTTGCTCTTGCAACGTTTGTATGAAGCACGTGAAGAAATCAAAAGCCAGAAACGAAATTTCTTGATTGTTTCGGGTGCTTTCTTTGTTTTCTTGCTTGGCGTGAAGACGGTTGGACTAGGGGACAACTATACATCAAAGCAAGAAGTGGAGCAGATGAATGCGTATCCTGCCCAAGTGTCGCAGCAAATCCGTGCGATAGATCCGAAAGTATTGGCTGAACAATACCGAGTTGATCCAACAAATCAGCAACAAATCCAACAATTCATCGATGCTCAAGTGGATGGTGCAAACAATCGTTATTCTTTGATGAAAGGGGTGCGAGAAGAGATATTTACAAGTTCGATGAACCGATCTTTGATCTTTGCCTTCTTAATCATTGGTGTGATGGCGCTGTTCTTTTACACAGCCATTTCAAGTGAATTCATCGTCGCTGGAGTTGCCGCATTGGTGCTCGCAGACTTGGTGTTTGTCGATCAAAATTACTTGAGTTCCAAAGAAGATGATAAAGGAAATTTAAAGTATTGGGCAGAAGCGCCAACGATATTGTATCCTCTTTCTCCGAATAAAGCAGACAACGACATCATGACCTTGGAAACGATGGATCCAGCGGTGGCTAAAGTGGTAAAAGCAGCGGAAAAAGACGGAAAGGCAAAGGCAGAAGAATTGGCTTATTCTGGAGCTGACGCGCGACGCGTAATCGATTCATACCGTTATTCAGCTTTGAACTTCGCTACCAACTACCGTGTCTTTGACTTCGATGGTGGGTGGAGCAGCACGCGCGCTTCGTATTTCCACAAATCGTTAGGAGGATATCATGGAGCAAAATTGAGAAACATTCAAAATGTCTTTGATTTCCATTTGGCACGCACAAATAACAAAGTGTTAGACATGCTCAATGTGAAGTACATCATTCAAGAAGAATCATTGCGTCCGAACCCAACTGCTATGGGGAACGCATGGTTTGTGAAGACCATCGAAGTGAAAGAAACTGCAAACGACGAAATTCGTGCGCTTGGAAATAAGTTCGATATAGCCAATCAAGGTCCTGGACAATTGTTGGTGAATGGTCAACCAGCCGCAAAAGCATCGGTTTTTGGCAGCGAAGATCTTCAGTACTTGTTAGGTCGTGATACTTTGACTGTTCCATTGTCAAATGGTCTTTCTGAAGGACAAGAAGCACTATGGGTACGTGACACAAATGGAGTAACCAACTTAATTCCTTTGTTTACGATGTCGGCAGATAGCTTAGGTTCTTTCAAGCCGTTGGTGAAACTGAAGGTGAGTGATGAGTTCAAAGTACGCGATGAAGCAGTGATGTTGAAGGAGTTTTCTTCGAAGTTGAAAAGCAATTCATTCTCTGGAATGGGAACAATCAAAATGAAGTCATATGCACCGAACAAGATTGTTTACTCTGCTGAATGTAATGGAAATCAATTCGCTGTTTTCTCTGAAATCTATTATCCTGATGGATGGAAGGCATTTGTTGACGGGAAAGAGGTTGACATTGTGAAAACCAACTATTTGTTGCGTGGACTTGAATTGTCTTCTGGAAAACATACAATTGAGTTCAAGTTCGATTTGCCGAAATACCGCAAATCCAATACCTTGGCCATTGTAGGGACAGGTTTCTTGTTCTTGCTGATTGCGGGTGTTGCATTCATGGATTTGAAGAAAGCGAAAAATTAATTCGCTTACGAATTGACCAGCGCTGATGTGGGACTGCATTTCAGCACTTTGAATCAGATTAACGTTGAAACAAAGGATTGACGCAGCATGCAAAAAGTGTTATACATCGCACATTGGTTTCCCACATCGGATTTTCCGCTCAAAGGAATTTTCGTCCGCAATCATGCGATTTGCCTGAATTCCATTTCCAATCTGACTGTTGTCAACTTTTCCATTGAATATGGGAAGTCACTGCGAAAAGTAGAGATTTCAAGAATAATTGACAAGGACGGATTGGATATCCTAGAGATTCGTCTTCGCAGTCGATTTTACAAGGTGTTTTACTACGCGCTAAAATACCAGCAAAAACTTTTAAAGAAGGCTTTAATTACCTCTGGTATCGATGTCCAATCCTTTGATCTTCTCGTGTCCAATGTGCTTTTTCCGAGTGGGATTTGCACCATGCGGCTGGCTGATGAATACCAGAAACCGTTCATTCACATTGAGCATTGGTCGCATCTCTCAGGATTTTTAAACACCGACAGATACCGTAAGTTAGGACAGTTGGTGTTGGATCGTGCGAAGAGCGTCATAGTTGTCTCCGAACTTCTGAAGCAGTCCATGGTTCAATTTTGTGATCCAGACAAAGTGCACATCATTCCGAATGTGGTGAAAAGCTACTTTGATTATGCGCCTAAACAGAGAAATGATGAGGTGATTTATTTCCTGGCTGTTGCCTCTTGGAAAGCCCCGAAGAATCCTTTTGTCTTTGTTCAAGCCTTAGAAGCAATCGCAAAAACATCATCGCGTAAAATCGTTTTAACCCTTGTTGGTGAAGGTGAACAGCTGACGCAAGTGAAAACAATGGTTAATCACATCGAACTTCGTTTGCCGGGACAGATTGTAAATACGGAGTTGTCAACGCACTACCATTCTGCTGATTTTTTCCTTCATGGTTCCGATTATGAAACTTTTTCGATTGTGTCTATTGAGGCACTTTTCACTGGTACTCCAGTCATAGGCAGCAGGGTAGGTGTACTCCCCGAAGTAATCGATGATACCAATGGTATGTTGTGTGACAATACAGTTGAATCATGGGTTGTGGGAATCACCAAAGCAATGGATTTGAGCTTTGACCATGAAGCCATTTCTGTGAAGGCCAAGGAAAAGTTCAGTGATCAATATGTAATAGACTTGTTTGTTGGCCAGATTTCAAATGATTAGTAGCCAATTTGCGATTCGTTTCCACCGTTGGAGTGCCTGTCCCGAGAGGTACGATACGGGAGAGATTAACGGGAGGATGAATAAGATTTTAAAACTTCAGGATCTTAGGACATTAAGACAAAAGACAAGGGATAAAAGATTAAACTCACCTCGGAGTGGCGATTTGTTTCCCCCGTTGGAGGGGGATTAAGGGGGGGGACGCTTGACGGAATACTTGTCCGGCGAGGAAAGATTTGGGAGGGATTAAGGGGAGGGTTTTATCAGATTTTTATTTTGATAGGATTGTTTGTTATCAGTACTTCTTTTGTTCGACCCCTATGGGGTCGTGGCTTCTTTCTCCGGGAGTCTTGAGTTTACAGAGATACGACCC
>JBEIKR010000108.1:0-9575 GCA_040379705.1 Crocinitomicaceae bacterium
AGCGAAGCTTTCGAAGACCGAGACTCCGTCTGAAAAGACGGTGAAGTCGAGGGACCTAGCGAAGCTTTCGAAGACCGAGACTCCGTCTGAAAAGACGGTGAAGTCGAGGGACTCTTTGCTGACTACTTTCAATTTAAAAAAAACGTCAAAAAAAAAGGGGGATGATCGCTCATCCCCCACGTCGGGGCGGCAGGATTCGAACCTGCGACCTCCTGGTCCCAAACCAGGCGCGATGACCGGACTACGCTACGCCCCGAGCTAATCATCTTTTTATTTTCAACTACCTAACGAATCGTTTTTCGAAAGGCGAGTGCAAAAGTAAGCATTTTCTCGACTTTTACAAATAATCTTTGACGAACATTTTGGTAAACATTCAATCTTGCGGTGGGAGCGGGATTATCTCAACCTCCTAATGTCGGTTATCGATGGTCTCCGCTGCGCTCCGGCACGAACCCTACGGATTCTCATCCCGCATGTTTCACACTACCAATAATTCTTGCGGTGGGAGCGGGATTATCTCAACCTCCTAATGTCGGTTTTCGATGGTCTCCGCTGCGCTCCGGCACGAACCCTACGGATTCTCATCCCGCACTCTTCACTCTACCAATAATTCTTGCGGTGGGAGCGGGATTCGAACCCGCGGTACAGTTACCCGTACGTCAGTTTAGCAAACTGGTGGTTTCAGCCACTCACCCATCCCACCGAAGTGTTCAATGAACTAGGGGGCAAAAATAGTAAAACCCTTGATAAGTCAAAGTGAAATTCGCGAATAATTGCGAAAAGTTTCATCAAATGAACCACATCATGGACATTTTCAAGAGTTGAAGCCCAGCAAGAAGCACCCAAAGCAAATGAAGTGGCGCCTGTGGCTTCCAAATGATGGAAACAATTGCCATTCCACTCAAAGCAATGGTTTCAATAACAGGGTCGTATGGAATACTACCGAAAAACAATAAACAAGGAAAGAGGATGCTCCAACTTCGTTTGACATCTTCCTTAATCAATGCGCGCAAGCTCACCGACATCCAAATGAGCGTACCAATCAAATTACATAACTTAAATACGTCAAGCCAAATTCCGTGGTACAAAAGCTCCCAGGCATCGTGGTCTAAAAATAAAGACCAAAAGAATGTGGATGCCAGCAGTCCAAAAATGGCGGTTAAAAAGACTGTTATAAGATGTAATCGATGGTCGCGAAAATGCCACCACATAAATTGGCTGCTCACGATCAATAACACTACCTCATTCAATGGGAAAGGGTAGATGAAGGTGCCAAATTCAAGGAAGATTAGGAAGGAGAACCCAATCAATGTCAAGATACCAAGCAGAACGGAACGTTCCTCGCGAATCATTTTTTCTTTGCTAAAGCTTCTTCGATGTAATCGAATGTTGACAAGATTTCAGGCTTTCCATTGACAACGGCAATATCGTGCTCGAAATGTGCGCTTGGCAGTCCATCCGCAGTAACAATGGTCCAGTTGTCATCCAGTTGCACTACTTTTTCCGTACCCATGTTGATCATCGGCTCAATGGCAATCGTCAATCCATCTTGAATCTTCTTACCACGACCACGACGTCCATAATTGGGCACCTGAGGGTCTTCGTGCAAGGTTTTACCTAAACCATGACCTACCAAGTCGCGAACAACACCATAACCGTGTTTCTCAGCATGCTGTTGTATCGCCCAACCAATGTCTTCAATACGATTTCCTACAACGCACTGCTCAATCCCTAAGTACAAACATTCTTTGGTTACCTGAAGCAATTTTCTTGTCTCTGGCTTTACATTACCCACCTCAAAGGTATATGCATGATCGCCATAGTAGCCTTTGTACACAGAACCACAATCAACAGAAACGACATCTCCATCTTCAAAAGGACGATCTGTAGGCAGACCATGCACGACTTGTTCATTGACAGAAATCAAAAGGGTACTCGGACATCCATACAATCCTAAAAAACCTGGAATGGCATTTTGAGAACGGATGTACTCTTCAGCCATCTGATCCAAGAATTTAGGTGTGACACCAATGGCAATGTGTTCAGCCACTTTTCCAAGTGTTCGACTCACAACCAACGCTGCTTCACGCATGATGGCAATCTCTTCCGCTGTTTTATAAATGATCATATTCCGATTGAAAATCCCCACAATGATTCGTTTCATTCATCCCCATTCGGATGAACGGATTCACATCAAGAAAGCACAGATTTCACAAGGTCTGCTGCTTCTTGAAGCAACACTGCAGAATGAACGTTCAATCCTGATTCATCGATCAAACGTTTCGCCTCTACAGCGTTTGTTCCTTGAAGACGAACAATAATCGGAACGGGGATATTCCCCATGTTTTTGTATGCATCAACCACACCTTGAGCTACACGGTCACAACGAACGATACCTCCGAAAATGTTGATCAAGATGGCTTTTACATTTGGATCTTTCAAGATGATGTGGAATGCTTTCTCAACGCGCTCAGCATTGGCTGTTCCTCCAACATCCAAGAAGTTTGCTGGATTTCCTCCTGATAATTTAATGATGTCCATGGTTGCCATCGCCAAACCAGCTCCATTCACCATACATCCAACATTGCCATCCAATTTCACGAAGTTCAACCCTGCAGCATCAGCCTCAACTTCTGTTGGATCTTCTTCTGTAGTATCGCGCATTGCTGCATAATCTGGGTGGCGGAACAATCCGTTGCCATCCAATGTTACCTTCGCATCAACGGCAATGATTTTATTGTCAGATGTTTTCAATACTGGATTGATTTCGAACATCGATGCATCAATTCCTTCGTAAGAGCTGTAAAGTGATACTACAAATTTTGTCATTTGCTTGAATGCCTCTCCGGAAAGACCTAGGTTGAATGCAATTTTACGCGCTTGAAATCCTTGGATTCCAACACGCGGGTCAATAACTTCTTTGTAGATTAATTCTGGAGTGTGTTCAGCAACGTGCTCGATGTCCATTCCTCCTTCTGTAGAATAAATGATCACGTTTCGTCCTTTCTCACGGTCCAACAAAACAGACATATAGAACTCTGATGTTTCTGATTCACCAGGATAATAGACATCTTGTGCGATCAACACTTTATTTACTTTTTTCCCTTTTCCGTTTGTTTGCAACGTTACGAGGTGTCCACCAAGAATTCCTTTTACTTTCTCTTCAACATGATCAATCCCTTTCGCAAGTACAACCCCATGAGATCCAGTTTCTTCAACAGTTCCCTTACCACGTCCACCTGCATGGATTTGCGCCTTCACAACGTACCAGCTCGTGCCAGTTTGTTCAGTCAACTTATTTGCTGCTGCTACTGCATCTTCAACTTTGTCAACAACTACGCCTTCTTGGATAGCGACTCCATAGCTTTTAAGGATTGATTTTCCTTGGTATTCGTGTAAGTTCATCTGTTTAATTTTTGCGTTGTAAAAGTAGGATTTTTATCTTCAATAATTCGTTCTGTTGTGAATACTTTTTAGTTAAGAACGCATATTTTTCCAAGAGCTCGTAATTTCTCTTGATGCATATTCTTCCGCATGACGATCCTGAATAGAATTCCAAATTTGATCGATGCTGTGCTGTAGGGCGTCTTGCTCTTCTTGCATGGCGGTATGCATAATCTTAGGATCGCTGAAATAGTGCTTCACAAAGTTGGTGTCGAAATGTCCGCTTTTAAATGCCTCATGTTTCAATACATATTTCCCGAAGTCAAGCGTTGTTTTAATGCCCGAGATCTGATAATCGTCGATGGCTTTTAACATGCGTTCAAGCGCCTTTTCACGGGTTGGACCCCAAGTTACAAGCTTCGCAATCATCGGATCATAATAAATAGGAATGTCCATTCCCTCTATAAAGGCATCGTCCACACGAACGTGATTTCCAGAAGGGATGCGGTATCTTTTCAATGTCCCAATATCCGGTGTAAATCCATTCAAGGTATCCTCCGCATACACACGTACTTCAATCGCATGTCCATGAATCGTAAGTTCATCTTGCAACTTAGGCAAACGCTCTCCTCGGGCGACGCGTACTTGCCATTCTACGAGGTCCAAGCCTGTAATTTCTTCAGTGACTGGGTGTTCAACCTGAAGGCGGGTGTTCATTTCTAGGAAGTAAAAGTTCATATCGGCATCCACCAAAAACTCAACTGTTCCTGCACCTTCGTAGTTACATGCTTTACATACAGCAACCGCGGATTCTCCCATTTTCTGGCGTAATTCAGGAGTGAGGATCGCACTTGGGGCTTCCTCCACCACTTTTTGGTGTCGACGTTGAATCGAACATTCACGTTCAAACAAATAAACAGCATTTCCATGTTGATCCGCAAACACTTGAATTTCTATGTGACGCGGTTTATTGACAAACTTTTCGATGAAAACAGCATCGTCTCCAAAAGAAGAACGTGCTTCATTCTGTGCCATTCGCATTTGCTCGATGAAATCTTCTGATCGCTCAACAAGTCGCATTCCTTTACCACCACCTCCGGCGGAGGCTTTGATTAAGATAGGATAACCCACTTCTTCGGCAATTTTAATCGCTTCATCGACATCGGTAATTGCACTATCCACCCCGGGAACCAAAGGCACATGATAACTTTTAACCGCTTGCTTTGCACTCAATTTGTCACCCATGACATCCATGGATTCAGGTGATGGACCGATAAGTTTCATTCCAGCGTCTTTCACTTTTCGAGCAAAGTCAGCATTCTCTGAAAGGAAGCCATAACCTGGGTGGATTCCATCGACATTCAACTCCTTGCAGTACTGCAATATCACATCTTGACGCAAATAACTTTCTGATGATGGGCTTGGTCCAACATATACGGATTCGTCCGCTTCCAAAACATGCGGCGCGGATTTATCTGCATCTGAATAAATAGCTACGGTAGCAATATTCATGCGTTTCAATGTGCGAATGACGCGACGGGCAATCTCACCACGGTTGGCTATTAGGACTTTTTTCATAGGTCAAATGTCGAATTTTTCAAGGGTAAAAATAAAGATAATATCAAGAATTTTGCTCTTTGCGAATGCGAAGAATCGACCCGCTATCACCAACAGCTGGAACTGGAGTTTGTCGTCGTTTTCGTTTGATTGGAAAACGTTTATGTTCTTTCGAACGGAATATATCCAAGAAATACTGTCCAATTTTAAAGTTTCTCCACGTGTCAAAATCTTCTTGGTAGTGTAAACCAGCACCTTGACTGAATGGGCCTAGGTTTTTGTCTTGAATAATGCTGTAGTCGTTGGACTCGTTGAATACATTGATTCGGAATGTACCACTTTCATTGATGAGGTATTCCAAACTGACATCACCAATCAGTGCACTTTGTCCTTGCTGCTGTGTCCCTGAGCCATTTTCTACGCCAAATGAACCCGTGAATATGAGTCGATCATCAAATAAACCTTTCTTAATTCCGAACTCAAAACTACTTTCTCCAGTATTCTGATCGGCGTCGAGGTTTACATTCATTTTATAGTCTTTCGAAACTTTATCGAGAATAGAATTGATTTGATTGGATGCCAAATCCATTGCGGTTGAACTACCAGAAGCGGAGGAGCCTTTCAGCGGTTGAAACTTCTTCATCAACATTAAGGAGAAGAACTGCCGGTTTAATTCGTCTTGATCGCCTTTAATTCGCTCAATCAACGCTCTGCTTGTTTCGTCTGCCTTTGGTGCTTTGATATCGAAACCAATGGTTGGTTTTAACAAGCTTTCTTTCAAGGCCAAGTAACAATAAATATCTTGTTGATTCCCTTTGTTTCCTTGCAATTGATCGGGAGAAATTTCGCTGATGTTTGCTTTAACAATAAGGTATGTGCGTAAATCAATGTTTGCGGTGTAAGGATCTCCCGTCCATGAGATTGTCCCGCCTTCCTCGATATAGAACTTCTGCTTCAAGCTTCCCATGGCAAAGTTGTACAACCCATTTTTAATTTTGAATGTACCATCCATTGCGAGATCACCGAGATTGTCAAGCCGCATGGCGATGTCACCTGAACCTGTCGCTGTGATTTCATCTCCCGACTGTTTATTGAATATTATTTTCAGCTTGGCATCTGGGGTCACTCTAAAGTTAAGGTCAAGCGAAACGCCTGAGAAGTTGATTTTTGGATCGGCAGTGCCTCCCTGATCGCCTTTTGGCTTGAAACGAACAAATGTTTCCTCTTCAGAAATTTCGGATACCCCAAACATTGGAAAATAAATTTCTGTTCCTTTTTCTGTTTTGATATCCACCGTAATTTCGAGATTGTCGGTGTAGCCAAAGATATTCGCGGTTCCTGTGCCGTAAGCCTTGCCGTAATAGGTTTCTCCTTCCTTGTAAGGGGTGTTCAAGACTAGGAACTTTTGAAGTGGGAGAGGTCCATTTTTTCCACGCGAATTGTAATCTTGCTCAAGGTCGAATTGCAAGTCAAAGTTCCAATCTTTATATTGATTGTGGTACACCGAGCCTATCAATGATCCAGTGTTACCTTCTTCATCGGAAACAGGCATGTTGTCAATGTAAAAACCGTATTCATCGGCAGATATTTTGCCATTGAAACCAAAGTTCACACCGAGCAATTCCATCTTGGCATTTCCATCATTCAACTTCAAAGAACCATCCAGTTTCGGGAAATCAGGCGTTCCACTGACGCGTAATTTTCCATCCAACTTCCCCCGAATTTTGCTCACTACTTCGGCATCGAGGAAGGCATTGGCAAAGCTGATATCCGTCTCATCAAACACCAAATCCAACGCAATGTTTTCCTCCTTTCGCTCTGTGAAGTAATGTCCCTCAAAGGTAAATGTTTCCTGTCCGCGATAAATCAAATCACCATTCATTGCGACACTCTGTGAGGCCTTGTTCCAACCCGATTGGGCATAGATGTCTCCAACCTCTTGATTATTCAAAAACAAGCCTTCAACACTTACGTCACCGAGGTACGTCAGGTTTTCATAAGGATTAGAAATGTAGCCCCAGCTGTTCAACGATCCTTTGAGATTCATTTCAGATCCCAATAGTTCACCCAATTCACCAAGATCAAGGTCATGAACTTTAAAGTTCAATCGATCGGCATCATTGCGAGATATACACCCATCAATACTCAAATATTGATCTTTCTTGGAACCATTCGTTGCATTGTTTTTTTGCAGTTTCAATTTTGAAATATGCACATCTCGATCGGTAATTAAAATGTCGGATTGTTTTTCAATGTCCCAACGCATATCATTGATACTGAAGTAGGAAGGCTCCAATACAAAATTGATGTGGTTGCTATTAACAATCGTTGTATTCCAAGCGATGTCCGTTTCGTTCTTCGTTCCCGTATTCCATGTCAATTTAGAGGTCAATCCTTTATTTCCTCCGAGTGTAGTGAATTTCAAATTGTCTAAGGAAATGCTGTCCTTATATTGGAATTTTTTAAGAGAATAAATGGCTTGAATTTCTGTTGACGTCATTGCTTGCTTCAAGTCGATTCCTTTGAAAGTAAAGTCTTGGTAGTGAATCTCTGGTGATATAAATCCCATTGTGAACGTCTCATCTTTCCCACTGTAATTACCAATCAAAATGGAGGCTGGAGCAATGGATAGTTCAGGGGCGAAAATGGCCAAGAAGTCCTTCGTGTCTTTCGTAGTAAGGTTGTACGAAAAATTACTCTTCGCGCCATTCTGCTTTTTCTTTTGGCCACTTGCCGTAACAATGGATGGGAATACTTTTTCAAATTGGGTGAGAAAGTCATCCACAAGCGTCGAGAAGTCAATCTTCCCTGTTAGCGTAATGTCTGCGATTGGACTTACAATTTTAAACACATCTTCGGCGGTAGATCGCGTTACGTTGATATTGATGTCCGGAAGTTTGATTTCGTTTTGTCCTTCTTTGTACAATAAGCCGTGCATGGTCACATTTCCAGCCATTTTATTGGGGTCACTTCCATAGACATTGACAACAAAATTGGTTGTTAAACTCGTGCTGTCGCGCTGAGCAATGTTTAGTTTGTCGAGCAGGGCTTTCTTCAAGTCAATAGTAAAAGACATGTGTTGATTGTCTTTGAAATCGATAAATCCGTTGTATTCCAAGTCGAGGTTGTCGTCTTTCACATCAATAATAGCGGAAAACTTATTGTCTTCGAAACTTCCCTTTGAAATACGAATCGCGGTGTAGGCATAATCCAAGTAGTCGAATCGGTTTACATTACCTGTAATCTCCGTGAAGTGAATGTCATCCAATGAAAAAGCTTCTCCCGTTAAGAAGAAGGTGCCATCCACAACACCCAAACTTCTGTTGTCAAGGAACTGTCCAAGTTGGAATTGTTCTACCTTCACATCGTATTCACTAGCTTCTGAATGCTGGAAAAGGAAAGAGTTGTTTGCAAAGTTCTGAGTGAACATGATCCCATTGTCCATCCGAACGGTACCGAGTTTTGTGTTCAATTTGTCTGTGGAAACAACAAACTGGGAGTAAAATCCATCCAAACGTAAATCAAGGGCTTCAAAATACCCGAGTCGCTGTAAAATTTTATCGAAGGACAAGTATTTGCTATCTGCAGAATTCGGCATTCGGATTTTTTGCAAGTCATTCAACGAAATGAACGCATAATCTAGTTTTTCTGAGAAAAATGCACGATTGAGATTTCTGAAGTCTGGCAAATTAACGGTTCCTCTCACCAAGGTGCGTTTGCCTGTTTTAAATTCTAAATTCGAAATTTTCAAATCTTTGATGTGCTTGCTGACATCGGCTTTGATCTCAATCACTTGATCCATTCCCCAAAGGGCTGTGGCGAAATAAGAGACGTCCTTCAGACTAACGGAGCTTTTTGCCAGGCGTGCATCAAATGTGACCTTATCAACGAATTCGCTCATGTCAGCGTAATCGTTCATCAATAGGTGGAGTTTGGGTGCTTTGATGTCTGAATCATCGGTTTTAATAATCAAGGAAGACAATAAAATGCCTTTCGGACTTACATTGACTTTTGCGCTCAGTTGATTTAGATTAAACCCAGACTGCTCTTGTGCACTGAAAGAGTTGATTTGAACTGAAATTTTTCCGTTGAAAATACTAAAATTGTTTGCGTTTAAATTCACATGTTTGAAGCACAAATGGTCAAAGTCAATTCCTTCCGCTTCATGTTTTTTGCGATGGTCGGTATATTTGAAACGCACATCAGTCAGCTGAACGGTTCGAAGTGAAACCGCCATTGGTTTTGTTTTGGTGGGTTTGTCGCTTTTGAAGTAGTCGATGATAAATTGAAAATTGAATTCACCTGTTTTTTTGTCTCTGGATAAATGAATGATTCCTCCATCGAGTTCAGCTTCTCCCAAATCGAGCTCGTTTTTCTTTAAGTCGAGTTTATCTAATGTCGCATAAATAGTATGAATGGAGGCCAGGGTATCTTTGTCATGGTCAAGAACCAAAACATCATCTAAGGCAACGCGATCGATAAAAATAATGGAAACAGAACCAACTTCCACACGTGTATTCCATTCCTTTGAAAGAAATGCTGCCGCTTTTTTAGCAAGATACGTTTGAACAGGTGAGGTACGAATGGCAAAGGCAAAGGCAATCAACAAAATGAGAATCCATTCAAAAGAAATC
>JBEIKR010000109.1:0-9513 GCA_040379705.1 Crocinitomicaceae bacterium
AACAAAGTATTTTGCATTTTTTTTCGCTTCATTTGTTAGTTAATTGACATTTCATCGTGACTATCTAATAAATCAAGAATCACTATGTCCGCTTCCAACATGAGAAAAGAACAGATCCTTTGGATTGGAGAACACGCAAAATCATTGTTTAACAATACCAATAATGCGGTTTTAGACAAATTCGACAATTATCTATTGTTGTATGAAAGAAATGATGATGTCGAACAACTTACAAATGCAAGTTATGTGAATCATGCGGCAAACAGGTACCACATTGAATATGACGTTGAATCCCTGAAAGAACCCATTTCTGGCTATTTAAGAGATCGAAAAACCGAACAAAAAGAAGGGCTAATCATCGGAAGCCCGTATGAATTATTGATGCAAAGCGTGATTAAATCTTCATTTATTCCTGTCGAACAACCGATTAAAATAACCGAGTCCATGCTCTCTGAAAAATCAATACGTTATCGCACGAATCAACATCAATACGGCATTGACTTAAGCCAAAAAAGCATTGTTTTTTTAGCATCTGAAATCCCATTTACCGACATAAAAAAAGAAGGTGAAGAAATTATGCAGCATGCTCGGCTGATTTCAATGCGGAACATCATAGCGGACTCAAGTGTGGAAGACCTCAGTGAATTTCTATTTCGCTACCAAGAAAATCAATCCACCGCCATCCATGAGACTCGAGGGATAAAGTCATTCTAAAAAAGGACTGTTTCAAATGAATCGAGATTTACTAGTCACCGAAATATTGCGCCGAAACAATCGACTTATTAAGGGATTGATTCGTGAGTACTTCAACGACTTTGACGAAGCGGAGGATGTATATCAAGATTTATGTATTGACATTTTAAAGCGTTTACGTAGCGAAAATGACACGCTACTTTCGCGCTGGGAAAATGGAGCATGGCTTCGAGTTGTTACGCGTAACTTTTGTTTTGACCGCATACGAAGTAAGAAAGCATCCAATCGAATCAATACGGTGAATTATGCGGATGACCATGCCTTCATACATGCCATATTTGAGTCATCTCATCACGAGAATGATGAAATTTCCATGTTTATCTCCACCAAAGAAGTCGATCTGGTACAAGCCATGTCACACCTCAAAGAAATGGACCGCACCATTCTCCTCTTGAGATATTTTGAGAAGAAGTCGATTCGAGAAATCAATGCGCAATTGCAATTAACCAACAGTTCAGTGTATATCGATCGTGCGGAGAAAAAGCTTCGTAAAATTATTGGAGAATTGGGTGATCATGACTCATTTGAGATTATCGGCGAATAATTTTGTTTTACAACACAATCACTTACTTTCGCGAACTTTTTGATCTTAACGCTCATGGAAAAACGTATTCAAAAAATTAGCGGTTATGTCATCCTTTTCTGCGCCATCCTGTTAGGGATAGAAACAGCTTTTCATAATCAACCCAAATACCTCTTCTTTTTTGAAGTTTTGGATATTCTCATCATTGGTTATTTCACCTTTGAAATTATTTATCGTTGGCGAACGAAGGTCTTTGGAATGAAAGAATTCATTCCGGCCCTCGTAGGTAAACTGACCGAACGTGAGAATGCCACAAGACAAGAATCAAGTCATCAAAACATGGTCATTGAAGAATCATTCTGGCTTCTTTTTGATTTGATGTTGGTCATCATGGGCTATTTATCATTCCTCCGCCACCTATTTGACCATACTGAGGTCATCATGATTTTACGCATGTTCCGAATATTTAGAATTTTCCGCGTTTTTGAAGTGAGCAACCGACTTAAAGACATTGAAAAGAAAATATTCTCAGTCGTTCCGACCATTATCACCTTTCTTGCTCTTATATTTTTAATCATTTATTGCTATGCCATTATTGGCATGTACTTGTACGACTTCAATTCCTTTAGGTATATTGATTTCAGCAATTTATATTCTGCAATTACGGGTCTTTTCACGTTGATGACTAACGATTGGGCGGCTACATTGGCCGAACTGCGGGATGACGACAACGTTTCATCCATCGTATCTGAAATATATATTATCTCCTTTTTTGTTTTTTCAGTATTGATCACACTGAACATTTTCCTTGCGGTAATGACCTCGCAGATTCAGGAAAAGCTGGTGAAGAAAATAGACACCATGAATAAAAAGGAAGACGAAATCCTTCAATCAGACATGCGACAGGATGAAGAAATTGCGCGCTTGCATGACAAATTAGACCAAATTATTGCTGAAATTGATCGATTAAAAACAAGGAAATAGTGTTTCAACCTACTTTCGCAGGCTGAAACAAGATTATTGAACATTGAAATTGCGCCATTTTTTCTAGGCACCAATCAGGAGTTGACACCCGATGGCTCAAAACCGCCGAACGCAAATCGACATCTGAATGGATGATGGCGATCGGACATGTAGTCCCTGCTTGATTTTGAACGGAAACAATCAAGCTTCCTGGCAATTCAGGGTAGGAACGAACAAGTCTAAGTAGATTTCCAGTAAACGCTTGTTTGTTCATGACCAAGGCATAGGAAAAGCCTGATTTATTTTTGGGGTTTTCGCCAATGACTACTTTTTCAACGTTTAAGCGAAGTGTTTTTGGTGCGGCACCTGTTGAAATGAACTTTCTTTTTTTCATGTGTTGGTTTTTAAATGATTTGAAATTTCTGCCGGACGGTTCGGATGTACCTCTCCCATTCGACTTCGATTCAAGAATTAAAAACCACATTCAGAATTTAGACGTTCATATTCACATTTTTTTCGGTTGCATTTCATTTACGGGTAATCTAGTTTTTCATAACATTTTTCATTTATATTTTTTTTTTTGAGGGAGTTTGAACACCTCATAAAAGAGGAAAAATTGAATTGTATGTTATTCCAAGAGGGACTGCCCGTATATCAAGTGAAACATTTCAACCATGCAGAAAAAAATCTCTCCTCCGAAACGCACAGTGCGCAACCAAGCAAGCGAACAATCTACGTCAAAAAACAAAAAGATTACCCCTTTAGATGCTATCAATACCATTTACTTCGCATCGAAAGATTCGAACCTACCGGATGATCTACTACCTAGCCTATCAAAGGAACTAAAAATCCTTTCTGACTATTTATCATGTTCACAAACAGAAGCGTTCCTATTCGCCAACATTGCGACGTTGAACTTGTTTGGTGATAAATCCGACATGGTGGATTTGTACCGATTTTTTGAGATTACACCGTTCCAGTTTATGCCACTAGTTCCTGCATTGGATTCTTTATATGAAAAACGCTTGATTTACAAGAAGACTCACCGCCACCGTTCGGATGATGTGATGCGCAAATATTACTTTTCAGCGGCACCCGATATCATCGATGCACTTATTCGAAACGCCTCCTTCCCAAAATCGGAAAAACGCGAAATGAACGGAACCATTGAGGTGTTGGAAGTGATTTACGACTTGACCAATGCATGCATTCAAGGTGAGTTGAATGTTTCTGACATGATGACAGAAGTGGAAGAATTGCTTAATTCTCAAAAGAAATATTCGTTCATTCGCACCTTGCGTGACATGGATCTTCTCGACAAAGAACGGATCTTGTATATCTACGTGATTTGGAAGACACTCATGGGCACCAATGCTGTTGACATGGACGATCCTATAACGGCATTGTTTCCAATTTCATCTCACCGCGTGAGGTATATTCAAAGCATCTACAGTGGAGAATGCAAACTGATTAGCAACGACCTTTTGGAATACCGCCAATCAAGGTTTTTCAACGATGTAGAACTTCAAGTGACAGATAAAACCGCCGAGATTTTGCAGGATGATCAAATATTAATTTTCAAGCAACGAAAGAAATTCAATACAATAAAACCAGAAACAATTGGTTCCAAAACACTCTACTTCAGCGATCGTGAAGAGTCACAGCTCAGCACGGTTCGTGAGATGATGATGGACAACACCTACAAAGAACTCATCGATCGATTGAAAGGAAAAAACCTTCCGCTCAACTTAAACATCCTGCTTTTTGGAGCTCCTGGAACTGGTAAAACGGAAACGGTATTGCAATTGGCAAAATCCAGTGGCCGAGAAATCATGAAAGTAGAAATCAGCCAAACAAAGTCAATGTGGTTTGGTGAATCCGAAAAGAACATTAAAAAGATTTTCAAGGAATATGAGGAATTGTGTAAAAACTGTGACCTCACTCCCATCCTATTCTTCAATGAAGCGGATGCCATTCTATCCAACCGAAAAAGTGGTTCGACGAGTAATACCGCCCAAACGGAAAATGCGATTCAAAACATTCTATTGGAAGAATTGGAGAACTTCAAAGGGATCTTTCTTGCAACAACGAACTTGGCGGACAATTTAGACAAGGCATTTGATCGTCGTTTTTTATTCAAAATTAAATTTAACCGACCAGAATTGAAGGCAAGAACAGCAATATGGATGGATAAAATCACTTATTTATCAATGGAGGAGGCACGCTATTTGGCGGACAATTTTGATCTCACCGGTGGTCAAATCGATAACATCGTGCGGAAATGCGAAGTGAAGTCCGTAATTGAAGGTGCCGAGGCGGACTTTGAAATGCTAAAGAATTACTGCATTGAAGAACTTGTACTTTCGTCAAAGTCTAATGGGGGTATCGGATTTCAAAAACGCGCATAAATCAGCCTTAGCAAGCATTGTTGATATTCTTTTTCAAGGAACCTCATGAAATGAAATGATTGAACTAAAATGAATGGACATTCATGCGTTGTATTCACTAACTTAGTACCATAGATGGACTGACACTGATGTACTTCGTAAATCTTTTTGGGGCTGGAATACGCTATTGGATTTGTGACATTCACATGCCACGCTTTCTAGAAATGGATGAGTTTCGCAAAAAGCATGATTTTCCATGGGAAAATCTGATGTTCGATATCGATTTCCTTCGTCGATTTAATTGTACACATTGGTCCGAATTGAGCACATATCAAGAACAACGCGCCTTCACTTTGTCCAGAGAAAATAGAATTGAAATCAAACACAAAGGACGTTTTTTAGAAAAATTCACATCATTGGAACTATTGGGGGATGGCTTGCTTTTCCCTAAATATTCAACCCAATTGCTACAACCAATTTTACCCACTATTGAAGAACACCAACGAATCATTTTAGTACAATACGAAACGGGGTTGTTTGCAAAATTTCAATTCGACACCTCGGCCTTTGACACGAATCAATTATCCTTCATATTGATAGAGCCAATACCGAATGAAACGAAACAATGGTTGCATGGAATTCAGATTAACGGTAAGGAAATAAAACCAGTACAAGAGGAAATGGTTGTGCGTGGATCTCATGTAATCTTTCCATAATCGATTGAATTGTTCCTGTAGTGGCTTGATCCAACAGCAACCTTAAATTTTTGTACATTCGTTTTTCAAAACCTACACTATTATGAACAAACTGCGAAGTCTCCTCAACGACATTGAAGAAAAAATTCTTTTTCGCTTTGGAAAAAGAAGTTGGCAAATCTTATCCATTCTAGCGATTGGCACCCTCGTTTATGCGATTTCACTGTACACATGGAATGCCGTTCCCTCATCCCGTGAAGAAGTGAAAATTTCCAAAATGGAATTTGATAAAAATGAAATCGACACCGACTTTGACGAAAGCAACAATGTAGATGCCTGCTTAAAAGAGGATTACAAAAAAGTGCTGGACAGTTTGAAACGGGCAATGCCTAAAGCAGAATGGAAAAAACTAGGCGATTCTGTGGAAGTTGAGCGCTACCGATGGGAAGAAGTGTATGATCCTTACTGGGAATTCACCTACCCACAACAAATCGAATATACGGAGATGGAATACCGTCGAAACCCTGAAGCCATTCCAAATATTTTGGATGATATTTTCGAATACAAAGGGATTGATTCCACTCAATTTTGCGAAAGAATCAAGGTGCTACGCATGTTGCTCGAACTAAACAAATACACAAGCCAAGATCAGGGAACCAACTTTTTACAATCCTACCATCGAAACACACTCATTTACAATGGTTATTTAAACCTATCGAACATCAAAGATATCGTGTCAATTTTTGAAAAAATCGAGGGACATAAGCCTCGCTTCAAGGAATTGTACGAAGAAAAGGATGATTTAAACCAATTCAGCCGCTACATTGATTATTTCCGAAATGATTCAATTACCAAATCCCGAGTGGAAACTGTGAATGAAACATTAAAGAAAATCAAAGACAAAGGAATCATCAAAACTGCATCATTCAAACACAACATTGCGGAAAAAATACTTGGAAGCAGCCTTGAGGATTCAGACATCAGCGCAGCATGTACCGATTTCTTTACATCATCAGAATTTAAGTACACCGACAAATCTGCTGTAGGAATCTTCTACAAATACCATCGACTGTATGCACGAAAAGTTCGATTAGCAGAAGAACTTTTGGCACAGGAGAACATTGAAAAAGAACTGAATAGAGAGCATTATTATGAAATGGGAATCTTGAGCTTTGCCTCTGTCCTTAGTATCGCAACAATCCTTCTACTCTTCTCCATCCGTGGAATATTGAAAGAGAAAAATCAACCTAAGGCATAATCAAATTAAGCTCCGAAAGGGGCTTTTTAAATTCAAACATGATGATTCAAAATGCTTTATGCTCATTGTTTATATTCTTCTGGATGCACTCATTCGGACAAACCGTTCGTGACTTCAAAACGAAAACCTCCGAGAACGAAAAAGAAAGGACTGAAATATTGAATATCGCCCGAAAAGATATCTTTTCACAATTTGATCAGGAGGTCGTCTTCGTGGTGAATCACTTGAAGGTCTCTGGAAATTATGCTTGGTTTGAAGGCACGGTTCAACGAAAAGATGGAAAACCTATGGAATTTCCTGATGAAGCATATGACTGCTGTCATGCGGAAGGACTTTTCATAAAGAAAAATGGACATTGGACCATTGTTGAATTTGGTGCATTCTCCACAGATTGCTGGTACTGTGGCATTAGTGATCGCTATCCGAATGTGCCAAAAGGCATATTTTCTTCGCATGTCATCTATTGACGTTTTGACGAAAACAAAATCCTATACTATCGCATCGTTTGCATTGTTATTCATTGGCATTATCACAACTTGGATAATCCCTTTATTAGGGACAGATGCACAAGGTACTCGTCTACCATTGCGCTCGAGAATCGTCTCAATGCATGAAATGAGCGACAATGATTCAATTCCATGGCAAGTTACCAAACTAATGAACGCATACCCCGACTTCGTCATTGGCTACAGAAATGGAAGCGTTCTATTCACGGATTCATCTGAATTGCAATTCAATGACCACTTGATGAAGTCTACACAAGAACTGTTAGACAAGGCTGACCTCGAAGACATGTTTTCTGAAAAATACATGGCTGATAGTATCATTAAAACACCTGTTAATGACGCTGGACGGATACGGCACGACGCATTTTTTATGAAGATCTACGGTCATACAAAGGAAGAAGTGCGATCGAACTTAACAGAAATCGTCTGGTGCCCTGCGCTCGTCAACCAGCGGATTTTGGTCAATAAAAAAATGGCGTAAGTAAACAGTTCATGGCACTATCGAAGGAGTTGGATCAACATCCTGAATTTAAGAAATACCTTAGCAACATTGGTGGGACATTCAATTTTCGAAAAATCAATGGTACCAATCGAATGAGCATGCATAGTTTTGGAATAACCATTGACATTAATATCTCAGAATCAAACTACTGGCAATGGGACTGCGGATGTACCAACGAGAATGGAGTCCGTGGATTTAAGAACAGAATCCCAATAGCACTCGTGTTAATCTTCGAAAAACATGGATTCATCTGGGGTGGACGATGGAAACACTACGACACCATGCACTTTGAATACCGTCCCGAATTATTGCCATAAATCGGGAACTATTTAAGATTAACAATCCGGTAACAAAATAGCACACAAGCGATTGATTTTCACTTCTAGAAATTTGTAATTTCACACTTCACGTTTTCAAAACTCTGAATTATGGCGAACAATGAACAACTTCAAAGAACAATCACTTTAGGCCTTCGCATTCTACTTGCGGGCATGTTTTTTTTGTCGGCAATTGCAAAATTATACCCAAGTGCAGCTTTGGCATTAGGAACGTTTGAAGCCAAACAATTGATTCCAATGGGCTTCAATGAAGAATTTGCTCAGTATTTCTCTCGCATTTTAATTGGATGTGAATTGGCTTTAGGGGTTGGCTTGCTACAGCCACATTATTTTAAGAGACTCGTTCTACCGCTTTCATTTCTCATGCTCTTTGTGTTCTCATCACAACTCACATATGAGATCATCACTGTCGGAAACAAGGGGAATTGTGGATGTTTTGGGGCATTGCTTCCTATGACACCTGTACAAGCACTTGTTAAGAACATCCTAGCAATGGGAATGCTTGTTTACCTATTTATGGTGATTAAAAAAGAAGATGATGAGCGCAATCATTTCTTGATTTTGACCATAATCTTGGCATCGATTCTAGCTGTTTTCATGGTAGGTCCCATGCAACAAAAAACAAAGATTACACCTGTCATTCAAGGAACAATAAATGAAGCGGATACAGCAACCACTGTTGTGGATACGACAGCAAAAACAACTGATCCTAAGATAGTTAAAGACTCAATTCCAGAGGTTAAGGAACCTAAATCAAAGAAATCTGGCTTCAGCAACCTCTTCCCTGATATTGATAAAGGCAAGAAAATACTGTGCTTTTTCGCACCTGGGTGTGACCACTGTAAAGAAACGGCGAAGCAACTGACAAAAATGAGGAAATCAATCCCCGGATTCCCAGAAGTTCGGATTGTTTTCATGGATGAAGAAGCCGAGTTAATTCCAGATTTCTTTGCATTTGCCGGTAGCGATTATACCTACTTGGTACTCGATGTGGTGAGCTTCTGGAAGACTTTGGGTAATTCGAAAGACACACCAGGAGTGATGTACTATTGGAACGGGAACCTCATCAAGGAATACAATGGCATTGCGGACAAGAAATTCAAAGAAGGGGAGTTTAAGAAGGTAGTGGTGAAGCCTTGGGAGTAGAGAAGAAAGAGTTAAGAATGACGAGTTACGAATTACGAATGACGAATGACGAGTTACGAATTGCCGCAGGCATCAAATTACCGAAGGTATCAAATTGCTGAAAGCACCAAATTGCCGCAGGCATCAAATCACCGAAGGCATCCGATTTTCTAACCCGTGATGATATTCAACACAAAGAGCAAAAACACAATTGCCCCGAGGATAATCCAAAGGTCACGGTTGATGGTGTCTTTTTTAATACTTGGCGCTTGATCTGATTTTGATGTTGATTGAGGGTTTGACGAAGGAGTCGGTGTAGGCTTTGATACCTTTTGGGCTTCTTCTTTACGCTCAGCGCGTCTTCCAAGAATATGGTATTCCCAGTCATAGGTTGCGGATGAACCCAAGCGCACCTTGTCTCCCGCTTGAAGAATGATTGGGTGGTTGTAGTTGTTGGAGATGG